>NZ_CP146005.1:370000-740000 GCF_038095995.1 Mesomycoplasma ovipneumoniae
AATCCTACCCAAGGTGTTGTTAGTCAGCTCGGGCTAATTGATTCGGTAAGTTTTAAGCCAAGCGTTGCTCACTTTACAAGTGATTATAAAACTGTCAAACAAGCACTTTTAGGGGACAAAACTTTTAATGCCAGCAGCACTGAGTTTAGCGATTTTGCTTCAAAATTCAATTTTTTAACTAATAATGGCCGTAGTGTTCTAGCAATTCCCAACAAATACAAAGTTGTCATTGAAAAATTTGAAGCCCAAGATGAACAACAACGGTTTTTCCTTTCCTTTCACCTGGAAGAAACTCTTGAAGATAAAAATGTTGCCCGCTCAGCAACAAAATCAATTTATCTTTCAGTAGTTGATGCCCCAAAGGCTGCACTAGCTCAATTTAGCGATATTGTTGATTCAAATTTTGCTAATTTGACTCCAAGTCCACTTTCTCATTTTTCCTCAAGTTCAGTTAAACCTTTGAGTTTAACTCGTGCTGATGATTTTGCAAAAACATTAAATCAACTTGAGACATTAGAGGAATTTGAGTCTCATTTAAGCAAATTTTTTGACATTCAGGCAATTAAGGCAAAAATTCGTCTTGAAGCCCAAGGCTTTGGCTTTGCCAAAGGTGACTTAGAAGAGCCTTTTGTATTTAGTTTTGTTAAAAATCCTCAAAGTCCAAATGAGTGAGCAACAAGTCTAAATCAACAAGTTCCTGCAGTTCGTTTATATTTAAAAACTGAATTTGGGCCTCAGGCAAAAGCAACACTAGCAGACTATAAACATAA
This sequence comes from Mesomycoplasma ovipneumoniae, assembly GCF_038095995.1. Classification (NCBI taxonomy): domain Bacteria; kingdom Bacillati; phylum Mycoplasmatota; order Mycoplasmoidales; family Metamycoplasmataceae; genus Mesomycoplasma; species Mesomycoplasma ovipneumoniae. The sequence goes on from NZ_CP146005.1 coordinate 370,771, forward strand.
AGATGACTCACTGTTAACTTCAATTGATTTAGTGGCAAGTGATAAGTCTACTTTATTTGCTAATACAAAAGATCTAGCTGCTCAACTTGATGTTAATTTGCTTGATGCTTCTGATTATTATATTGATCCAGATAAGCCTCAGGTTGATCCAACAACTGGAGTTTTACTTCCTTCTCAACTTAGTTTGTTGGATCGTGATTTATTAAGACAACCTTCTAATAAGCCTGTTGATAAATTTTCTTTGTTTCGTTATGATGCAATTAATTTTTACAAACAACTCCAAGAACTTGTAAGTAAACCATCTGCAATTAAAGATATAATTGATGCAAGCTTAACACGTGGACTAACTTTTTCTTTTGGTAAATACGATTTACTTTTTGATAACTTACGCGAGCATCTTGACTATGATTTTTTAGTTTCAAATGCTAAAATTCGTCAAAATTCTGTTTCAAAAAAATTGTTTATTGAGTTGCCAATTAAAATTAAGCTTAAGTCTTCGATTTTTGGTGACACTGGTTCAAATATTAAAACTATTTTGGAAAAAACTGTAAGTTTTAAACTTGATAATTTCCGTGATCAAAAAATCGAAGATGCCCTAGCCAGCCTTTATCCTGAACTTAGCGAGCAACTAAAGCAATTAAAAAATGCCCAAAGTGCCCAAGATGCTGCCCAACAATTAGCTGCTACTTCGCCAATTCAGTCGCAGTGAGCCAGTCAAACTGTTGGTGCAACCAAAGAAAATCCTTATGATATTAGGCAAGGTGCTCCAAAGTCTTATTTACTTTCAAAATACGAAATTAAGCAACTAATTGACCAAGGAGACTATAAAAAACTAATTAGTCTTTTAGCCGATCAAAATAGCTACAATATTGACTTTAAATTAGGTTCAACTCTACAAAGCCAAAATATACAAGTTCCTAGCGACAAGGAAATAGCCAATTTAAATGCAACAATTGACTCAGCTCAGGCTTTAAAAAATGCTGATATTTATTCAGTTTCGACTTCGGCATTTAAAAATCGTGCTTCTTTATTTGCTTATTTCCGTTATCTTTTATCATTAGAACCTAAAGAGGCAATCAAAAAACTTGTTAATATTGGAACCCAAATGGGTCTTGAATTTGAAGGTTACCAAGACTTACCGCTAAATCCAACCTTAGAAGATTTAGCAAAAGTAAAAATTAAAACCAAATTTGATAACTATGAGCACTCCCAAGATTTTCTAAGCCAGCAAGAAGCTGAAGAAAACCAGGACGGGTCTGTTGGAACAAAATTTGGACTCAAGCTTCTTGATTTTAATGGTTATTTTGCTAATGACATTACAAGTCCAAATCAAGGAATGGCTTTATTTTTACCAGCAAGTTTAGATTCTAGCTCAAGTCAGTCAACTTCAGCTGGTTCAGGTACTAGCTCAACCCAAAATACTACAGACTGAAAAGCTGAAATTACTAAAAAACTTGTTAGTGATAAAAACCAGTTAGCAAGTCTACCTTTTGCAATTTGAGACAAAATTATCGGTCAAGAAAAAGCCCAAAACAACGAAGAAAAACTAACATACAAAATTCTTAAAAATTACCAAGATGCAATTAAAATTGCAAAACAACCAGCTTTTTGAAACACTTTAGATGAGACCACTAACCAATCTCAAGTTCCTTTTAAAGATAAAGATTTTAGTAAAATTTCCACTCTTAGTGATTTAGTTTTTGCCTTTTATACTCAGGCAGCCTTAGCTAATAATTGAAATGAGTATCAAGACTCAGGAGCGCGTCCTTCAATTAAATTTGAAATTGAAGATGATGCTGCAACCTCTAAAGATCAAGGTAATATAATTGGTCTAAAAATTAAATATGTTGTTGGCTTTGATGATAATGCTGGTAAGTTTGTTGATGATGTAATTGCCTCAAGTCCGCAGACAATTTTTGTTCGCACATCAGGGCAGTCCGAAGCAGAAGTAAAACAAAAAAATAATTTAGACCAAATGGTTGAAGATGCACCCCTTTCAAGTCAGTCCTTAATTCTTGATGCTGAAAAATTTGGTCATTTACAAATTCTTGCTAATTCAATTTATGACAAGAAAAAACCAGCTCCAGAACCAGAGACTCCAAGACAAGACTCAGGAATCCGTTGAATTGACGACAAAGTTCCAGGCCAGCCTCGCCCAGAAGTTAAAAGACCTGAGATCAATCAAGATGAATTTTTCAAAGGCAAATTAAGACCAGTTGCCGTAGAAGTATCAACCTTCTCTACTCTAGACGAGAGTCCTTATTTTGCGACTCCTTTCCAAGACAGTCCTCAGACTAGTCAAGGTTCAGATTCAACATCTGAGAGTTCAAATGAAGACTTGCAGACTTTAAAACAAAAACTTGAAATTCTTTTAGGTGAGCAATTTAGTAATTATTTTAATAATCTTGATCCAAATATCACTTTTGAAATTGAATCAGTAAAGCAAATCTCACCGGAGGTCTACAGCGTTAGTCTTTCCTTAGTAAAAAATGTTGTGGACGGAAATACAACTACCCGGGTAAAATCAGATAAGAGTCTAACTCTAGTAGTCCACAAACAACAAACAAATATTCCTGAACTAGCAAAGACTCCGGAGGTATCAAATACTAGCTGGGCTAAACAATACAGTCCTGACCAGCCTTTGGCTAATTCAACAACAATTACACTGGAATTTAAAAATCCAATACAGACTGACCCAACTGGTAAGCCAACAAGTCAGTGGCTATCTTCAGTGCCGGTGAGTATTCATCCAGCTGAACTGGCTTTGAGTCCACTGCAGCCGGTGATAGCGCCTGAGTTGAAGAATACAAAATTAGCGGCTCTCACTACTAGAAACTACACTTTCTTCTTTGGGAATGAAAAAAAAGTCAATGATAACCTTAGAATTGCCCAAAATGCTACTAGAGAAGCGTCTAAAATTGAAGTTAAGAATCCAGAATTAATTACTTCTTCACCCGTCCAGATCCCAAATCCTCAGCATCAATTAGTTCAGCTAACATTGAATCCGTTACTGAACCAAAGTGTTGTAGACTTTAAAATAACTGACCTAAAGGTAGAATCACCAACAAAGTTATCATTTACCCTCGAAAGTAGTGATATAAAACGTTTAATTAATGCCCCTATTGAAATAGCAAAAGCGTCAGATTCTTCTACTGATACTTTAGAAAGTCAAGATATAAAAGCTACAAATATTGTAAAAATTAAACCTAAACTAATCTTACAAGGTGCAATAGGTGTTCCTTGAAGCACAATAAAAAAACCCCTTAAGTTCTCAAAACACCTTAACCTAAATGATAAATGATTTGAAAGTCGAATCCCGGAATGATCAAAAAAAGTTGCACATGAGATAAAAGCCCGAGTTTTCCCTGAGATCGGTAAAAACGGTAAAGCTGCCAAAATACAGGGTAACACCTTCCGTAGTTGAGTCAATATCAACGATCCACTTTGGCAACTATTAGAAAAAGACCCTGCTCAAGATCTCTCCGCTTTATCTCTTAAAGTTTTTGACCCTTCAGGTTACTTAAATCAAAGATTAGCTAAAGAAGGAGAGCAAGGCAAAACCCCTACCCCAACCACCAACCTTAATTTATATTCATACCAACTTAATAAAACAAAGGAAGATAAAGTTAGAAAAGGTTGAACAAATGTTCACCCAAATCAATTTGTTAGTCCAGGTGAAAACTTTAAACTTACTAACGATTATTTAAATATTATTTTAAATCAGCCAACTAAAGTTACTTACTATAGTGCAAGTGATTTTGTAAATAATTTATTTAATGATCCAGATAAAAAACCTGAAGAAATTCAAGACAAATACACAAAAACTGTCAAAGAAAAAGTAGGGGCTAATGCTGTTGATTGAGGAACTGCTTATTTGAACTTTTGGTATCCAAAAGAATTAATTCAACAGCAATCAAATATTATTAGTGCTAATTTAACTGATTTATTATTTGTTAATCCTGACGAATTGGAAAAAAACGAAAAAATGATTGCTCCAAATTTAGTTAATTGATGGCCTAATTTCCGAAATTCAGAAACCCCATTTATTAGAACAACTGAAAATACAGATGCAAAAAACAAAGTTCTTCAAAATCCACTTGGTTGAACTCAAGTTCAAGATGGCGGATTTGGCCTTCGGGTAAGAAAAACATTATTTGATCGTGATACTCGTACATTTACACTAACAACAAATATTCCAGTTCCAACCCAAGATTATTCAACTGTTAAAGATACTGATGACTGACGTTTTGTTTTCCAAAACGATAGTGGTCAAATTGCAATGTTAAAAGCAACTCGTTCTACTAAAGATAATACCCCTGGTTATAAAGACAATGGTGCAGTTCAGTTCCAAACAGTAATTCCTGATCATTTCTTTATATCAAACGTTAGATTTGTAGGAATATTCAAACAAGAAGATCAAAAATTAAAATGATTACCAATTATTGATACTGAATATATTATCGATGATCGTTATTTTAAAAACATTACAACTGATCAACTAGACTTAAAAAATGCAAATGCCCGTGGCCTTACCAATAATGCTTTTGGTGAAATCTTCAAAGAATTTAATATTCACAAACCAAGAAAATAACTAAATTTTAATTAAACAAATTAATTTCCCCTTTGAGTTTCAACCAAAGGGGATTTTATTATTTTAAAATTAACCTTTTGCAAAAAAAAAAAAAAATGTTTTGCCTAAGAAAAAATTATGTTATAATAACTATCACTAAGAATGAATTAATAAATTTTGATATTGAATTAAGTGGAATTATTATGTTTTTCCCGAGTTTCCCAGTTTCATAAGGTAATTTTAAAAAAGCATCTGGTTTCCCGAGTTTCCCAGTTTGGTGAGGTAATTTTAAAAAAGTATCCAGTTTTAGGGACTTTTTTAAGTTTTTGGAAAAATTTAATTACAATTTTTTTACTGATTTATTAACACATCATGGTAAAAATCATACCTATTTCAAATATTCGGATCACTAGGAACACCATCGCGATTTTTAAATGTTATTTGCTGATCTAAAGTGTTAAATTCAACCCTTTGCCTTAATTTTTGCAACATTGTTACTAAACCAACTTCAGTTAATTGACTGTTTTCAAATAATTTTTTATCAGCAATATGTTTGTTGATTTTAAATATTATAGTTTTTAAAATAACTAGTGAGATAAAACACAAAAGTGTGTGAGCTAGAATATGCTCGTCAATTCTTAAAAATACGGGGCGAATATTCAATAAACCTTTTAGACTTCTAAAATTAGCTTCAATATTCCACTGTTTTTGGTATTTTCCAACTATGTCTAAAACATTCAAATTTAGTATATTTGTTTCATAAACATAGTAGCCATCAAATTGTTTGTCTTTGTCAATTTTGCTTTGATCCAATTCAAATTTCATGTTTGAAATTTCCTTAAAATATTTAGGTTTTTTACCAAACAATTTGTTTACTTCAATAAAACCGTCTTTATTTTGTTTTTTAATAAAACTTTGGATTTGCTCCTCGCGAGCTTTTCTGTCTTTTATCGCTCTTTTTGTACTGTAAGTAATAATTCTTCTTCTAATATTTTCGGTGTATCTTTTATTCTTATAAGATGAATAAAATTCTTCTTTTTTATACTTAAAATCCGCGCTTACATTAACATAATCGCTTGGATCTAGTAAATAATTTTTAAATTTTTGAGTCCCTACCTTTGCATGATAAGAAATAATGAAATTATAGTTTCTTGATTCAAGAAATCGAATATTTGCAGCAGTTGACATACCACGATCAGCGATTATTGTCATATTTTTTATATTATATTTGGATTCAACATCTAATACAAAAGGGATTAATGTACTAGAATCGCCGGTATTTCCTTTAAAAACTTTAATATGAAAAGGAATACCATTTTTATCACACGCTAAGCCAATGACAATTTGATCTTCTTTGAATTTAGCATCTTTAGAATAACCAGGAATTCTTAATCCATTTCTTTCAAATGTCTCAAAATAGACTGTTGATGAGTCAAAATAAAATTCACTGTCCCTTTTTCCAAGTTCACTTGTTACCATTTTATTAAGACTGTCTAAAAGTTGATTTTGTGACTCAAAAACAAGATCTAAGAGTCTATAAAAGCTATTTTTGGAAGTATTTATTTGATTTGAGTAGTCATCCTTTTTATCAAAAGCATTAATAATGCTGCCAGGATCGGTGATCCGTTTTGAAATTAAGTAGTTAAAAATTTCTTTCATATTTTTATGTCTACTTTTAGGAAGTGATTCAAAAATATTGTGCTTTTCAATAAGTTTTTCAATTAATTCCCCGCCAACAAAAACCGAACCTTCGATTATGGTGGAATTTTTAATAGAATCAAGTAAAGCAATCTTGACTTTATGCATGTCATCTAAATTTGAAAACAATTTCAATTTTTCTTTGATAATTTGAATAGCATTTGGATTAATTTTTTCCAAATTTTGCACATTTCCTAAACTAAATCACCGTTTTGGAGATTTGCCATAACCTTGTGTTCAGCCAACATATTTATATAGTTTATCTTTCGAGTTTCCTCAAACATTAAATAAAACCAAATTTTGCTTTTTCATAATTTATAATTATACCATAAAAATTAATTTAAAAATGTAATTAAACGGAATTAATAAAAAATAAGGTTTTACAGTAAAAAAACACCGATTTACGGGTATTTTTGCTTATTCGCATTCACTAAAAAGTGAATTTTTGCCTTCAAACTGGGAAACTCAGGAAAAAAAAAAAAAATGTTTTGCCTAAGAAAAAATTATGTTATAATAACTATCACTAAGAATGAATTAATAAATTTTGATATTGAATTAAGTGGAATTATTATGTTTTTCCCGAGTTTCCCAGTTTCATAAGGTAATTTTAAAAAAGCATCTGGTTTTAGGCAGTTTTTTAAGTTTTTTGGTAAAAGTTACTTACAATTTTTTTTAGTGATTTATTAAGATATCAAAGTAAAAATCATACCTATTTCAAATATTCGGATCACTAGGAACACCATCTCGATTTTTAAATGTTATTTGCTGATCTAAAGTGTTAAATTCAACCCTTTGCCTTAATTTTTGCAACATCGTTACTAGACCAACTTCAGTTAATTGATTGTTTTGAAATAACTTGTTATCACTAATATGTTTGTTGATTTTAAATATTATAGTTTTTAAAATAACTAGCGAGATAAAACACAAAAGTGTATGAGCTAGAATGTGCTCGTCAATTCTTAAAAATACGGGCCGAATATTCAACAAACCTTTTAGACTTCTAAAATTAGCTTCAATATTCCACTGTTTTTGGTATTTTTCAACTATGTCTAAGACATTTGAATTTAGTATATTTGTTTCATAAACATAGTAACCATCAAATTGTTTGTCTTTGTCAATTTTACTTTGATCTAATTCAAATTTCATGTTTGAAATTTCCTTAAAATATTTAGGTTTTTTACCAAACAATTTGTTTACTTCAATAAAACCGTCTTTATTTTGTTTTTTAATAAAACTTTCGATTTGCTCTTCACGAGCTTTTCTGTCTTTTATCGCTCTTTTTGTACTGTAAGTAATAATTCTTCTTCTAATATTTTCAGTGTATCTTTTATTTTTATAAGATGAATAAAATTCTTCTTTTTTATACTTAAAATCCGCATTTACATCAACATAATCCCTTGGATCTAGTAAATAATTTTTGAATTTTTGAGTCCCTACCTTTGCACGATATGAAATAATAAAATTATAGTTTCTTGATTCAAGAAATCGAATATTTGCAGCAGTTGACATGCCGCGATCAGCGATTATTGTCATATTTTTGATATTATATTTGGATTCAACATCTAATACAAAAGGGATTAATGTACTAGAATCGCCGGTATTTCCTTTAAAAACTTTAATATGAAAAGGAATACCATTTTTATCACACGCTAAGCCAATGACAATTTGGTCTTCTTTGAATTTAGCATCTTTAGAATAGCCAGGAATTCTTAATCCATTTCTTTCAAATGTCTCAAAATAGATTGTTGATGAGTCAAAATAAAATTCACTGTCCCTTTTTCCAAGTTCACTCGTTACCATTTTATTAAGACTGTCTAAAAGTTGATTTTGTGACTCAAAAACAAGATCTAAGAGTCTATAAAAGCTATTTTTGGAAGTATTTATTTGATTTGAGTAGTCATCCTTTTTATCAAAAGCATTAATAATGCTGCCAGGATCGGTGATCCGTTTTGAAATTAAGTAGTTAAAAATTTCTTTCATATTTTTATGTCTACTTTTAGGAAGTGATTCAAAAATATTGTGCTTTTCAATAAGTTTTTCAATTAATTCCCCGCCAACAAAAACCGAACCTTCGATTATGGTGGAATTTTTAATAGAATCAAGTAAAGCAATCTTGACTTTATGCATGTCATCTAAATTTGAAAACAATTTCAATTTTTCTTTGATAATTTGAATAGCATTTGGATTAATTTTTTCCAAATTTTGCACATTTCCTAAACTAAATCACCGTTTTGGAGATTTGCCATAACCTTGTGTTCAGCCAACATATTTATATAGTTTATCTTTCGAGTTTCCTCAAACATTAAATAAAACCAAATTTTGCTTTTTCATAATTTATAATTATACCATAAAAATTAATTTAAAAATGTAATTAAACGGAATTAATAAAAAATAAGGTTTTACAGTAAAAAAACACCGATTTACGGGTATTTTTGCTTATTCGCATTCACTAAAAAGTGAATTTTTGCCTTCAAACTGGGAAACTCAGGAAAAAAGATGAAATTTTACCTTAAAAAAGCAAAATTATGAAATTTTTAAACTACTTTTTTAGTTCAAAACACTGACAAAAATCATAAAAAACAACTACTATTTAAACTCAATGCAAAAAGAAAACTCGTTTTTACTTACACTGAGCCTAAAAAAATATATGAAGTTTTGAAAGAACTGAAAAAAAATAATTAAAAGCCCTAAATTTATAGATTTCTAAACGGTTAAATTTAAGGTATTCCATCATATTTAAAAATATAATGGATAATTCGCATTTTCTGATTTTTTTATGACAAAAACATAATTGATTCCCCCTTAATTCAATATCCAAATTTATTAATTATTCTTAGTGAGAGTTATTATAACAGAAATTTTTTTTAGACCAAGCATTTTTTTTTTTTTTTGCAAAAGGTTAATTTTAAAATAATAAAAAACCCCTTTTGGTTAAAACTCAAAGGGGTAGTTTATTTGTGTTTAATTAATTAGTTTAATTTATTTATTGAATTAAGATTGTTTTTTTCTATGAATGTTAAATTCTTTGAATACATCTCCAAAGGCATTATTAGTAAATCCACGGCCACGGGCTTTCTTAAGATCTAAAGGATCAGAAATAATATTACCAAAATAACGGTCATCAACTACATATTCAGTGTCAATAATTGGTAGTCATTTTAGTTTTTTATCTTCTTGTTTGAATATTCCAGCAAATCTGACATTTGTTGAGAAAAAATGTTCAGGAATTACTGTTTCAAATTGAATTCAACCTTTATCCTTATAGTGAGGATTTTTTGAGCCTTGTTTTAGCATATTAGCTTTGAGCATTGCAATTTGATTATTATCGTTTTGGAAAACAAAACGTCAGTCATCAGTGTCTTTGACATCTTGATAGTAGTCTTGGGTTGGAATTGGCAGATTTGTTGTAAGTGTAAAAGTACGAGTATCGCGATTAAATGCAGTTTTTTGAACTTTGAGTGGATAGCCACCGTCATGAATTTGGGTTCAACCTTGCGGTAAAAGGTTAACTTTTTTGTAGGCTTCTTCGTTATGTTTTGTGCGAATTTCGGCAACTTCTGAATTTTGAAAGTTAGGCCACCAATTAGTAAAATTCGGGGCAATCATTTTTATATTTTTTTCCAGTTCATCTGGATCAACAAACAGTAAGTCATTTAAATTAGCACTTATTATATTTGATTGTTCTTGAATTAGTTTTCTTGGATACCAAAGGTTAAAATAAGCACTTCCTCAATCGGCGGCATTAGCTCCTACTTTTTCTTTAACATTATCAGTGTATTTGTCATTAATATCTTCTTGTTTTTGATCAGGATCATTAAATAAATCAGTAATAAAATCACTTGCATTATAAAAAGTAACTTTTGTTGGTTGATTTGTAATAATATTTAAATAGTTATTAGGCAAGCTAAAATTATTATTGCCAAAATTTGCCTGACTTGGGTGTTGGTTAGTTCAACCTTTACGAGTTGATTGTTCTTTTGTTTGATTAAGTCGATAAGAATAAAGATCAACATTTGTTGCTGATTTAGAATATAATTTTTGGTATAAATAACCATCAGGATCAAAAACTTTAAATGACAGACTAGTTAGACTTTGAACCTGAGGTACAGGAAACATATCAACAAGTGGATCAAAAAGAGGTTGGACTTGGAGGTAAGGAACTTGGGCGGATTGAGAATTGCCAGCATTTACTTTTATTGCACGCCAACCATAGACAAAAAAGGTTGAATCTTTAACTTTAGATACATCAAAGTTTGTTGGGTCATGTAAATTTTTTTTAGCAGCAAAAACTACTTCAGAAGTACTCCATGGCACCCCAACAGTCCGCTCAACAATAAATTTTGGTTGAATAAAGGTAATTGTTGAAGTTTCTTTGTTTGATTGCGCATCTGTGTGTGTGTGTGTGTGTGTGTCGGATTCTGAATTATCTTGACTTAGAATGTTATGAACTCTCATTGATTCAAGATCAAATTTTTTGTCAGATAGTTCAGAAGCTATTTCAATTGGCGCATTAATTAGCCTTTTAATATTTGAACTTTCTAAGTCAAACTTTAGGGTATTATTATTAATCAATTGGAGATTTGCAACTTTGACTTCAGAGTTAGTGTTTGTTGAAGCATTTAGTGTCAATTTAATTGGCGAATGGTTTGAATTTTGAATATGAGCTAAAGACAAAATATGCGCCTTAGTTGTTTCATGTCTTTTATAAGCATCAACTATAGGACTTATGAGTTTAGATACAGACTCAGAAACCTTGCCTCTTAGGCTTGTGATGATTTGATTTAGTTGTTCTTTTTTTGAGAGAGCTTGTTTTAAGGCTTCCAAAGTGGGAGGTTCTATTAAACTAGTAATTTCTAAACGCGAAAGAATCTCATTCGCTACTGCTTCGTCAAGAACATCGGCCTGAGGAGAAATGTTTATTAAAGCTGGATGAATTGTCACAGGTACTGAAGACAACCACTGACTTGTTGGCTTACCGGTGGCATCAACCTGTATTGGATTTTTAAATTCAAGAGTTATTGTTGTTGAATTTGCCAAAGGCTGGTTAGGATTGTATTGTTTAGCTCAGGAAGTATTTGAAACCTCCGGACTTTTTGCTAATTCAGGAATGTTGTCTTGTTGTTTGTGTACTATCAGTGTTAGACTTTTATCTGATTTAACTCTGGTAGTTGTATTTCCGTCTACAACATTTTTTACTAATGAAAGACTAACACTGTAGACTTGCGGTGAGACTTCTTTGACTGAATCAATTTCAAAACTAATGTTTGGATCAAGTTTATTAAAATAATCACTAAATTGCTCACCTAAAAGAATTTCGAGTTTTTGTTTTAGACTTTGTAAGTCTTCATTTGAACTCTGGCTTGAGTCAGGAGCTGGACTAGTCTGGGAATTGTCCTGGAAAGGACTAGCAAAATAAGGACTCTCGTCTAGAGAAGAGAAGGTTGATACCTCTACGGCAACTGGTCTTAGTTTGCCTTTGAAAAATTCATCTTGATTGATCTCAGGTCTTTTTACCTCTGGACGTGTTTGACCTGGGACTTTGTCATCGATTCAGCGGATATTATCTGGATTTCTTGGAGCTTCTGGTTCTGGAGCTGGTTTTTTCTTGTCATAAATTGAATTAGCAAGAATTTGTAAATGACCAAATTTTTCAGCATCAAGAATTAAGGACTGACTTGAAAGTGGCGCATCTTCAACCATTTGGTCTAAATTATTTTTTTGTTTTACTTCTGCTTCTGACTGCCCTGATGTGCGAACAAAAATTGTCTGCGGACTTGAGGCAATTACATCATCAACAAACTTACCAGCATTATCATCAAAGCCAACAACATATTTAATTTTTAGACCAATTATATTACCTTGATCTTTAGAGGTTGCAGCATCATCTTCAATTTCAAATTTAATTGAAGGACGTGCTCCTGAGTCTTGATACTCATTTCAATTATTAGCTAAGGCTGCCTGAGTATAAAAGGCAAAAACTAAATCACTAAGAGTTGAGATTTTGCTAAAATTCTGATCTTTAAAAGGAACTTGAGGATTATTATCAGAATCAACAGTATTTCAAAAAGCTGGTTGTTTAGCAATTTTAATTGCTTCTTGGTAGTTTTTAAGAATTTTGTATGTTAGTTTTTTATCATTTTCTTGTTGTTTTTCTTGGCCAATAATTTTGTCTCAAATCGCAAAAGGTAAGCTTGCTAATTGGTTTTTATCACTAACAAGTTTATTTGCAATTTCAGCTTTTCAATCTGGAGTGGTTGAGTTTGAACCACCTGAAGTTGATTGACTTGAGTTAAAATCTAGACTTGCTGGTAAAAATAAAGCCATTCCTTGATTTGGGCTTGTGATGTCATTAGCAAAATAACCATTAAAATCAAGAAGTTTGAGTCCAAATTTTGTTCCCACAAAATCGTCTTGGTTTAGGTCGGCATCTTGCTCACTTAGAAAATCTCGGGAGTGCTCGTAGTTATCAAATTTGGTTTTAATTTTTACTTTTGCTAAATCTTCTAAAGTTGGATTTAGTGGCAAGTCCTGATAGCCTTCAAATTCAAGACCCATTTGGATTCCAATATTAACAAGTTTTTTGATCGCCTCTTTAGGATCTAATGATAAAAGGTAACGGAAATAAGCAAATAAAGAAGCACGATTTTTAAATGCTGAAGTTGAAACTGAATAAATATCAGCATTTTTTAATGCCTGAGCTGAGTCAATTGTTGCATTTAAATTGGCTATTTCTGTCTCAGTCGGAACTTGTATGTTTTGGCTTTGTAGAGTTGAACCTAATTTAAAATCAATATTGTAAGAATTTGGATCACTAAAGAGACTAATTAGTTTTTTATAGTCTCCTTGGTCGATTAATTGTTTAATTTCGTATTTTGAAAGTAAATAAGACTTTGAAATACCTTGGGCAAGATCATAAGGATTTTCTTTGGTTACACCTTGGGTTTGGGCAGCTGACTGAGACGGAATTGGGGAAATAGCAGCTAGTTGTTGGGTAGCATCTTGGGTGCTTTGGGCATCTTTTAATTGTTTTAGTTGCTCGCTAAGTTCAGGATAGAGACTGGCTAGGGCATCTTCGATTTTTTGATCACGGAAATTATCAAGTTTAAAACTTACAGTTTTTTCTAAAATAGTTTTAATATTTGAACCAGTGTCGCCAAAAATTGAAGATTTGAGCTTAATTTTGATTGGCAGTTCAATAAATAATTTGCTTGAGACTGAGTTTTGACGGATTTTAGCATTTGAAACTAAAAAGTCATAATCAAGATGCTCGCGTAAATTATCAAAAAGTAAATCGTATTTACCAAAAGAAAAAGTCAGACCACGTGTTAGGCTGGCATCAATTATATCTTTAATTGCAGATGGCTTACTTACAAGTTCTTGGAGTTGTTTGTAAAAATTAATTGCATCATAACGAAACAAAGAAAATTTATCAACTAACTTATCAGAAGCTTTTCTTAATAAATCACGTTGGAACAAACTGAGCGATGAAGGAAGTAAAACTCCAGTTGAAGGATCAACCTGAGGCTTTTCTGGATCAATATAATAATCAGAAGCATCAAGCAAATTAACATCGAGTTGATCACTTAGATCTTTGGTATTAGCAAATAAAGTAGACTTATCGCTTGCGACTAAATCAATTGAAGTTAAAAATGACTCATCTTTATGTTTATAGTTAGCTAGTGTCGCTTTTGCCTGAGGTCCAAATTCAGTTTTTAAATATAAACGAACCGCAGGGACTTGTTGATTTAGACTTGTAGCTCACTCATTTGAGTTTTGTGGATTTTTAACAAAACTAAATACAAAAGGCTCTTCTAAGTCACCTTTGGCAAAGCCAAAGCCTTGGGGTTCAAGACGAATTTTTGCTTTTATTGCCTGAATGTCAAAAAATTTACTTAAATGAGACTCAAATTCCTCTAGTGAGTCAAATTGATTTAATGTTTTTGCAAAATCATCAGCACGAGTTAGAGCTAAAGGCCTAACTGAACTTGAGGAAAAATGAGAAAGAGGACTTGGAGTCAAATTAGCAAAATTTGAGTCAACAATACCACTAAATTGAGCTAGTGCCGCCTTTGGGGCATCAACTACTGAAAGGTAAATTGACTTTGTTGCTGAGCGGGCAACATTTTTGTCTTCAAGAGTTTCTTCCAAATGAAAGGAAAGGAAAAAACGCTGTTGTTCATCTTGGGCTTCAAATTTTTCAATAACAACTTTGTATTTGTTTGGGATTGCCAGAACACTACGGCCATTATTAGTTAAAAAATTGAATTTTGATGCAAAGTCGCTAAACTCAGAGCTGTTAGCATTAAAAGTTTTGTCCCCTAAAAGAGCTTGTTTGACAGTTTTATAATCACTTGTAAAGTGAGCAACACTTGGCTTAAAACTTACTGAATCAATTAGTCCGAGCTGACTAACAACACCTTGGGTAGGATTAACTCCGCGATATTTAGTTTTAGCAGCAAGTCCGGCGACAGTTCCAAAGACCGTCGACATTAGTACAATTGCAGCGGCACTACCAATTAATATTTTTGCCTTATTCTTTTGCATAAAACCCTCCTGATTTTTCCATTTTTATCATTTTTATCATTTTGTACTAAAAGAATTATACTAAATTTAAAATTTATTTTTACTTAATTTTAAAATTTTTTTTCAATTAATTAAAATACAATCAATAAAAGTTTATGATAGTTTTCCCAAGTTTCACAGTTTGATGAGATAATCCTAAAAAGGTTTCCGGTTTTAGGGATTTTTTTAACTTTTTTGGCAAACTCAGGAAAAATAACTATCAAGGCAAAAACACTGAATTTTAAATCTAACACTCACAAACAAAAATCTACTTATTAATCAAACAAGGCAAACTAAAAAAGTAAAATTTTAACTTAAAAGGTAAAATTATGAAATTTCTAAACTACTTTTTTAGTTTAAAACACTAACAAAAATCATAAAAAAATATAACTGCTATTTAAACTCAATTTAAATAGAAAACTCGTTTTTATTTAAATTGAGCCTAAAAAAATATGTGAAGTTTTGAAAGAGCCATAAGAAAAAGCCTTAAATTTGTAGATTTCTAAACGGTTAAATTTAAGGCATTGCATCATGTTTAAAAACATAATGGAAAATTCGCACTGTCTGATTTTTTAGACAAAAACATAACTAATTCCTCCTTAATTCAATATCAAAATTTATTAATTCATTCTTAGTGTCTTTATTATAACAGAAATTTTTTTTAGACCAAGCATTTTTTTTTTTTTTTGCAAAAGGTTAATTTTAAGGCATTTTACCACATTTAAAAGCATAGTGCAAAAATTTGCATTGGCTAATTTTTTATGGCAAAAAACATAACTAATTCATCCCTTAATTCAATATAAAATTTATTAATTCATTCTTAGTGAGTCTATTATAACGAAATTTTTTTTATAAACCAAGAAACTTTTCTAAAATTACCTTGTCAAACTGGGAAACTCGGGAAAATTAATGTTTAATTATTTATATTATAGACTAAAGCAGTAAAAAAGTACCATAAATGGTACTTATATTTAAGAATTGCATTTTCATTCCTTTAGGTTTTTGAGCATAGAAAAAGCGACTAAGATTTTTATTTCTTAATTGCCTTTAGTATTATATTTTTTTGTTAATAAATCATTCCAAGCTATTTTGTGTTCTGCATTTATTTCTGGATGAGTTTGTATGTTGTGAATATACCTTTGTATAAATAAATCTGTATTATCTAACAATCTTAAATAATATTTTAAGGTCGGAAATACACCATTTATAATTACTTGACACCCATGTTCCGTTTTGATTTTTTCAACTAAATCATGAATTATTTCTAATTCATCATCTTTAGGAGCCAATGTACTTAATATATAATACCTTTGTATTGTTGTATTACAAAACTTTTTATAGGCATCATCTACCATTATATAGTCAGGTGCTATATCAAACTTTACTTCTACAACTTCATATAAACTTCCATCGTTGTTTATAACTGCAATATCGCCAGCATTTCAACTACTTCTATCAGAACTATAATGAGATGATATTTGCTGTAAAAATTTATCGTCAAATCTTTTTAACTCTTTAGTTATACATTCATACACACTGTATAGTGCAACTACTGGCAATATGGAAGCTCCTCTACTTTTATAACTATAATAAAAATGTTTTTCTAACAAATCTATTATCTCATTTATACTCAAACTCGATTCTCTTTCTACCGGGTTTATCACTCTAACAGATTTAAGTTCCCTTGCTTTTATGCTTAAATGAAAGATTCCCATTAAATAATTTTGTGGCTTAGCTCCATTCTCTTCGATATCATTTAAAATCTTTAAGAAAGCGTCTTTAACCACTTTATCATTTATCTTACCTGGAAAGTCTAAGTTGTATGGTATATTCTGTTCAAGACTTCTTGTTAGTCATCCTGACTCTTTCATTGCTCCTAAGAACTGCTTCTGTTTCATAAATGGAGTAATGTATTTAGTATCAAAACTTCTTCCGCTATAACCATTGTCCATATTTGCCTGATGTAATCTAATATCTTGTTCCATATGCAAACATTTATATACTAAACTTGTAACTAAGACAGTATATACACCTTTTAAGGTTTCCTCTTTTTCAACAATTGACTTAATATAATTTTTCTGAGTATCTGTTAAATCAATTTCATCTAAGGACTTAATTGACAAACTGTCATTATATGTTTTTTCTAAAAACTCACTCACATTCACTTCATTGCCCTCACTTCCATTCCAAAATTGATTTATTACTTCTTTAGCAACATTTCTTATCATTGGTACACAAACGCTATTCCCTATTCTTTCATACAATTTCGCTTTTGTCCCAACCTTTATAAAGTCATTTGGAAATCCCATAAACTTATAACATTCATTAAGTGTCAGTTTTCTAACTTTACCATCAACATAAATAAAATATCTTCCGCTTTGCTCTTGAGAAGTAATTGTTGGATGTATTCCCTCAGCAGAATAAATTCTGTTTGGTTGTTTATGAGCTCTTGATAAATATTCTGTTCCTTTTCTTACTCCAATTGTGCGAATTTTTTTATTTCGATACCCACAAAAAATAAGCCCTGATTTTTGCATCTTAATTTTTTCTGTTTCTATTAAAGTGTAGTCTGTTTCATCTAAGTATTCAAACTCACCCTGTTTATCAAGAAATTCATACATTGAACTAACTTTATGTTTCTGTATATCACTAAAATCAAATACCTTACCCTCTTTATTTCCGACTATTATTATTCTTTCTCTATTTTGAGGTACACCAAAGTCTTTAGCATTCAAAACTTTATATGAAACAGAATATCCTAATTCATTCAAAGTTTTTATCATTATAAATAGAGTATTTCCTTTATCGTGTTTTTCTAAATTTTGAACATTTTCTAAAATAAATGCTTTAGGTTGTTTTTCCTTTAATACTCTGCAAATATCGAAAAACAAAGTTCCTCTTACTCTGTCCTCAAAACCTTTTTGCTTTCCACTAATTGAAAAAGCTTGACAAGGAAATCCTGCACAAAGAATATCAAAATTAGGCAATGTATCTGGATTTAATTGTGTAATATCACATTTAGAATTATCGCCAAAATTAGCTTTGTACATTTCTATTGCATGTTCGTCTACTTCACTACTAAATACACATTCTAATCCCAACTCTTCAAGTGCTAACCTAAATCCGCCTATTCCTGAAAATAAATCTATAAATTTAAGATTCTTACTCATTTTAAATCTTCGTATCCCTTATTATTTCAACCACATCTTCAATTTTACAATCTAGTGCGGTACATATTTTTACTATCGTTTCTAAACTTACACTCTCATCTTTTCCCATTCTAGCTACAATATTGCTACTAATACCAGAAGCTTTTTTCAAATCTTCTTTATTCATTTTTCGTTCAACTAACATATGCCATAATGGTTTATAGGAAATTTTCATCTTCTCTCTCCAAATTACTATATTTTGTATATTATATCACATTATTGCAAGTTTTTCACTCTTTATCGGTATTTTATGTAAATAAAAAATCCGTTAAATTCACTTTAACAAATGCATTTATAATTATATTTATTCTAACATTTCAGTCAACATATTTATATATTGCCGAGTTTCCCAGTTTTAAGGCAAAATTTCACTTTTTAGTGAATATAAATATGAAAAAACACCCGTAATAAACCAGGACAAAAAAGCCAACGCCTTAGTGTTAATTTTTTTGTCCTGGTTTAGTTTTTCGCGCTTTTTAACTTTTTTGGCAAACTCAGGAAAAATAACTATCAAGGCAAAAACTCTGAATTTTCAATCTAACACTCACGAATGCAAAATCTAGTTATTAATAAAATAAGGCAAACTAAAAAAGCTAAAATTTTACCTTAAAAAGCAAAATTTGAAATTTTTAAACTACTTTTTTAGTTTAAAACACTGGCAAAAATCAATTCATGGATAAAATAACAAAAATCATAAAAAAATACAACTACTATTTAAACTAAATGCAAATAGAAAACTCATTTTTATTTACATTGAGCCTAAAAAAATATGTGAAGTTTTGAAAGAGCCATAATTAAAAGCCTTAAATTTATAGATTTCTAAACGGTTAAATTTAAGGCATTGCATCATATTTAAAAATATGACGGAAAATTCGCATTTTCTGATTTTTTTATGACAAAAACATAACTAATTCCTCCCTAATTCAATATCAAATTTATTAATTATTCTTAATGAGGGTTATTATAACATAATTTTTTCCTAGACCAAGCATTTTTTTTTTTTTTACAAAGCCTAAATTTAATGCATTCTTCCATATTTAAAAACATAGCTCAAAATTTGTATTATTTGAGTTTATTATAGGAAAAATACAATTAAGTTAAGTGATCAAAATTCTTAAAAATTACCAAGAAGCAATTAAAATTGCCAAACAACCAGCTTTTTGAAATACTGTTGATACTAATAATAATCCTCAAGTTCCTTTTAAAGATCAGAATTTTAGTAAAATCTCAACTCTTAGTGATTTAGTTTTTGCCTTTTATACTCAGGCAGCCTTAGCTAATAATTGAAATGAGTATCAAGACTCAGGAGCGCGTCCTTCAATTAAATTTGAAATTGAAGATGATGCTGCAACCTCTAAAGATCAAGGTAATATAATTGGTCTAAAAATTAAATATGTTGTTGGCTTTGATGATAATGCTGGTAAATTTGTTGATGATGTAATTCAATCAAGTCCGCAGACAATTTTTGTTCGCACTTCAGGGCAGTCAGAAGCTGAGGTAAAACAAAAAAATAATTTAGACCAAATGGTTGAAGATGCACCCCTTTCAAGTCAGTCCTTAATTCTTGATGCTGAAAAATTTGGTCATTTACAAATTCTTGCTAATTCAATTTATGACAAGAAAAAACCAGCTCCAGAACCAGAGACTCCAAGACAAGACTCAGGAATCCGTTGAATTGACGACAAAGTTCCAGGCCAGCCTCGCCCAGAAGTTAAAAGACCTGAGATCAATCAAGATGAATTTTTCAAAGGCAAATTAAGACCAGTTGCCGTAGAAGTATCAACCTTCTCTACTCTAGACGAGAGTCCTTATTTTGCGACTCCTTTCCAAGACAGTCCTCAGACTAGTCAAGGTTCAGATTCAACATCTGAGAGTTCAAATGAAGACTTGCAGACTTTAAAACAAAAACTTGAAATTCTTTTAGGTGAGCAATTTAGTAATTATTTTAATAATCTTGATCCAAATATCACTTTTGAAATTGAATCAGTAAAGCAAATCTCACCGGAGGTCTACAGCGTTAGTCTTTCCTTAGTAAAAAATGTTGTGGACGGAAATACAACTACCCGGGTAAAATCAGATAAGAGTCTAACTCTAGTAGTCCACAAACAACAAACAAATATTCCTGAACTAGCAAAGACTCCGGAGGTATCAAATACTAGCTGGGCTAAACAATACAGTCCTGACCAGCCTTTGGCTAATTCAACAACAATTACACTGGAATTTAAAAATCCAATACAGACTGACCCAACTGGTAAGCCAACAAGTCAGTGGCTATCTTCAGTGCCGGTGAGTATTCATCCAGCTGAACTGGCTTTGAGTCCACTGCAGCCGGTGATAGCGCCTGAGTTGAAGAATACAAAATTAGCGGCTCTCACTACTAGAAACTACACTTTCTTCTTTGGGGATGAAAAAAAAGTCAATGATAACCTTGGAATTGCCCAAAATGCTACTAGAAAAGCGTCTAAAATTGAAGTTAAGAATCCAGAATTAATTACTTCTTCACCCGTCCAGATCCCAAATCCTCAGCATCAATTAGTTCAGCTAACATTGAATCCGTTACTGAACCAAAGTGTTGTAGACTTTAAAATAACTGACCTAAAGGTAGAATCACCAACAAAGTTATCATTTACCCTCGAAAGTAGTGATATAAAACGTTTAATTAATGCCCCTATTGAAATAGCAAAAGCGTCAGATTCTTCTACTGATACTTTAGAAAGTCAAGATATAAAAGCTACAAATATTGTAAAAATTAAACCTAAACTAATCTTACAAGGTGCAATAGGTGTTCCTTGAAGCACAATAAAAAAACCCCTTAAGTTCTCAAAACACCTTAACCTAAATGATAAATGATTTGAAAGTCGAATCCCGGAATGATCAAAAAAAGTTGCACGTATGATAAAAGCCCAAGTTTTCCCTGAGATCGGTAAAAACGGTAAAGCTGCCAAAATACAGGTTAACACCTTCCGTAGTTGAGTCAATATCAACGATCCACTTTGGCAACTATTAGAAAAAGACCCTGCTCAAGATCTCTCCGCTTTATCTCTTAAAGTTTTTGACCCTTCAGGTTACTTAAATCAAAGATTAGCTAAAGAAGGAGAGCAAGTCAAAACCCCTACCCCAACCACCAACCTTAATTTATATTCATACCAACTTAATAAAACAAAGGAAGATAAAGTTAGAAAAGGTTGAACAAATGTTCACCCAAATCAATTTGTTAGTCCAGGTGAAAACTTTAAACTTACTAACGATTATTTAAATATTATTTTAAATCAGCCAACTAAAGTTACTTACTATAGTGCAAGTGATTTTGTAAATAATTTATTTAATGATCCAGATAAAAAACCTGAAGAAATTCAAGACAAATACACAAAAACTGTCAAAGAAAAAGTAGGGGCTAATGCTGTTGACTGAGGAACTGCTTATTTGAACTTTTGGTATCCAAAAGAATTAATTCAGCAACAATCAAATATTATTAGTGCTAATTTAACTGATTTATTATTTGTTAATCCTGATGAGCTTACAAACAACGAAAAAATGATTGCCCCTAATTTAGTTAATTGGTGACCTAATTTCCGAAATTCAGAAACTCCATTTATTAAAACAACTGAAAATAAAAAGGCAAAAGATGAAGTTCTTCAAAATCCACTTGGTTGAACACAAGTTCAAGATGGTGGATTTGGCCTTCGGGTAAGAAAAACATTATTTGATCGTGACACCCGTACTTTTACACTAACAACTAATATTCCAGTTCCAACCCAAGATTACTCAGAAGTTAAAGATACTGATGACTGACGTTTTGTTTTCCAAAACGATAGTGGTCAAATTGCAATGCTAAAAGCAACTCGAGCAACTAATAGTTCAAATAATCCTGATTTTAAAGATAATGGAGCAGTTCAATTCCAGACAGTTATTCCTGAGCATTTCTTTATATCAAACGTTAGATTTGTAGGAATATTCAAACAAGAAGATCAAAAATTAAAATGATTACCAATTATTGATACTGAATATACCCGAGTTTCCCAGTTTTAAGACAAAAATTCACTTTTTAGTGAATATAAATATGAAGAAACACCCGTAAATCGGTGTTTTTTTAATGTAAAACCTTAATTTTATAAGTAGCATTTGGTAGCATTTTAAGTAATTTTATGGTATAATTATAAATTATGAAAAAACAAAAATTAACTAAGTTGGTTTAGTATCGATGTTGCAAAAATTAAGACAAAGGGTTGAATTTAACACTTTAGATCAGCAAATTATATTTAAAAAACACGATGGTGTCCCTAGCGATCCAAACATTTGAAATAGATATGATTTTTACTTTGATATCTTAATAAATCACTAATAAAATTGTAACCAACTTTTACCAAAAAACTTAAAAAAGTCCCTAAAACCAGATACTTTTTTAAAATTACCTTATGAAACTGGGAAACTCGGGAAAACTAACCAAAAACAGTTAAAAAAATTATAAAAAAAATAGCCAGTGCTATCTTTTTTAATGAGATTAATTTAGAATTTTTACTTTGTTAAAATGTACTCAACCAGAGTTTTAACCATTACACCAGTTGGAAGATTGCGAACAAAGGCAGTCGCGGCAATATCTAAATGAAGAAATGGCTTGTCTTCGACAAATTCGGCAATAAACATTGCAGCAGATGATGAGCCAGCCTTACCGGAAAAATCAGTGTTTTTTAGATCTGCTACTTTCGAATCACGAATATTTTGGGCAAAATCTAAATGTAGTGGCATTCTTCAAATCAATTCGCCAGCTTCTTTTGATGCTTCATTGAAACTTTTTCAGATTTTATCATCATTAGCAAATGCGCCAGTAAAAGTTTCGCCAAGAGCAACGCGAATTGCGCCTGTTAGAGTTGCCACTGAAATAATTTCGGTTGCATTTTCTTCACGAATTGCATATGTTATTGCATCTGCTAAAATCAGGCGACCTTCGGCATCAGTATTGTTAATTTCAACAGTTTTACCATTTTTTGATTTTCAAACAGAATCGGGTGTATTTGCATCACCATTTAGGCGGTTGTCTGTTAGTGGTAAGACGGCAACAACATTAGCGAGTGGATTAAATTGTGAAAGGGCATCAATAGCAGCAGCACAAATTATTGCCCCAGACATGTCGTATTTCATGTCATTCATATATGTACCAGTTTTTATATTATATCCACCAGAGTCAAAAGTTATCCCTTTTCCAACAAAAGCAGTTTTATATTGACTTCCTGGTAGTCCATCATAAGAAATAACAACAAGTTTTGCATCATAAGTTGAGCCACGATTTACAGCTAAAAGTAAATTCATCCCTAATTTACGGATTTCTGACTCGCCAAGAACTTTTACAGTTAATTTAGGGTTTTGGGAAATTTTTTTCTGGATTTCAGCTGCTAAAAACTCTGAAGAGGCAATGTTTGGCGGGATATTTTGGTAATAGCGAGCATAATTTACAGCATTATTGATTATTTGGTATTTATTGATTATTGGTTTTAATTCATCTAAATAACTCGAGACAACTAAAATATCACGGTATTTTGTTCGCTGTTTATCATATTCTGCTCTTAGGGAAAAAATATCAGAACGAACAAAGGCAACAACTTCAATTAAATAACGAAGGAAGCTATTTGGAAATTTATCAAAATCAATTTGGATATCTCGTGGGTAATTAGCTAGTTTTTGTGCAATTTTGCGAAATCTTGAAGGTGTAAATTCTTTTGTGCGCGAACCTAAATTAATATATGCTTTATTTTGGCCAAGATATTCAGTGATTGCAAGGTCTTCTTTTAATAGCATTGGGATTTGCGAGTCAAAATAGACAGGTTCGATTGTTATCCTATTTGATTCAAATTTATTGGAGTATTTGACAAAAATTTCTGAGAATTTTTTCACTTTAAATATGTGATCCTTACTAAATTAATTATATATAGCTTAAAAGTTTTGTTATAGAAATTATAGCCTAAAAACTATATTTTTTTGAAAAATAAATATAAAAAAAGTTATCTTAAATTAATGCACTAATTTGATAAAAAGCAGTCTAAAAAATATTAGAAAAATACTGTTCTAATTAAAAGTGGCTTCTAAATACTGGATTTTATAACCAAGTCCAACTCATTTTTCTTCATAAGAAGTCATAACATTTTCGCTAACGCGGGTAGAATTTAGTAAATCATTAGTCTGGTAGATTATTTTTCAACCATTTTGTTCTAAGGATTCAATTGAGTATTGGAAAAATTTTTGGTTATCGGTTTTTAATTTTAGAATACCGTCTTTTGTTAGTATTTCTTTATAAATATCAAGAAAAAGTTTGTAAGTAAGTCTACGCTTATAGTGTTTTTTCTTTGGCCAAGGATCAGGAAAAGTAAGTCATAGCTGACTTACTTTTCCGTTCAACATTGACAATAAATTTTTTGCATCACATACAATGATGAAAAAATTTTTTAAATTATAAGTATCAACATATTTTAAAGATTTAACAGCAGCAGAGGGAAATTTTTCAACACCTAAAAACTTTTTAGAAGGATTTTCAAAAGCAAGTTTTGTAATCATTTGCCCTTTACCCATTCCTACTTCTATTATTCAAGAATCATCAACAAATATTGGATTTTCAACTAGTAAATTATGTTTTTGAATTCTTTCAAGTGCATCGGGAATATTTCTTAATCGCATATTAAAATAGATAACGATTTTTAATTATTTTTTTATGAATGGCAATTGATATCATGTTGTCCACGAATTTCAAAGTGCTCATCAACAATTCCACTCTCAATTTCTTCAATAGTAAATGTAGTGTGATGAATGTGTTTTAAATTGTGTAAATCAACAGGAATTTCCATTTCGTGAACAATGTTTAATTGACTTGCTTGAACTTGTTCAGCATTAATAATTTCAATTTGTCTTGCAATATCAAGATTTTCTTCTAAATTAACAACAGGTTCTGGTTCTATTTCTACTTGTGGTTCAACATAAACTGGTTCAGCTGGTGCTTCGTAGTAAGTTGGCTCAAAAGCAGGTTCTTCATAAACTGGCTCTGGCTCAACATAAATTTCAGGCTCAGGCTGTACAAAAACAGGTTCTTCTGGTTCTACATATTCTTCTTCAGTTGTTTGAACTTGTAAATCTAATGGTTCATCAAAAGCAGGTTCTTGTTCCATTGGTGCAACACTTACAGGTTCAGGTTGTTCAATAGGAGGATTGTCAAATTCGTTTTCTAATTCAGGGTTATCTTCAACTTCTGTTCCTCAGTGAACAATTTTAACGCTTTTTCCATCTCGAAGATCAGCGGTGAAAATCATAATTAAAGTGATTATGTTTCAAATTACAGAAAGACCAAGAATTACACCACCTGTGATTGTTAAAATTTGGACATCTCTTGCAATTTCGTCTTGGGCTGTTGATCCTAAATACATCATTTGCGAAATGAAAATCATTAAAAGACCAACGAGAGTAAAGGTAAATCTAATAATTGCTAGACTTATTCTACCCAAATACCAAAAACCAAATCCAAACAAACCAAGAAAGAGCTCATTGTAAAATGCGTCGCTTTGCAATAAGCCATCTTTCCTTTTTTTGTCTAAATATGCCATTTTTACTCCTTTTTTTTAAAAAATTAGGTATTTTATTTTTCTTGAAAGAATCTAAAAATTAATTTTATCTATCGATTTAAAATTATACATGAAAATAAAAAAAACCAATAAAAAAATAAAATTTTTTTAATAAACTAACTTACTTTTTTTGGAAATCGACCAGAGTATAATATAAAACATTTCCACCAAGATTTTCTTCAAAAATTAGCTTTTCAACAAGAGGAACGCTAACACCTGCAACGCCACTTCGGTAGTTTGTAGTAATTCTTGCATATTCTTGTAGTGGGAATTTTTCAGTTTTTTGGCCGATAAATTTAGGGTAAATTTGGAGTCACGGACTTAAAGTTGCTTCTAAATTAAGCATTTTTTGGTTTTTAAGCTCTTTTTTAATAGTTATATTAAAAATAAAATTATCTTGATTTAAAAGAAAAACTTGATAATTTTTAGTTTCAATATTTGTCTCTGGATCAATTTCGCCTGGCGATTTTACAATTGCAATGTCAATAAATTTATTTGAATTAGGTTGATAAAAACTGTTTTTTAAAGCTTCATTTCTGAGACCGATATTTAGTTCATCATTTTGTTGCTGAAATTGGTCAATTTTTGCCAGACCGCGAACAAAAACAGCAGAATTCAAATTTTTTAAAAGTCAAAGTCAATTGTTTTCAAATAGTTCATTAACACTAAATTTAGCTTTTTCAAACAAAACAGGGTTAGAATTGCCTCTTCCAAAGCCACCAATTATTGAATCACTTGGTGAGTTGTTTATTGTGTTATAAAAGCTTAAATTAAAGGCTAAATCGTTTAAATAGTTATCAGAGTCAATTGTTAAAATTCGGTTTATTAATTGCTCTTTTGAGTCAGCATTTTCATAAATTTTATCTAAAAGTTGATTGATAATACTGTTTTCTAAAAAAGGCTCAGCTTTTTCTTGCTGAAGTACATCATTTTTTGCAAATTTTTCGTATTTAGCTTGATAGTTAGTTGGCTGATTAGTTGGCTGGGCACAACTAGCTAAAAAACCAGCTGATAAAAATGTTAATAAGTTAACAGAAAATAGTAATTTTTTATTTTTTTTCATCTTTTTCCTTAAAAAACATTTGCGCAGGCAAATTATAACGGAATTTTTTTACAAAATCATTTTCAAAATCATGATAAGCTTCCTGAGAGGCATGATAAAGTGCTTGGTGGAAAATTTCGGTAAGAACTTTGGCCGAAATTTTATTTTTTGTTTTAGGAAAATGATATACAAAAGGATTTAGACTTACTTTTGGCTCTGAGCCTGAATTATCAACTCTTAAATTTATTAATGTGTTTTGCTTTAATATATAAAGATCTTTATAATTACTTACAAATCTTGATGTGTCACCTTCAGAAATTGACTCAAGATATTTATTTGCATAATAAAAAGGTTCTGTAAGATCTTCTTGGTCTTTAACAAGCTGTTTAAATTCATCACTATGAGCAACTTTTAGACTACCATCTTCGTCAAATTGATCAGGAAATGAGTATCATTTATAAAAATCAAGTCTAAGTTTGTCAAGTCTTTCAAGAATAAAAAGTCAGTTTGTATCAACAAAGTTTTTATATTCTTCAATTGCGGCTTCAAAATCTTGAGAATCAGTATTATTTAATTTTTCTTGAATTTTTTTTCATTTAGACTCTAATTTTTCAATGTTTTCTTTTGCATAGTAAGCATTGAAAAATTGGACTTTTTTATTTTCATTATTTGGTCAAATAGTTTGAAAAATAAACTCAAAAACACGGCGATTATTGAATTCTTCAGCTGTTTCATTTTTTATTTTAATGTCCAATTTTTCATCAATAAATTTAGAATAATTGTCCATAAAAGTTGAATTTTTCTTTGGTGATTCTTCAGGTTTAGTGCCAATATCGCTACCTTTTTCCAAATCTATTGAATATAAACTGTATTTGTGAAATTTATAAGGCGAATTAAATGAAGAAATATCAGTAGTAATATTTGAGAAAAAATTAGAGCTAGTTAGATCATTTTTTTCATTAAATAGTTGATTTTTTACAGTGTTGTCAAGATTTGCAAGATCATTTTTATACTTTTCTTCAAGTTCGGCAAGCTCTAAATTAAGATCGGAAATTTCTTGACTTGAGTTATTTTGATTAGAATTACTATCTACGTCTTGGAAATTTGTGACACTAACGTTTCGTCGCGTTCTACCAAATCCTCGACGAGTTAGACTTTTTAGTAAGAAGGCTTTTGCATCTTCTGAACATGCTTCTAAATTATTAATGCTACAAAAATTCCCTCCTCCATCTTCGTCCTCTTCATCTTCAGAATCAAGTGATTGCCCGCTTGAGCGTTTAAATTTAGCGATTTTGTCTTCTAATTCGGCCTTTTTTCCTTTAAAATCATCGGTTAGATTTTCGCGCGCGCTTTCGAGTTTATCTTTGAAATACTTTTGTTCTTCAGATTTTACTCAATTTTCAATGGCATTTGCAAAAGAAAAATTATCAGCAATTTGATCTTCAAGCACAAACATATTATAGTCAAGTTTTGTTTTTAATTCGTTATTAGTTTCAAAAACAGTAAATCTAATAAATTTATTTTTGTCAAAAATTAAATAATAAACGCTATTTTTATCAAATTGATCAGCTTCTCTATCAATTTTAATAAAATCAAAATTTTTATTTGTAATTTTGATTTTGGTATCTTTTAGCAAATTTATTTTTTCTTCATTAGCATTTTTTACAAATCGACCGGTGTAAGGATTGAAAATAAAAGATAATTTGTCAATATTTTCAAGTAAAAATAGTCAATTTTTTGATAGATATGAATGGATTGTAAAGCGCGAATTTTCGCGTGTTTCGGTGTATTGATCTTTGAAAAATCTAAAATATGGTCTTGAAAAAATAAGAGAATATTTTAATTCGCTAGTTAATTTTGGTAAATTTAGATTAATTTGGTTTGAAATATAGTCATCTTTTTGAAGTTCATTATTAGAAAAAACTGAATTAACAAATTCCTGAAATTTAAGATTTGTAAGCAATGATTTATTCTCAGGTTTTGGTTGCGATTCGTAAAAATTATAAATTCCGCTGCAAGAAATAAACAAAAAAGACGCTGGCAATGTAGCTAAAATCAGTAATTTTTTCTTTAACATTATTTAGTAGTCCCCGTGTTTAGTATATATTTTTGGTACATTTTTTGCAGATTTTCTGTTTTTTGACCACAGTAGTAAATTTTTCCCTTATTTATTAGTGTTAAACTATCAATTAAAGAATCAATTTCTTGCAAATTATGACTTGAAAGGAAAATTGTTTTCCCTTGTTTGTGCAAAATTCTAATAATTGCTAAAAATTCACTTCGCGCTGAAGGGTCTAGGTTTGAAAAAGGCTCGTCAAATATTATTAGTTCTGGATCATGAATCAAAGACTGAACAAGCATAATTTTTCTTTTTTGACCTGAAGAAAAGTTAAATGGTTTTAATTTTGCTAAATCTTCAATTTTTAAGAGCTTTAAATAATAATCAATTCTTTGCTTTACTAACTTAGAGTTCATTTTTGACATTAGCCCAAATTCATACAAAAATTCGTATGAATTTAGTTCGGGTGGAAAAATTGAGTTTTCGGGAACATAACCAATAAATTTTTTCGCTTCTGGCAGTTTATTTGAAAAATTATTAATAAGAATTGTTCCTGTAAAATTTTGGTATGCATCGACAATACACTTAATAACAGTTGTTTTTCCCGCTCCATTTTCACCAATAAAGGCATGAATTGTGTTTTTTTTAACCTTAAAAGTGACATTTTTTGCCCCTTTTTCGGATTTAGGGTAGATTTTTGTTAAATTTTTAACATCCAAAACTCAATTTGACATTATTTATAATCCTTTCTAGTATAAATTCGAAAGATAAAATAAACTAAAACTATTGAAATAAATGCTCAAATCAGCGGGTAAAAATTTTTAATTACAACGTGATGATTAGATTTTATTTCCATAATTTGTAAAACTGGTTGGAATAAATAATTGTTGCTTTTTGCTAAATTGAATCTCTTTATCACTCTATTATCAACTAGTCTTTGTTCGGCGCTAAATGATGAAAATCCGCCGATTTGATAATTTTGTTGGTCAATTTTGACAAAAAATGGCACTGGATCAAAAGTATTTTTGTCATTTTTTAATAAATTATTAAGAACAAAGCTATTTTGTTTATTAAAATAAAGTCAATAAATCAATGAGGTAGCCAAATATATTTTTTTCTGAACTTGGTTTTCAATTTGTGTTATGTCAGGATTTTTTGCAAGAACAACACTTTGCTCATCAACTAAATCTAAAAGTTCTTTGTCAGTTGAAATTGCCGCAGAAATTTTTTCAAGAATATCTTTTTGGGTATTTTCTTCTGTAAAGCCTTCAAAAAAGGTGCGTGCGTATTTG
The DNA here is from genome assembly GCF_038095995.1 of Mesomycoplasma ovipneumoniae. NCBI lineage: Bacteria > Bacillati > Mycoplasmatota > Mycoplasmoidales > Metamycoplasmataceae > Mesomycoplasma > Mesomycoplasma ovipneumoniae. The sequence continues at coordinate 400,804 of NZ_CP146005.1, forward strand.
CTAAAAACTTCAGATGAAACAACTTGTTTTATTAAATTTCACTTTAATTTACCAACAAGATCAGATGTAAGTCCAAAAGTTTGGGCGTCCTGAGGAAGCATTTTATCAAAATTAGAAGCATCTTCATTAGCATAAATTATTTCTCGATTTTCAAGATCTTCAAAATGCGAGTCATTTTTAAGAGCTCCGGGAACTAAAATTACTTCTTGGTTATTTGAAAGTTTATATCTTTGAAGACTAGGGACTGTTGAGAGAAGGTAATTTTTTTCTTTTGATTCTAAATTGTTTGCATAAATGTAATTTTTAAGAAAACTATCCTGATTTCCGGCAGCATTTTCGATTGCATCACGGTCTTTTGGTTCAAAAATATTAATTAATTGATAAGGAATTAATAAATAAGAAGCCACCTGCCAGATTTGGGCTGCTGCTGAAGAGTCATTTCATGCTTGTTGAATATAATTTATTTGTCGATCGGTAAAATTAGGGTTGTCAACTTGTTTTGGAATTATAAAAAAGCGATCTTGCTTGTCGTTTAAGTAAAATTTTTCGACATCAGCAATTGTTTTTGAATCATAGCCATTATGTTCTAAATTGAGAATTTCAGCAAATCTATTAATGCTTGAGGTTGAATTAAAAGTTGTTGTTGAGCCAATTAAAATAAAAGGCGCAAATGAAAAAATAGCGATAGCAAGCGATGATTTTGAACTAAATTTGTGACTAACAATTACTGTAATTCCGCCAAAAATAGTAAATGAAAAAAATGGCGATAAAAATCCAAATAATAAAGGTGTATTTACTTGGTCAAAAAATGAATAATTAATTAAATAAAATCCTATTAATAAAAAATCAATGAAAACTGACCAAATAAGTCCAAAAAATGTTAAAAATAAGATTTTTGTCGCAATAAAATATTGACGAGAATATGGTTTTGTGAAAGTAATTATATCAAGACTTTGAGTTGCTAAATCTTTAAAAATAGATAAAAACATATAGGATGATATAATTATTGTTAATGAAAGATTTATAAAAAGGGTAATAAATGAAAAAAGACTAAAATTTGTTTCAGTTGCGTAAAATTTTGTAATTAAGGACAACATTACTGTCGTTAAAAAAGAAAGAATAATAAAAACATATACTGCTTTCTTTTTAAAACTTAATTTAAATAAAAATTTAAAATATTGATTTGATCTAAAAATGTTTGTTCTGACTTGTAGCAAAACGAACCTCTTCTACTTTTCTACTAATTTATAGTATAATAAAATAGTGAAAATTTAAAATTAGAGTCTAAGCTCGACTGTGTTAAATACTAAGTAATTATACCACAAACTGTTAAAAAATATTTTTTACAAAAGGATAAAATATGATCATTGGAATTATCGGAGTTACAAATACTAGCATAAATTTAATTTATAACTTAATTTTGGCAAAAACAGATGTTGATTTCTTACTAATTGACGAAAATTTTATAAAAACAAATCAAATTATTAAGGAATTAAATCTAATAATAAAACAAGGCGGATACAAAAATAAAGTATTTTTGGAAGATTATGGCTCTTTAGAAAAGGCAAATATTTTGATAATTGATCCAGCCCAAAATTTAGTTCCTGGAATGAGTCTAGTTGATCTTGCACTTGAAAATTCAGAAAAAATTTATAAAATTGGTTATTTAGTTCGACACTCTAATTTTAACGGAATTGCTTTTGTCTTAGGTTATAACAATTCAATTTTATGTAAAATTTTTAGTTTTGCTAGCGGACTTATTGGCAAAAAAGTATTTGGAATTGGTCCTAATTTAGAAAACATGCATGCAAATTTATTTGTTAATGATTTAAATTTAAACATTACAAAAGATAATGAATTTTTAGTATTAGGCGACCATGGTCATTCATTTTTACTTGACTCAAACATTGAAAAAAACGAGACTACCATTAATAAAATCAACAAAATTGATGATTATGTGGCCCAAACAAACAATGAAATACTTGAAAATTTAATCAGAAAGACGCCACACAGTCGAGTTCTAGGACTGATTTTGTCCAAAATTTTGCTTGATATTTTAAATCAAAGACAAAATTTCCACCTTTTAAATTGCTGAGTTGAGTCTTTTTATAATATTAGGGATGATTTTTTTTCTCTGCCTGTAAAAATTGATATTTTTGGACAAGTTAAAACAAAAGATATCAAATTAACTCAAGCAGATCGCGAAAAATTAGTTAAATTTATTTGGGAAAAAAATAAACTTTTAGACTTAACTAATAAATTCTTGAGTCAATAAGATTTATTTATTTGTATTTTAGGCAAAATATTTTATAATTTAATTAATTTTTTTAAAATCGGAGGTCTATAATGTCAAAATTTCGCTCATATAAATTTAAAGGAATTGGTGCTTCTAGCGGAATATCGATAGCAAAAGTTTTTAAACTTACTGAACAAAAAATTGAAATTAGTGATGCAAAAATAACTGATATTGATGCTGAAATCAAAATTTTTCAAGACGGAGTGCGAAAATCTGTCGAACAAATTGAAAAAATTAAAAAATTAGCAACTAAACTTAATCAAGATGAACTTGAAATTCTTGATGCTCATATTTTAATTGCAACTGATCCGGTTTTGGAAGATGATACAATAAATCTGATAAAAAGTGGATATTCAGCCGCATATTCCTTAAAAGAAACAGCCAAAAATCATACTAATTTTTTACTTGAAACTGGTGATGAATATTTAATGGGTAGAGCGGTTGATATTAAAGATGCTTCACAAAGAATAATAAAAAACATCCTAAATTTGGAAATAATTGATCTTAGCGCGATTGATGAAGATGTAATTATTGTTGCTGATGATTTAAAGCCTTCTGATACTGCTCAATTAAATGAATATGTTAAAGGTTTTGCCACAAATATTGGTTCAAAAACATCTCACTCTGCAATAATGGCTAGAAGTCTGGAAATTCCGGCAATTTTAGGTATTGGCGATATCCTTGAAAAGGCTGAAGCTGGTGATATTTTAGCAATTAACGGTGATCTTGGGCAAGGAATTCTTAACCCAAGTGAAAGTGAAATTAAAGAATTTGAAATTTTAAAACAAGAATACGAAAATGAAAAAGCAAAACTTCAAGACTATTTAAATAAAGAATCAAAAAGTGCTGACGGAAAAAAAGTTGTAATTGCTGCAAATATTGGTTCAGTTGATGATTCATATGCTGCCAAAAAAGTAAATGCTGATGAAATTGGTCTTTTCCGTTCTGAATTTTTATATATGGATAACCAAAATTGGCCAACTGAAGATGAGCAGTTTTTTAGCTATAAAGCCGTACTTGAAAGTCAAAATCCTAAAAAAGTTGTTGTCAGAACGCTTGATATTGGTGGTGATAAAACCTTAAAATACTTTGATTTTGCAAAAGAAATGAATCCTTTTTTAGGATATCGTGCAATTCGATTGTCACTTGACAAAACCGATATTTTTAAAACTCAACTTCGGGCATTAGTTCGGGCATCTGAATTTGGAAATTTAGCAATTATGTTTCCAATGGTTGCAACTCTTGATGAATTTTTTGCCGCAAAAGCAATTTTTGAGCAAGTTTATCAAGAAGTTAGTCAAGAAAATCCAAAAGTTGCAAAACGTGAAGACATTAAAATTGGAATTATGATTGAAATTCCAATTTCAGCAATTCATGCTGATCAATTTGCAAAATATGTTGACTTTTTCTCAATTGGAACTAACGATTTAATCCAATATTCCTTTGCCGCTGATAGAATGAATGAAAAAGTTGCCTATTTATACCAAACTTTAAACCCTGGACTTTTAAAATTAATCAAAATGGCAATTGATGCTGCTCATAAACACGGAAAATGAATTGGAATGTGCGGTGAAATGGCCGGTGATATCAATGCTGTTCCACTTTTATTAGGTCTTGGTCTTGATGAATTTTCAGTTTCAACAAGTAGTGTTTTAAAAGTAAAGAAACTAATTTCTGACCTAAATTACGAACAAATGGTAAAAATTGCAAATGAAGCCTTGCAATTTGATACCGAAGGTGAAGTAGTAAAATATCTTGAATCTTTAAATTTAATAAGACATAAATAATTTCCAATATTATTCAATTAAAATAAAAAGGTGAAATTTCACCTTTTTATTTTAATTTTAAAAAAATTTTTTGTCTTATGTACTACAAAAAATTAATCAAGAGAATCTTCAATAATTTCTTTTTCTGAGTTTGAAATAAATGATCTAAGCATAATAAGATAAATTATATTAATGAAAGGAATAAAAATTGCAACAATAGAAAGTACGAAAATTCGCTTAAACTTTGAAATAAAGTGAGCGTTTTTTAGGTTCATTCGCGCTGGTAGATCTTTTAATTTAAAAGGGGAAATAATTAATAAAATTCAGAAAGCAAATGATAATATAACCCAAAAAATAAGCATTACAGCTGTAGCCGAGGCTGATTCTAAAAGTGTTGAAACTGCTTTTTCAATATTTTTTGGGTCGGTGCTGGCCTGACCTACAGCACCAAAAAATCCAGCAATAAATACAATAAGTGTTATAAGACCTAAAGCAAATTTAACTATACGAATAATTAATAATATTTTTGCTCATGATTTAGTTGATCTTAATAATTGAGCGGCATCATTTTGATAAGCCATCTATATCCTCCTGGAAAAATTGTATATTTTATATGAAATTTTATACTAAAAAATTTATTTTGCACTATAATCATACAAGAAATTATTCTAATTATGAAAAATAATGTACAAATAAATAATTATATAAATTATATTATAAAATGAATTGCCAAGACTAAAAAAACAAATAAAAAAGGCGTGATTTTTGGTATTTCTGGTAAAGTTGACTCTGCACTTGTTGCGTTTTTAGGAAAAAAAGCTTTCCCTAATTCGCATTTAGGTCTTATTATGCCTATTCGCGATATTAGCAGCGACAAAACTGATATTGACCAATTAGTCAAAAAATTTGAAATTTCCACTAAGGAAATTAACTTAAGTTCAACTTTACAAAACTTAAAAGACTTGTTTAGTCTTAAAAACCAACTGGCAAAAATCATAAAAAATACAACTACTATTTAAACTCAATGTAAATAGAAAACTCGTTTTTACTTACATTGAGCCTAAAAAAATATATGAAGTTTTGAAAGAACAATAACTAAAAGCCCTAAATTTGTAGATTTCTAAACGGTTAAATTTAAGGCATTCCATCATATTTAAAAATATAATGGATAATTTGCACTGGCTGATTTTTTTATGGCAAAAACATAACTAATTCCCCCTTAATTCAATACAAAATTTATTAATTTATTCTTAATTGAATTTTATTATAACATAATTTTATTTTAGACCAAGCATTTTTTTTTTTTTTATAAAGGGTTAATTTTAAACTAATAAAAATTAAGACTTTGCCTCAAAAAAGACGGATTTACGGGTATTTTTGAATATTTTTATTCACTAAAATGTGAATTTTTGCCATCAAACCGGCAAACTCAGGAGAAATTTGTGTGCTTATAGTTTCAATTTATAAGCTAATAAAATATAAGCAAAACAAGAATATTTTGGTTTAAATTTCAGTATTTTTTTGTTTTGATTAGTCAGAATAAAATTCAGACAGGCATTAGTTAACCTGTCTGAATTTCTAATATTAATCTAACTTTAGAGAGTTTTATGAAACCAGTTTTTTTATGTTGATTTTAATTTTACTTATTTTCTAAAAATTTTAAAACTTTTTCAAATAAATAATCAACATTAAAACCTTTTAATTCATAAACAACGTCTCCTGGTGCTGACTCGCCAAAGCCACTGGCAAAATGTCCAGAAAATTTTTGGACAGTAGCTAATTTAAATCACAAAGGATCATTTGAAGCTTCAATGGCAAAAATAGGCAACTTTTCTAATTCTAATTTTTTAATTAACAGTGGATTTTCAACTAAATTTTGTAAAATTGGAACTGAAATCAAATTAGCAAAAATTTGACTTTGCCCTAATTTATCAATTAGTTTTTTGGCTAGCTGAACCTCAGAGCCAGAAGCTAGTATATTTATTTTAGCTGATTCAGTTTTGTAAATATAGTAAGCTGAGTCAATTTTTTCAGGATTTTTGTTGTAAGATTCTAAGGGTTGTCTTGTTGTAATAATTGCAGTTGGTTGTTTTTTGGAATTTAGGGCGTAATTAAAGGCAAAAATTGTTTCAAACTGATCACAAGGCCGAATTACTAAAAAATTTGGAATTGATCTTAGCATTGCTAGTTGTTCAACAGGTTGATGGGTCGGCCCATCGCCGCCGACTTGATATGAGTCATGCGAAAAAATGTAAATTGGACACAGGTTCATTAAACTTGCAAGCCTTAGTGCGGCTTTTGCATAGTCACTAAAAACTAAAAAAGTCGAACAAATTGTATAAAAATTAGCATAAAGTGAAATTCCGTTGTTAATTGCAGCCATTGCAAACTCACGAATTCCGTAGTTAATTAGTTTTTGGCCGCTAAATTTAGTTTTAGTTGCAACCCCTAGGTCAGCAGACCCACCTAAAATAAGTAAGTCAGTGTTGTCAATTTTTTGGATAATTTGCTCAACATAATCGCGGATTGCTAAGTTATTTTTAGCAAAAGTCAGTCCTTCTAAATTAAAAAGTTCTTTGTTTTTAAGGAAGTTTTCAAATCGTTGGCCAAGAAGTGGATATTTTTGTTTGTAAACAGTAAAATTTTTTTGTCACTCAAGATATTTTTGATTTTTTGGCACTAATAAATCAGCCCCTATTTCATAGACTTTTTTGTCGTAGTCAAAAGGCTCTAGATTTTTCAACCCCAAATTAGCTTTAAATTCATAGGTTTTTTTAGCACTGACTGATCCATGATGCCCTTTGGTTGAATTGGCAAATTCTGTTCCAAAGGCAATAATAGTTGGAACTTGAATATAAACAGGTCTGTCAGATTTTCTTGCTTTTTCAAGGGCAAAATTGATATTTTCAACTTGATTATCTTTTAAAATAATCGCATCAAAGCCAATTGATTTGAAAAAACTGGCAAAATCAAGATTATTAACAAAACTAGCGGTTGTATCAATTTGAATGTTATTAAAATCGTGGACAATTATTAATTTTGACAGTTTATTTGTGCCGGCAAAACTGAGTGCTTCTAAGGCAACACCTTCTTGAAAATCGCCATCGCCACATAAGACATAAGTAAAATGGTCAATAATTTTTAAGTCGGGTTGATTGAATTTTTGGGCCAGTCTTGTTTGGGCTAAGGCCATTCCGACAGCCATTGCCACTCCTTGGCCAAGCGGCCCAGTTGAGGCATCGATATATTCTAATTTGTCAACCTCGGGATGCGAAGGTGTTTTTGACTCAAGTTGTTTATGATTTTTAATATCTTCAAGCGAAATTAAGCCCATTAAATGATAAAGTGAGTAAAGCCCCATTGAACCATGCCCGGCTGATAAAACAAAGCGATCGCGATTAATTCACTTTGGATTTAGCGGGCTAAAATTTAAATTTTGACCAACTAGGCTATAAAAAATTTCACTTGCTCCAAGGGCCATTCCAATATGACCACCGCCAGCATTATTAATTGAATCAAGGGCGACTGCCCGCATTGTTGCTAAAAAAAGCTTTAAATTAGGCAGTTTTTGCTCGTTTTCCATGGTATTTTTTAATAACTCCGTCGATAATAAAAATCAAGTAAACTAAAATGCCAAAGCCTAAAATTACATATTTTCCAACTTTAGGAATAAAGCCAAGAATTCCGGGAATATAGCCAATAAAATAGTCTGTATCGCCTCAGTTTAGACTAATTAAGGATTGTTTTGTGGCTCCGCCGGCGGTAATTAAATCACCAAGTGAGTTAGTCTCAAGCGGTGTTCAATTTCCAAGGGCAAAAAATACCGGAATAAATGTAATAATCAGTCCGCCAACAAAAGGTCCGATAATAGCGCCCCAAATTCCACCTTTTACGTTGCCAAAAACACCAGAAGTTGCCCCTAAAAAGAAATGTGGAACTAGTCCTGGAAGGATTATTGCCGGAATTAGTGCTGCATAGCCAAGCCCTAATGTAATAAAAAGTCCGATTATTCCTGCTAAAAAAGAGGAAATAAAGCCAATAATAATTGCATTTGGTGCGTAGGGAAAAACTACCGGACAGTCAACAGCGACTTTGGCATTTTTAATCAATTTGTCCGAAAAACCTTTAAACATCGGCACTAATTCGCCAACAAATAATCTAACTCCGGCAAGAATAATTTCAACTCCGGCAGTAAAAGTAAAAGCCGAAATTATCATAGTTACAACTCAGTTTTTTGAAGATAAAATTTCAATTACATTAGCATCGGCAGCTGGATCAAACCTTCCTAATTCATAAAGAATTCCTGCTGGCAAAAAGGCAAAAATGTAAAAAAGAAAAACTGTTAGAGATATTGAAACTAAGGTGTTTCGAAAAAAATAAAGTGACTGGGGAAATTTAATTTCTTCTGTTGAGAGCAGTGTTTTTTTGGAAATTTTGGCAATTGACTCGCCAATTAGACCTGAAAGAGCATAGCCAAATCCGCCGGTGTGGCCGAGGGCAATTTCGTTTGTGCCGGTAATTTGGCGCATATATCTTTGTTGAGCAGCAGGCGAGATTACCATATAAAGGGCTAAAATACTTGCTCCGGCAATTAGGGCCATTGCAAAATCTGCTGAACTATTTTGGAAATCAAAGCCAGAAGTGTACATAACAGCCGCCAGCATTAAAGAAGAATAATAAAGAACATGACCAGAAAGATAGACATATTTTAGTCTTGAAAAAGTTGCAAGAATAATATTTAAAAGCATTGCAATGACCATAATTAGCGATCCTAAAGTTGCAATACTTGGCAAACTCTGGGCGAGTGCGCCTGCAAAAGCGTCATTATTTGGAATAACACCGCTTAGATTATAAACTCTTTGGAAAAGTGGTTGGAATGAATTGAGCGAGCTAACTAAAACACCAGCACCGCCACCTAAAATGATAAAGCCAACACTAACTTTAAAAGAACTAACAATAATTTGTGAGACTTTTTTGCGCATTGCAACAGCACCAATTAGTGTAAAAAGTCCAACAAGTAGAGCTGGTGTGCCGACAAAGTCTTTTAGAAAACCTAAAAGTCAAAGACCGAAATTCATCAGTTATCCTTTCATATTAGTTTAGTTTTAAGGCTATTTTTAGTTTAGATTCAAGTTCTTCTTTTGATAAAATGTTAGTTAAAATTACCATTTTTTCTTTGTCAAAATCAAGACTTGGGGCAACATCAGCGCCAATAACTACTAAATCAACCCCGCGGGAATTAAAACTGGAAATATTAGTGTGTTCAACTGAGTCATAATTGACATTTAATTTATCAAGGACAAATTTTACATTCATCTCTAATAACAAAGATGAACCTAATCCTGAACCACAAACGCATTTAATGTTCATTTTTTATACCTCGGTATTTATTTATAATTTGATAAAATTCTTTGATTGTTCTAGAAGCATAAATTTCTTTTTTAAAATCTGAATTACCAAAAAAGAGGCCAAATTCTTGAATTAAGCCAATATGATCATCAGAATTTGGCGCAGACAAAGTAATAATAATTTTTGCTTTTTTATCTTTTTGGTCATTAAATGTGATCATTTGATCTAAGACTAAAATTGAACTTCCAACTTCTAGACAATAATCGCCAACTGGCGCATGCAAAAGTGCGACACCTTCTTCAAGTACATAATAGGCACCGTATTTTGCGGTTTGTTCCATGATTGCTTTTTCAAGATCGTAAGTTGCTTTTTTATTTTCAACTAAGATCCTTACGCCCTCATGAACTGCTTGTTTTCAGTTTGTAATTTTGCAAAATTTAGTCATTTTTTCATTAAAAAGTTCCATTTTTTCCTCCTGTATTAATAAAAGCGAGTGTCATAAACAAAGTAAGCGCAAGTAAAAGAACGCCAATAAAGGCAAAAAAGACGATTCACCCTGCTTTGGTTGATGTTTTTGTTTGAATTTCTTTTGGTTTTGGCATTGATTTGATGTAGAAAAATTTATTTGGATTGTTCTTTAAAATAATTGCTTCATTTTTGGACTTTTGCAGTAATTTTTCCAGTTCAATTTCACTTTTGTTTTCAAGCTCCTTCATTTCAAAGTCATATAATTCAACAAGTTGTTTTTTTAGTTCTTTTTTTCTCATTTATTTCCCCAATGCATTAAATTTGTTGATAAAATTCTGTAATAAAAACGGATAAAACAAAAAATACTTCTTCAAAAATGCAAGTTTTTTATATTTAAAATATGAACTGGCCACTTTAAATTCGTCCTTTTCTAATTTTGTCAGTAAAATTTGCTTTGATTCTTTATATGATTGTGAATAAAATTTTCGGTTTAGAAAAAAATCCAAAAATATCACAAAAACAGTCAAAATCAAAAAACACAAACTAACTATTAAATAGCTTAAAAATGCAAATAAAAAACTTAAATGAAAACTTATAAGAAAACTGGAAAAAAGAAAAATATCAATTTGCAAGGATTTTTTGCTTTTTAAGAGATAAAAGTTATAAAAATAAAGCAAATTAACTACGCCATAAATGTTATTTTCTAAATAAAAATTAGGAATTTTGATTATTTTTTGGCTGATCCAAATAGGCTTTAAGAAAAAATCTTTAATTAGTAAAATTATGAATTTTTGCTGATATTTACTAATAAAGTCTTGTTTTATCGTTTCAAGATCGAGTTTAATTGGAATTTTTAGCTTAGAATATTTAATTTTTAGATTAACTCTGTAAATAAAAAAGATAAAAAGTTGGACAAGGAAAAAAATAATTCAGGCAGCTAAAATGTATCAAGACAGATTTTTAAGCATTTTTCTCCTTGTTAAACTTATTAATTGAGCTAAAATAATCAATTATTTTTTTGGGAACATAAATTTTTTGATTATTTTGTCTTAGTTTTTTTATAATATCGCCTTGGCTTCAAATTTCAAATCTAGTTTTGTTGTCAATTTGACTAAAATCAATCCGATCATCAACTAAAATGACAATTTTTGAATTAGAAAATTTCTTATCAAGAAATTTAAAAAGTGACTCAAATTGGCTTTTGGAAAAGTAATTTTGCTTTAAAATCTTACCTTTTTTCAAAAAACTAATGTTTTCATCAATTATTATTTTTTCAATACCAACTTGATAATTGATAATATTAGAAACGAAAAAAAGGTTTGATTCATTAACAATAAGACCAGGTAAAACTGAATAATTTAGTTTTGAAAAACGATTTTTTAAGAGCAAATTTGTCATAACTTTTACATCTGCAGAGGCATTTATAATTTCAAGAGCATCAATTGTGAATTTTTCTACCGAAATTAGTTTTTGTTGCGATAGTTTGTCCGGGGTTTTTTCAAATAATCTTTTGAAAATGAAAAAAATCAAAATAAGAAACAGCAACCCGACCGTTGAATACAAAACAATATTAATTAAGGGCATTTTTTTGTTTTCCTCAAAGCCTAGAGAATTCAGAAAAATTTGCATATGAAAAAATTATGCTGCCGCCAATTGCAACATCAACTTTTCATTTTTCAAGCTCAATTCAATTTTCCTTGCGTAATCCACCGTCAGTGTAAATTTTAATTTTTTTATTTATTAAGCGAATTTGCCCTATTTTTGAAAGAAGTTGTTGATTTAATGGCTCGCCAACTCCGCCAATTTTATCTATTGTCATTAATAAAATGACATTTGAACAGGAAATTATTTCGCTAAAGTCTTCAATTTTTTGTTTGGCTTGAATCATTAAACCAAAATTTATACTAGAATAAGACTTATTTAATCTTTCAAAATCAGTTTTTGAAACTTGTTCAGCGGGTAAAAAAATTGTTTTAAAACCTATTTGAGCTAATTTTTCTACTTTTTCAAGTGAATTTTTGCACATTAAATGTGCATCAAATTCAATATTAGGGAATAAATTTATTAAATAATTTGCAATTTGGTAGTTTAGTCCAAAATTTGGGGCATAAATTTGATCAACAAAATCAATATGGGCGTATTTTAGACCGTTATTTTGCAATTTTGTTAAAATTTTAATTACTTTAAAAATGTTAAGTGCGCTAATGCTTTGTGAGTATTCCACATTAAACCCCATTCACGATTTTTGTAGTTAATTAAATTCTACTTTTTTTTTTTTTTTTGCAAGCATTTTTAAAATTTTTTTCATTCTAACTGAAAAAAATTAAAAAATCATTTGTTTTCTACAAAAAACAGGAAATAACGCTTAAATTAATATATGAATTTTTAGCACTTACAAAAAAGGTGTGACAAAATGAAACAATAAAAATTTACAACCAAAAACTAAGGGCTTATAATGCAAAAATAGCTTGTAAAAATAAGGATTTTTTTAACTTTTATATTTGTACAATTCTTATATTTCTATGCTACAATTATTATAATTATTTAGATTTTTTGGGGGGAAAATTATGAAGCAATTTATTTTACTAAAAAAAGTTAGTCCTGGTTTAGTTTTCCTGTCATTATCACCAATAGTTATTATCACGGCTTGTAAAAGTGAGGTGGATAAAAAACCTACTAATTCTAAGATTGATGAAGCTAAAAATGATGCTTCTAAGAATGAAATTTCTAAGAATGATCCTAAAAATGATGCTTCTAGGAATGATAATCCTAAAAATGAAGGTAAAATTGACGCCGATAATCAAGAACAAGTTATTCCAAGGCAAGAAAATAATTCAAATTTAGAAAATACAGAACAAAATATTAATGTTTCTTCTATTTTTGAAGATAGAACCTTTTTAGAAAACAAGCAAGCTGAAATTGATAGTGTTTCTTTAAAAATACATGGATCAAAAATTGAATTTAAAAATATAAATTCTGCAAATTTATACCATTTTAACAGTCAAGAAAAATATGTAAAGTTACTTTCAGTTGATAAATTAGATTCTGATTTAAGCAACTATAAAATCAAATTAGATTCAGAAGATTTGCAAAAAAATGTCTGATTGAATGTAAAAGCTGTTGAAGATCAAGGCAATTATTATAAATTTGTTGGTGAATTTAGCCAAAATTTCATAAATATTTTGAATAATGGTACTGTTAGTTCTACTTTTGATCTTTATATTCCTAAAACCAAAAATCAATTAGGTGCAATCACGACTTTTGAACAATTAATTAGTCAAATTCGCGCAAATCCCTCAGGGAATTTTAAATTAGCAAATGATATTTCTGCTGAAAGTACAGAAATAGGCCAGATTTCTACATCATATTTAGAAAATGTTTATTTTTCTGGAAGACTAGAAAGTATTGATGGCAAAAATTTTACTATTTATGATTTAAAAAAGCCACTTTTTGACAATTTAAATAATGCTACAATCCAAAATATTAATTTTAAAGATCTCAAAGTCAAGTCAATAAATAATTCACAATTTGCAGTTGGGGCCATTGCAAATTCTTCATCGGGTTCAACAGTTAATAACGTTCATCTTTTTGGCGATGTTAAAGGCCCAAAAATCGTAGGCGGAATTGTTGGTGTGCTAGATAATAATTCTATTATTAAAAACTCAAGTTTTCATGGAAATATTTATTCTTCCCAATCTGCAGGCGGTCTTAGTGGAATAATAACAAGAGGAAGTTCAATTGAGAATTCTTATGCAAATATAAACATCACCTCTAAACTAATAAATTCCGATAAAATTGGCGGAATTGTTGCTGAATTAGGAGAGAATTCGTCATTAAAAAACATTGTAATTGAAGGAAATGTTTTAAATAGTGGTCTTGATGAATTTGCTAATTCTGGCGGATTAATTGGTTTGGTGTCCACAAACGGAACGCCAAATTCCCCTGATAATGGAAGAGTTGAAAATATTTATGCAAAGATAAATTTTTTTAATGCAAAGCCAATTTTTGGTAACTTTTATAAGTCAAGTTTTTTTGACTATGAAAAGTCGTTTAAAAATATAAATTTTGTTAATAATGCTGATAATGAAAGTTTTCCTTGACTCAAAATAATAGATGAAAATACTTTTAATCAAACAGCAAAAAAATGGAAAAATTTAAATAATGAAAATATTAAGCTAAAAACTTTAAATTTTTCCTATTTAAAAGGATATCAGCCTGATTTTAGCACTGCTTATGCAAATTTTGAAAAACTTTTGCCATTTTATGATCGTTACACAATTATGAATTATGCACATAAAGTGGCTAAAAATTCTAGCCTTTACAGCAAAAATTTGCTTGGATTTGAATTTTATGGAAATCAAAATTTAGTAAAAAATCTTGCCCGTGAAAAATCAAAGGTAAACAAACTAAGAGTTTATTTTGGCGATGGCCAAAAAGAAGATTACAAAATAGACAGTTTTAGTGAAAACACTAATGGAATCACTGACTTTTCTTTTGAAGATAACAGTGTTAAATTAATTGCTCATCCAAATATTTTAATATCTGAGAAGAAAAATCAATTAGTTTCTGGTTTAATAAATCTTTTAAAAAATATTAATTTATCTGATAATTCAATTTTTGATACTCAAAATAATTTTGTTGATAACAGTCCGATAAAAGAACAACTTTTTATTGACCAACATGAGACTGAAGTTAAAAATAATCTCGAAAATATAATTGATTCAATCTCAAATAATATTGATATTTTTGATCTAAATGATGCTAAATTTACTGAATTTTATAAAAAAGATTTAGAAAAGGAAAAAAATTCTATCTATATTGGTCTAAATTATTTGTACCGTTGATACTCAATTTCGAATATTAAAGATAAATTATTGTACTCACTAGGAATTTATGGAAAATCAAATGATAGCCTATCTTTGTTAAAAGACATCGGAAAATTGGACTTTATTAATCTAAAAGCCAATAAAACTGCAAATGGTTATCACGATGCTTTTTCAAAATATTTAAAACCAAAATCAGTTGCCGATTTTATTGAATATAACTATAATTTATTCAAGGAAGAAGGCCAAAGTCCCGACAAATATTTTGAATCACTGACAAGTGCATATATAACAAAAGTTGAGAGCAAATCAAATAAATCAGTAAATAAGCCAATGATTGAAAGATTTAAACAAGAAGATCAAGCTAATAAACTTTTGCCACTTTTGACTGTAAAAGACGAAAATGCTCTTTGATTTATTTTTACAACAAACAGCAATATTTCAGGACTATTTTCCAAATATGGTTATTCAAACGACTTATTAAAGACACAAGTCAAACAATTTGCTGAATCAGCTCAGGGCTACTATGATGTTTTATACCGAATTTTAAATGAAAAATCGAAAAAAACTATGGAAAATTACATAGTTGATGTTTATGATAGCTTTGCTTCAAAAACTGATGCTGGCGTTAAGGCTTATTCTCTGCCTCTTGATCATTGATTATCATTAGGGAATAAGAATTATGCCGCTTTTGTTCCTGAAGGTAATAAAAAACTTATGTATTTTGATGGGACAAAACTATTAACACAACACGCAAAATCAGTATTTTCACATGAAAGTACTCATACTTTTGATAACGATATTTTGCTCGATGGGTATGGCAAAAGATTTGGTCATCGTGCTGAATCTTTTGCCAAAGGAATGTTTCAGGCGCCTTTTAACGGTAATAATGGAGATTTAGCCTTTAATTTTATTGAAAAATACGAAGGGCAACTAGTCCGTAATTCAAGTCCAGAAAGATTTAGTAATTTAGCTGATTTGGAAAAATACTATAAAAATTTGTTTGACTTAATTTATGTTTTAGACTTAGCAGAGGCTGAGGCAATAATTGCCAAAAAGTCAAACACAAGTGATTATAGAAAAATCCAACTTGGAAGTGGCGGTTTTACAAGAAATGATACTTTATCTAGAGTTGGAAGTTCTGAATTTAATTCTGTAAATTCAATTGATGATTTAGTTGACAAAAATATTGTTGGTGCGAATGTTGGAGGGACAGGAACATCATTTGGGCATAATAATTACTATACTGTAAATTTCTTTAGACCATATTTTGGAATACTTGAAAATACAGAAGGGGTCTCTGGTGGGCTCAATTTTAGAAGGGTAGCTTTTGAACTTCTTGCCGAAAAAGGTTATTATGGTGGAATGATCCCTTATATTTCTGCCAAATCAAATAAACAAACTAATGTGCCAGAAGGACTTGTCAAAGGTAGTGATACACATGTTTTAAAAATGATTTTCGGTGATAAATACAAATCTTTTAGTGATTTTAAAAAAGATATGTACAAACAAAGAAAGGATAAACTCAATAAATTAAAGCCATTTAGTTTTGATTTTAGTAGTAAAAAGTACGAAATAAAATCTTTTGACGACTTAAAAAAAGTTTTTATTGAAAATATTGAAAATTCTGATCTAATAGCTACAATAAGAGTTATTATTCATGTTGAAATTAATAAGAAAACTAATGAGTATCGTCAATCAATATTTGATGAATAATTAGAAGTGTTAAACTAAAAGTGATTTATTTTAAATAAATTAGTGAATAAATGCTTTTTCGGAGTTTCCCAGTTTGATTAGATAATCTTAAAAAGTGTCTGGTTTTAGGCTAAGTTAGTACACCAATTTCAGACTTATTCGAAAAAAGGTGTGACAAAATTTAAGAATAAAAATTTACAGTTAAAACAAATTTAAATACATCAAAATTTCCATATTTGCATAATTCTTACATATCTATGCTACAATTATTTATAATTATTTAGATTTTTTGGGGAAAATTATGAAGCAATTTATTTTACTAAAGAAGGTTAGTTCTAGTTTAGTTTTCCTATCATTATCACCAATAGTAATTATCACGGCTTGTAAAAGCGAAGTGGATAAAAAACCTAATACTTCTAAGATTGACGAAGCTAAAAATGATCCTAAGATTGATACTTCTAAGGGTGATGAAGCTAAAAAAGATCCTAAAAATGATCCTAAAAAAGACACGGATAATCAAGAACCAATTATTCCAGGGCAAGAAAATAATTCAAATCTAGAAAACACAGAGCAAAATATTAATGTTTCTTCTATTTTTGAGGATAAAACCTTTTTAGAAAACAAGCAAGCTGAAATTGATAGTGTTTCTTTAAAAATAACTGGTTCAAAAATTGAATTTAAAAATATAAATTCTGCAAATTTATATCATTTTAACACTCAAGGCAAATATGTAAAACTACTTTCAGTTGATAAATTAGACTCTGATTTAAAAAACTATAAAATCAAATTAGATTCAGAAGATTTGCAAAAAAATGTCTGACTGACTGTAAAAGCTGTTGAAAATGAAGGCGACTATTATAAATTTATTGGTGAATTTAGCCAAAATTTCATAAATATTTTAAATAATGGCACTGTTAGTTCTACTTTTGATGTTTATATTCCTAAAACCAAAAATCAATTAGGTGCAATCACGACTTTTGAACAATTAATTAGTCAAATTCGCGCAAATCCCTCTGGAAATTTTAAATTAGCAAATGATATTTCTGCAGAAAGTACAGAAATAGGTCGCAATTCTACATCATATTTAGAAAATGTTGATTTTTCTGGAAGTCTAGAAAGTCTTGAAGGCAAAAATTTTACTATTTATGATTTAGAAAAGCCGCTTTTTGACAATTTAAATAATGCAACAATCCAAAATATTAATTTTAAAAATCTCAAAGTTAAGTCAATAAATAATTCCCAATTTGCAGTTGGAGCAATTGCAAATTCTTCATCGGGTTCAACTGTTAATAACGTTCATCTTTTTGGCGATATTAAAGGCCCAAAAATCGTAGGCGGAATTATCGGCGTACTAGATAATAATTCTATTATTAAAAACTCAAGTTTTCATGGAAATATTTATTCTTCCCAATCTGCAGGCGGTCTTAGCGGAATAATAACAAGAGGAAGTTCAATTGAGAATTCTTATGCAAATGTAAATATCACCTCTAAATTAATAAATTCCGATAAAATTGGAGGAATTGTTGCTGAATTAGGGGTGAATTCATCATTAAAAAACATTGTAATTGAAGGAAATGTTTTAAATAGTGGCCTTGACGAATTTGCTAATTCTGGTGGATTAATTGGTTTGGTTTCGACAAACGGAAGTCCAAATTCCCCTGATACTGGAAGTGTTGAAAATATTTATGCAAAGATAAATTTTTTTAATGCAAAGCCAATTTTTGGTAACTTTTATAAGTCAAGTTTTTTTGACTATGAAAAGTCGTTTAAAAATATAAACTTTGTTAATAATGCTGATAATGAAAGTTTTGATTGACTCAATATAGTTGATGAAAACACCTTTAATGAGGCTGCAAAAAAATGGAAAAATTTAAATAATGAAAATATTAATCTAAAAACTTTAAATTTTTCCTATTTAAACGGATATCAGTCTGATTTTAGCATTGCTTATGCAAATTTTTCAAAACTTTTGCCATTTTATGATCGTTATACAATTATGAATTATGCACATAAATTGGATAAAAACTCTAACCTTTACAGAAAAAATTTACTTGGATTTGAATTTTATGACAGTAAAAATTTAGTAAAAAATCTTGCCAGCGAAAAATCAAAGGTAAACAAACTAAGTATTTACTTTGGTGATGGCCAAAAAGAAGATTTCAAAATAGACAGTTTTAAGCAAAATGATAACGGAATCATTGACTTTTCTTTTGAAAATAATGGTGTTAAATTTATTGTTCATCCAAATATTTTAATATCTGATAAAAAAACTGAATTAGTTTCTGGATTGATAAGTCTTTTAAAAAATATCAATTTATCTGATAATTCAATTTTTGATACTCAAAATAATTTTGTTGACAACAGTCCAATAAAAGAACAACTTTTTATTGACCAACACGAGACTGAAGTTAAAAATGACTTGGAAAATATAATTAATTCAGTTTCAAATAATATTGATATTTTTGATCTAAGTGACACTAAATTTACTGAATTTTATAAAAAAGATTTAGAAAAAGAGAAAAATTCTATCTATATTGGCTTAAATTATTTGTACCGTTGATACTCAATTTCCGATTTTAAAGATAAATTATTGTACTCACTAGGAATTTACGGAAAATCAAATGATAGTCTATCTTTGTTAAAAGACATTGGAAAATTGGACTTTATTAATCTAAAAGCTAACAAAACTGCAAGTGGTTATCATGATGCTTTTTCAAAATATTTAAAACCAAAATCAGTTGGCGATTTTATTGAATATAACTATAATTTATTTAAGCAAAAAGACCAAACACCCGACAAATATTTTGATTCACTGACAAAAGCTTATATTACAAAAGTCGAAAGTAAATCCGATACATCAGTAAATAAGCCAATGATCGAAAGATTCAAACAAGAAGAACAAGCTAATAAACTTTTGCCACTTTTGACTGTAAAAGACCAAAATACTCTTTGATTCATTTTTACAACAAATAGCAATATTTCGGGATTATTTTCCAAATATTTTTCTTCAAGTGAATCATTAAAACCACAAATCAGAGAATTTGCTGAGGCGGCTCAAGGTTACTATGATGTTTTATACCGAATTTTAAATGAAAAATCAAAAAAAACTATGCAAAATCATATAGTTGATGTTTATGATACTTTTGGTCCAAAAAACGAACCTGGCGTTAAAGCTTATTCTTTGCCTGTTGGTCATTGATTATCATTAAGAGATAAAAATTATGCTGCTTTTGTTCCGGGTGAAAATAAAAAACTTATGTATTTTGATGGCACAAAAATATTAACAAAATACGCAAAATCGATATTTTCACATGAAAGTACTCATACTTTTGATAATGATATTTTGCTTGATGGATATGGAAAACGATTTGGTCATCGGGCTGAATCCTTTGCACGAGGAATGTTTCAGGCACCTTACAGTGACGAACCTGGAGATTTAGCCTTTAATTTTATTGAAAAATACGGAGGTGGTCAGCAATTAGTCCGTAATTCAAGTCCAGAAAGATTTAGTAATTTAGCTGATTTGGAAAAATACTATAAAAATCTTTTTGACATAATTTATCTTTTAGATTTAGCAGAAGCTGAGGCAATAATTGCAAAAAAGCCATCAGACACTAGAGATTATAGAAAAATCCAACTCGGAAGTGGCGGTTTTACAAAAAATGATACTTTATCTTGAGTTGGAAGTTCTGAATTTAATTCGATAAATTCAATTGACGATTTAGTTGACAAAAATATTGTTGGTGCGAATGTTGGAGGAGACTGGGTTACATCATTCGGGCATAATAATTACTATACAGTAAATTTCTTTAGACCATATTTTGGAATACTTGAAAATACAGAAGGAGTCTCTGGTGGGCTCAATTTTAGAAGGGTTGCATTTGAACTTCTTGCCGAAAAAGGTTATTATGGCGGGATGATTCCTTATATTTCTGCCAAATCAAATAAACAAACTGATGTGCCAGAAGGAGTTGTCAAAGGTAGTGATTCTCATGTTTTAAAAATGATTTTTGGTGATAAATACAAATCATTTAGTGATTTTAAAAAAGATATGTATAAACAAAGAAAGGATAAACTCAATAAATTAAAGCCATTTAGTTTTGATTTTAATAGTAAAAAGTACGAAATAAAATCTTTTGACGACTTAAAAACAGTTTTTATTGATAATTTTGATCGAATAAATACAATAAGAGTTGATATTCATGTTGAAATGTATAAGCAAACTGATGAGTATCGTCAATCAATATTTAATGAATAATTAGAAATATTAAAGTAAAAGTGATTTATTTTAAATTTGCAATGCAAATTAAAATATTTTTAATAAATTAGTCCCGAGTTTCACAGTTTGATGAGATAATTTTAAAAAAGTCTCTGATTTTTCGTGCTTTTTTAACTTAAAAAGCAAAATTAGGTTATTTTATGGCTAACATTGGACTGTATTCTGTTTGTAGAAAGAATATTGTCGAAAATGCAATGCAAAAATTGTAATTGGAGATATTATATGAATATTTTATATGATAAAAAGAAGAAAGAATACAAATTAGGAAATAGAAAATTCACAAAAGACGAATTTGTAGAATATATAGAGAATGATATGTTGGAAGCAACCCATTCAAACGAAGACATATCTTTAGAAATGGATAAACAGAGCCAAGATAAAGAAAACAAAAAAGATATGGAAGATGTGTTTTTAACTTCATATAATAGTTTAATTCCTAGAAATCGTATTATCTTTGGAGCACCTGGTACTGGTAAAAGTTATACTCTAAATAATGACTTGCAACAGCTTTTAGGAGAAAATAATCAAGATCAATATGAGAGAGTAACTTTTCATCCAGACTATTCATATGCAAACTTTGTTGGCACATATAAGCCTGTAATGGTTGATGATTCTTTCCAAAATCTTACAGTTACTGATAAATATATTCTTTCTGTATTAACAGACACAACTAAGTCAGCTCAAGAAAAGTATGACTTATTGTTTGATAAATTTAAGGTTCGCGGACTTAATAGATTACCGGTATTGTTAGGCTTATACATAGATGGGGACTTTACTATCAGAAGATTAAAAGGTACTGCTGCCACTGATAGTAATGTAGGACGAAATATTGGAATAGATATTAGACAATATGTAAACTTATATAAACCAGAATCTAGAAAAAAAGATATTTCATACCAATACGTTCCTGGTCCATTTATGAGAGTTCTTGTTAAAGCCTTAAAAAATGCGATGACCGGTAATCCTAGACCTTTTGTATTGTTAATAGAAGAAATTAATCGAGCAAATGTTGCTGCAGTATTTGGTGATATTTTTCAACTATTGGATAGAGATAGTGATGGTGTAAGTGAATATAAAATTGCAACCACTAATGACATGAGAAGATATTTATCAGAACAACTAGGAGTGCAAGAATCAAAACTTGAGTTTATAAAGATACCAAATAATATGTTTATATGGGCTACTATGAACATTGCTGATCAAGGTGTATTTCCAATGGATACTGCATTTAAAAGAAGATGGGATTTCACATATCTAGGAATTGATGACAATGATCATGCTCTACATGGAAAATATGTTATGCTTTCTGATAATAAGACACAAAAAATTGAATGAAACAAATTGAGAAAAGCTATTAATAAATTCCTTGCTGATTGTAAAATAAACGAAGATAAACAATTAGGGCCATATTTTCTTTCTAAAGATATTATAATTCCTGAGCAAGGAGATGAAATTAATAGAGAAAAATTTATTAGTGCATTTAAAAATAAAGTGATTATGTACTTATTCGAGGATGCGGCCAAACAAAAACGGTCAAAACTATTTCAAGGGTGCTCTAATGATAGCACGAGATATTCTCAAATTTGCAAAGAATTTGAACAAAAAGGTGTTGAAATATTCAATACTGATATTGTATCAGGTTGCGATATTGAAAATGTTGAACCTAAAAATGACAGCTCAGATAATTAGGGGGAGCTTTTTCTATGATCTCCGAATTTGTAAGGGAACAAATACGTTATACTCAAAAAGAACTTTGTAACATTTTGAAATCTAATGAAGATGAAGCTATTATATTGATTAGAAAATTAAAAGAATATGGTGTCTTAAAAACGGTAAAAGCTTCTGATAAACAAAAGAACATGAATGAACTACTAGATGAACATATAGAGATATCTGGTGTTAAAGTAGGCGAGAATGAATATTTTTATGTATTTACTTTTGTTGGAGTTATTGTTATAGCAGGTAGAGTGCTTAAGTGTTATCCAAAGTATCTATTAAGCAATAAGAATCCTACTAATGAGTTAAAACAAATAATAAAAGTTCTTGAAAAATACAATTCTTCCGAACAGATTATAAAAATGTTTAATGATAGTAGTGAAAGTAGTTCATTTAATCTTTTGGCAGTAATCTTGTTTTTATTAAATGATTATTATGAAAATGGAATTTACAACAGTACAGAAGAAATTGTTGAATTCAATGGAATAGGAGAAATTTTATGGGATAAAACTATAAATGAATCATTTGCAATTTTATCAAATGAAAAACCATATTATATCGAATTACACACTCGTAAAAGAGTTGCCAATGACTTTGATTATTTTACTCGGCTTCATCAATGCATACTAACAAAGATTTCTAAAGAGTTAAAGAAAGCCACTCTTCTTGATTTATTTGAAATCACAGAAGTAGATTTATCTGATGAGAAATTAGATGATTTCGGCGATGAAGATTATATTTTATATAGAATTGAAAAAGAACTAGGTCTGCAGTATAACACGAGAAAACAATTACTTTTAATGACCATATATTCTTATATAGACAAAAAAGGCAGTCTTCATGATCTTGATTGCTTAACTTTGTTTGGAACTAATAATTTTAATTTGGTTTGGGAAAAGATTTGTTCACACATTATGAACAATCAATTGGAAAATAGTTTGGATGCTTTGAATCTTCCAGTGCTTTTAAAAGATGGTTATGATAAAAAGAAAAAATTAATAGATTTAATTGAAAAGCCTTTATGGACTATTACAGGCAAAGAGGCGAAAAATACTTTAATACCAGATTTAGTATCCATCTTTCAAAATGATGGTAATTATGAATTTATTATATTTGACGCAAAGTATTATAACGCACATTTGGAATACGGAATTACACCAAGTGGACAGCCAGGAATAGAATCAATTACAAAACAATATTTATATCAATTAGCTTATCAAAAATTTATAAATGATCATGAGTTTTCAGCAGTTAAGAATTGTTTTCTTCTACCTTCAGAAAATGATTCTATCGAAAATAAAGGTGAAGTAAAACTTGAAATGATGGAAAATATTGGATTGCAAAATGTTCAAGTAATTTATTCCTGCAGTAATGGCTTATGATCTATATCTGACAGAAAGAAAAATGGATTTTAATCTTCTAAATCTATAAAAATATGTTAGCAAACTGTAAAATAGTGAATCTGTAAAATTTGATTCTGTTATGCAAGCAAAAGTGCTTGCATTTTTGGTTAATTTACAGGTCTCCCAAGGGAAAGGTAAAATATAAAACTAGTAAACTAAGACAATAAAACCAACACCTCAGTGTTAACTTTTTTTGCGCCGTTTCTATTTACCGTTTATTTTTCCAAGTTTCCCAGTTTGACGAGATAATTTTAAAAAAGTGTCCTGGTTTATTAGTTTTGGGCACTTTTTTAAGATTTTTGACAAAAATTAATTACCTATTTTAAGACAATGACAAAAATCAATTTATGGACAAAATAACAAAAATCATAAAAAAATACAACTACTATTTAAACTCACTGCAAATAGAAAACTCGTTTTTATTTGCAGTGAGCCTAAAAAACATATGAAGTTTTGAAAGAACAATAACCAAAAGCCCTAAATTTGAAGATTTCTAAACGGTTAAATTTAAGGCATTCCATCATATTTAAAAATATAATGGATAATTTGCATTTTCTGATTTTTTTAGACAAAAAACATAACTAATTCCCCCTTAATTCAATATCAAAATTTATTAACTATTCTTAGTGAGTGTAATTATAGCAGAAATTTTTTTTAGACCAAGCATTTTTTTTTTTTTTTGCAAAGGCTAAATTTAAAATAATAAAAATTAAGATTTTAGCGGCAAAAAACACGGATTTAGCAGTATTTTTGCATATTTGTGTTCAATAAAAAGTGAATTTTAGCCATAACCGGGAAACTCAGGGGTGTGATTTTTACTTTGATATTTTAGTGAATCAGTAAAAAAATTCTTATTAAATTTTGGCTAAAAAATTGAAAAAAGCGGGAAATAAACTAGGACAAAGAAAAGTAACACTAAGGTGTTGGCTTTTTTTGTCTGAGTTTAAGGAGAAAGCTAACACCAAAAGTGTTAGTTTTTTTAAATTTTCAAATGCAACAAAAAGGGAAATACTAATGTCAAGACACTTTAAAAAAGACGAGTTTGATATGATTTATAAAATTTACAATGAATTTGGATTAAAAAAAACAATAAATTATATAAATGATATTTCGCCAGATACAAATTTTACAACCAGAAGTCAACTAGTTCGAAGAATCAAAAAAATTATTAGATATTATAATAATGGTATGCAAGACCAATTATTAGATAAAAAGGGTGCAAGGAGAAAGCCAGGGAGTGGCAAACCTAAAAAACAAATTGAACCCGATTGAAACGAATTTACAAAAGAAGAATTAATAGAAATAGCTAAGAGATATTACGAAACCAACAAAGATAAATCAAAATCAGCAAAACTTAGTGAAGCCAAAACACTAAATATTCCCTACAGCAAATCTGCAAAAATTTTTAATGTATGTAGACAAGCAGTGGCAAAATCTAAAACTAGAGTTATAAAAGTAAAAGAGCACAAAAATGACGCAATAATTAAAAAATCCTTTCTTGATAACAAAGGTAGATATGGTCGCTTAAGGTTGAGTGCTTATATTTCTATGAAATATAATATTGACATTAACGCTCGAAGTCTTGGAAGACATTTAAAAAGATTGAATTTAGTATGCAAAATTAGAAAACGAAGAAGAAAGAGCGAAATTAAGAACACCAAATTCGCACTTCCGGATATTGTTAAACGCGACTACAATGATAAATTAAATAGGAATATTTTTGCTACTGATATTACATATATAAAAGCTCCCAGAGATGTTAAGGAAAACCATGTATTTTTGTCTGTAATAATTGAGCATAAAACTAAAAAAATCAGAGATTTTAAATTATCTGTAAACAATGATCTTAATTTAGTTATGGATAATATAAAGACATTTAGGTCTATTGATAAAGATTTTGTTATTCATTCAGACCATGGATTTCAATACACTTCAAAAGTCTATATTGACAAAATAAATAAAATGGGAGGAACTGTTTCGTTGTCTCGTCTAGGAAATTCTTTGGATAATAGGGAGGCTGAATATTGATTTTCAATTATAAAAAGTGAATGCTTAAACGAGTTAAACTACAGTAAAATAACTTTAGAAGATCTGAAAAAAATAATTGCAGATTATATATTTTCCCGAGTTTCCCAGTTTCATAAGGTAATTTTAAAAAAGTATCTGGTTTTCCCGAGTTTCCCAGTTTCATAAGGTAATTTTAAAAAAGTATCTGGTTTTAGGGACTTTTTTAAGTTTTTTGGTAAAAGTTGGTTACAATTTTATTAGTGATTTATTAAGATATCAAAGTAAAAATCATATCTATTTCAAATGTTTGGATCGCTAGGGACACCATCGTGTTTTTTAAATATAATTTGCTGATCTAAAGTGTTAAATTCAACCCTTTGTCTTAATTTTTGCAACATCGATACTAAACCAACTTAGTTAATTTTTGTTTTTTCATAATTTATAATTATACCATAAAATTACTTAAAATGCTACCAAATGCTACTTATAAAATTAAGGTTTTACATTAAAAAAACACCGATTTACGGGTGTTTCTTCATATTTATATTCACTAAAAAGTGAATTTTTGTCTTAAAACTGGGAAACTCGGGATAGGGATAAATTAGTACATATTCCCGAGTTTCCCAGTTTCATAAGGTAATTTTAAAAAAGTATCTGGTTTTAGGGACTTTTTTAAGTTTTTTGGTAAAAGTTGGTTACAATTTTATTAGTGATTTATTAAGATATCAAAGTAAAAATCATATCTATTTCAAATGTTTGGATCGCTAGGGACACCATCGTGTTTTTTAAATATAATTTGCTGATCTAAAGTGTTAAATTCAACCCTTTGTCTTAATTTTTGCAACATCGATACTAAACCAACTTAGTTAATTTTTGTTTTTTCATAATTTATAATTATACCATAAAATTACTTAAAATGCTACCAAATGCTACTTATAAAATTAAGGTTTTACATTAAAAAAACACCGATTTACGGGTGTTTCTTCATATTTATATTCACTAAAAAGTGAATTTTTGTCTTAAAACTGGGAAACTCGGGATTGCAGATTATATATTTTCCCGAGTTTCCCAGTTTCATAAGGTAATTTTAAAAAAGTATCCGGTTTTAGGGACTTTTTTAAGTTTTTTGGTAAAAGTTGGTTACAATTTTATTAGTGATTTATTAAGATATCAAAGTAAAAATCATATCTATTTCAAATGTTTGGATCGCTAGGGACACCATCGTGTTTTTTAAATATAATTTGCTGATCTAAAGTGTTAAATTCAACCCTTTGTCTTAATTTTTGCAACATCGATACTAAACCAACTTAGTTAATTTTTGTTTTTTCATAATTTATAATTATACCATAAAATTACTTAAAATGCTACCAAATGCTACTTATAAAATTAAGGTTTTACATTAAAAAAACACCGATTTACGGGTGTTTCTTCATATTTATATTCACTAAAAAGTGAATTTTTGTCTTAAAACTGGGAAACTCGGGATATTCACTAAAAAGTGAATTTTTGTCTTAAAACTGGGAAACTCGGGATTGCAGATTATATATTTTGATACAACAACTATAGAATTCAATCAATTTTAAATTGAAAAACACCACAGCAATATGCTATGATGTTATAATAATATTAAACTGTTAATTTTTTTTGTCCTAGTTTAAAAAACCCGACGCTTTTTTAAAATTATCTCGTCAAACTGGGAAACTCAGGCGCCGGTTCTATTTACCGTTTATTTTTCTTCATAATCTCATCAAAAATTGTATCGCTTAACCATTCCCGAAAGTTAGAGTTATTTGTCCATTGTCCAAATAGTTCTTTATTATCTACTATTATAATTCTGAAAACTTCTCTTAACGCTAAATGATACTCTCTCTTGATATTTTCAATATCTGAGTTTTTTAGAGCATTTTTGAATTTCTCATTTTTCATTACCATCTCGGGTAATTCTTTTATTTGCCTTGCAACATTATCTTTGTCTTGCCAGTCTATATTACCAAAAATGTCATTGAATGTAGATACAATATTTTCTAATGTATCTAGCTCAACTTCGTTCTTTTTTCCAGCTCCTATGCCCAAGCCTTCAACTTTACCATCCTCATCTTCCAAAATAATAACAATTGTATTTTTCTTTTCTAGCCTATAACTTTCTAAATCAACTGACTCCAAAATTCCTGCAGACAAATCATCTCCTTTTGGTGTAGGCAATCTATGAATCAATCGTTCAAAGAAAATCACTTTCTTTTCTCAATCTACTTGACCAATAGGTAGAATAGATGCTAAGAAATTATAGGTTCTTATAAAAGATTTTACACCACTCTTAAATTCAACCTGATCTTCTTCACTTAGAGCTATATATCTTTCCACGGACTGATCTACAATGCTATCAATAGAACTTCTTGGGCTGTTTTCTAGAAATAAATCAACTAATCTATCTACTTCGTCTTTTTCATAAACATACTTTGCATCAAGCATGGATAATAAATTATTAAGTTTGTTAGGGTCTGTTTCTCTTTCCAACTTCGTTTCCTTATAGTATGGTTGAAAAGCATCTGATATATGTTCTGGTTGATTTGCAAAATCAATCACGCAAGTGTCTATCTTATATTTAGCACTCCTATTAAGTCTTGATAGAGTTTGTACCGCTTTAACATCATTTAAAACCTTATCTACATACATTGTATGTAAAAGAGGCTCATCATATCCGGTCTGATATTTGTCAGCAACAATCAAAAACTTATATTTATCTTGCTTAAATTTTTCTGGGGTTTCTTTGTCAGAAAAACCATTCAAACTTGTTTCTGTTACAATCTTGCCATTGTATTCTTTTTCACCAGAAAATGCAACCAAAGCTTCATAACCAGTATTAGAATTTTTTAGTAGATCACTAACTTTATGGTAGTACTCAATTGCTCTTAAAATACCTTGTGTTACAATCATTGCCTTTGCTTTTCCGTTAATCTTATTCACTGTATTTGCGAGGAAATGATTCACCATGAATTCGCTTTTTTCTCTTATAGGAAATTCTTGACCTTCGACATATTTTCTTATTTTCCTTTGGGCTTTCTTTCTATCAAAATTAGGGTTCTCTTCTATTGTTTTGTAAATCTTATAATAGTTTTCATAATGTGTATAATTTTTTAAAACATCAAGAATAAATCCTTCTTCGATAGCTTGTTTCATGGAGTATAAATCAAATACACTTCCAAACATTTGGATAGTTTTTGCCTTAGGAGTAGCAGTAAAAGCAAAGAAACTCGCATTTTTAGGCATTTTTCTTGCCTCAATCAATTCATTTAGTTTATCTTCTATTTCAAATTCATCTTCATTTCCTAAACTACCCGATACAGCCATATTTAATGAAGCCGCTGCCTTACCGCTTTGTGATGAATGAGCTTCATCAATTATAATTGCAAAATTTTTACCCTTTAAATCAGTTCCAATTTTCTCAAGTAGATATGGGAATTTCTGAACGGTTGTAATGATAATCTTTTTACTATCAATCAACATATTCTTTAAATCAGTTGAAGAACTAGCATGCCCAACAACACTCGGTTCATCTATAAATTTCCTAATATTATCGCTGATTTGCTTATCCAAGTTCAATCTATCTGTAACAACTATTACCGAATCAAAAGCTTTTTGGTTTTTATAATCCACTTCAACCAAACGATAAGCGAGCCACGTTATAGAGTTACTCTTACCACTACCTGCACTGTGTTGGATTAAATATCTATTGCCTACTCCATTTTTCCGAACATCTTCTACAAGTTTTGTAACTACTCTGTATTGATGGTATCTAGGGAAAATCAACGTTTCTGTTTTTTTGACTTTATCTACAGAAATATAAGCAAAGTCTCTTATTAAGCTTGTCAATGTTTCCTTTTTCAAAAAATCTTTCCATAAATAATCTGTCATTGTGCCACTATCATTTATAGGATTGCCTGAGCCGCCAAGGGTAGTGCCTTTATTAAATGGCATAAACCTTGTGTTTTTTCCATCTAATTTTGTTGCAAAAGTAATAAAGTTTTCATCAACTGCAAAATGTGCAATGCACCTTTTAAAACTAAATAAGGTTTCTTTTGGATCTCTATCATTTATATATTGATCTTCAGCATCCTTATATGCCCAACCTGAGCTAGAAGCTCTACTCTTAAGTTCCATTGTTATAATTGGAAGCCCATTTACAAAAATAGCCAAGTCGAGTTCTAAGCCTTTATTTTTATCAGAATATCTCAGCTGATTAGTAACTGAAAAAATATTCGTTTTAAATTCATTATAAGAACTTGGTCTTTTAGGATCTATGGCATGATAAAAAATGATAGTCCCTGAGGATGGATAGCACTTAATGCCATTCTTTAAAACAGAAACAATTCCATGTTGCTTAATTGAAGTATCCAGTTGCTTATAGAAGTTGTCTTTACCGCTGTCTGTATCAAGCCTTAAGGTATTAAATTCATCTGGCTGAGATGTCTTAATAAATTCTAAAAGTCTGTCTTTGTCAAAAGCATATTTCCTATTAAAAGAAAGCTTCATTTCATCAGGTTTTATATATACATAACCCTGATTCGAAACAAGATATTCGATGATATTATTTTCAAGTTCTGCTTCCATCTTTGTATCTCTAATTCCCATCCTCTATCCCCTCCATTTCATCAAATTCTTCTGCTTCATCATATAAAATAGTTACTTTTTCATATTCAGGTATAACAACATTTCTTACATCAATTTTTCCTGTTACTACTTCTGAAATTAGTGATTGTTTGAGTAACTCTAATTCTTTAATCAAATCATAATTATTCTTCACTCTTTCATCTAATAGTTTCAATTTATATTCTATATTTAAAACTATTTTTTCCTGTTCTTTTATTGGTGGTAAAGGTATATATATTTGTTTCAAATCACTAATTTTAAATCTATAAACCTTTATTCCTGTAGCACATGGTTGCAACTGAGTTCGGAAAATTTTAGATAAATAGAATAAATATTTAGAATTGATATTGTTTAATGGCTTGAGTAATATTTGTTCTCCGCCAATAAGTCCAATATCATCTCTGTTATAAAATGATGTGTGTCCTAAATCTTCCACTGTTTCAGAAGTAGAAACAATGATAATATCGTTCTTGTTTACAGCTTGTGAGGTTTTATAAAATTTATCACTAACATAAAAATGAAACTCTGAGTCTATTATCTCTGTTTTGTAAACTTTTCCATATTGTAATCCAACATATTTCCCTTTGTTTTTTAAATCGTCTTTTGTAAAACTTGAATTACCTCTAATAATATTTACACTTCCTCTAATTGATACCTCATTCCAGTGGCTTGGAATATCATCAATTCATTTTATTTTGCTTTTTTTATAATTTTGCGTATCAATTCCTCTTAATACAAATTCAGCAATAACATTAAACATTAGTGTTTTCAATTCTTTTATCTTCTCTTTTTCTATTTTAATCAATCTATCTATCTCATTAATTTTCCAGTCAAGATAGTTTGCAATTTGTTCTTGTTCATTTATTGGTGGTATAAGTATTTTTTCATATTTTAATAATTGAATCGGCACTCTAAGTCTATGGTCAAGAATTCCTTTGCCTAAAACCCTGAAAGATTCATGAAATACCTTGTTTTTAAACAAGTAGTTTAAGTAATCTATATTATATTTGCTTGAGTTCATTAGCTTAAGCACATAATAAACTTGGCTCAAGACTCCTTTATAGTTTGATTTTCCTAATGATCCTATCATCATGTTCATTGAATTTAAGACTAAGTCATTGGGGTAAACGACTTTATAGTTTTCTATATTTTCAGATACTTTATTACCTACATTGCCTTTATCTGTGTATGGAATAACACCTATGTTTTTCATTACTGATAAGATAAATTGATTATTACCATTATTATTTCGTTCTCTTCGCTCTTCGAAAACGTGAGAGATGGGTATTATTTCCCAATGACTAGGTATTTCTTTCAGCCAAATTAAATTAACTTTTTTATATTCCTCATACCTATTCATAAAGCTCCAATATAGAAGCCATCAGACCATCAGATTGTCTTTCTAACTCTTTAATGCGTCTTACAATGTCTTCTACACGTTCCAGTTCTTTTGCTTTATAGAAATATTTAGTGAAATTTATTTCGTAGCCAATTTGTGTTTTACTCTCATCTACAAAAGCATCCGCATGATATGGCAAGACTTCCCTTTTAATAAACTCTTCTATTCCACCTTCAAAAGTCATAGGAATACTTTCTGTGTCTCTAAGATTTGGATCTACAATCACATTTCCTTTCGAGTCCTTTTGAATAGCAGTATTTTCGTCTCGAATTATCATATTGTCAAGCAATCCTGTTGAAACAAACTTACTTAAACTTGCGCCTTTTATATTTTTCTTTTTTAAATGATTGTTAAACTCTTTTTCAAAAGCTGCATAATCCAGATATCTTTCATCGCTCTTCATTAATTTCAAGACTTCCATATATGCTTCAAGATTTTCACTTTTTTCAAGTTCTTTGATAGAGGAGGTTGTTCCTTTAATAAAACTACTCTCGAGTATTTTCTTGTTTATCTTTTCCGAAAAAGCTCCTATCTTCTTTAGCTCTTCCTCTATTTCTTTTAGATTTTCAGCATTGCATAATACAGCTTGTCTTAAAGGTCTTTCTACCACAATCTTATAGTACCCAAACTCATCGTTTAAAAAGATTTTTGAGTACTCATTTTCTTCAAAATTCAGATATTGATTCAATATGAATTCTCTGTCTGCTTTTGAAAACTCGCAATTTTTCTTACCCATATTCTTTCGAAGTGTAGTCTTGATGCTATTTGCATTAATAAGCTGGATTTTGCCTTTTCTTCTTTCTTCTTTTCTATTTGACAAAATCCAGATATATGTTGTTATCCCTGTGTTATAAAACATATTTTCAGGTAGTTGAATAATAGCTTCAATCAAATCTTCCTCAATCATAAATCTTCTTGCATTACTTGCTCCATTTCCTGCATCACCCGTAAATAGAGCCGAACCGTTATGAACCTCAACAATGCGAGATCCCATTTCGGTTTCTTTCATCTTAGAAATATTATTAAGCAAAAAAAAGTAACTGTCCATCACTTACATCAGGTATCATTCTGAAATCATCTTGTTCTTTATAATTTCTAACAAAACGTCTATCTATTATATTTTTCTTAGGGTCTTTATCTTTTCCACTTCCTAAAATAGCCAAATCTGTTTTCCATGTTTTACCATATGGAGGATTAGATAACATAAAATCAAAATGTTGCCCTGAAGTTCTATCATCAGAAAGTGTAGACCCATAGTGAACATTATTAGACTCTGTGTCTCCGCCTTTGATAAGCAAATCCGCTTTAGCAATTGCATATGTTTCTGCATTTACTTCTTGCCCAATCAAGTGAATAGATACTTCCTTACCATTCTCTTTTGCAAATGCTTTTAGTCTTTTTTCTGCAACAGTTCCCATGCCAAGAGTTCCGCAGGCTCCATCATAGATTGAATAAGTACCATCTTTTATTTTATCGATAATTGGATACATAGCAATATCGGCCATTAGCTCAATTACATCACGAGGTGTAAAGTGTTCCCCTGCTTCTTCGTTATTTTCTTCATTAAATTTTCTAATGATTTCTTCAAACAAGGTACCCATGGCATGATTATCTAATCCTTTTTTGATAACATCTCCGCTAGAGTTTTTCTCATCATATGGACTCAAATTTAGTTCGCTTGATGTAAATTTTTCAATAACAGAGCCTAAAATCCCAGCATCAGTCATTTTTGTTAACTGGTTATTAAAATCAAATTTTTGAAGAATTTCTTTTACATTTTCTGAAAAGCCATTTAAATATTCTTCGAAATTTTTCTTTAAGTTTTGCCTATTAGTTTCGTGCTTTAAGTCTTTTAGGCAAAAATTAGAAATATTATAAAATGGTAGCCCAACAGCTGTATCCAATGTTTTTGTAACATCCCAATCGTTTTTTTCTGCCATTTCTTTAAACTTCATTATGTTAGCTTTTTCTGGTTCTATAATAGAATCAAATCTTTTGATTAAGGTCATAGGAAGAATTACATCTCTATATTTTCCTCTTACGTAAACGTCTCTTAGGCAATCATCTGCCACAGACCAAATAAAACTAATTAATTTATTATATTCAAATGGGCTGTGCGTACTTTCCATTACTTATTCCTCCTTAAAATCCTAATCTATACAAATTAAATCCCCAATATCTGCTCCAAATTCTTCACAAATTTTTCTAAGTTAGTACACTAATTTAGACTTTTAATTGGGATAAATTTTTTTAGTTTTAATCAATCTTTAATTGCAATGATTCATTCCTTTGATTTAAATTTATTTTTATTAAAGATAAATTATAGCGAAAAAATGGCTAAATTTTCCTAAAATTTCTCATTTTTTTAAAAAATTTTTAATATAAAATGAAAATTTTTTACCATCTAAGGAAAAACAACTTTAATTAATGATTTAAACTTTTGCGATCAAAAACTAGTGAAATTTGGATCATTTTCTAATAATCCCGAGTTTCCCAGTTTCATAAGGTAATTTTAAAAAAGTATCCGGTTTTAGGGACTTTTTTAAGTTTTTTGGTAAAAGTTGGTTACAATTTTATTAGTGATTTATTAAGATATCAAAGTAAAAATCATATCTATTTCAAATGTTTGGATCGCTAGGGACACCATCGTGTTTTTTAAATATAATTTGCTGATCTAAAGTGTTAAATTCAACCCTTTGTCTTAATTTTTGCAACATCGATACTAAACCAACTTAGTTAATTTTTGTTTTTTCATAATTTATAATTATACCATAAAATTACTTAAAATGCTACCAAATGCTACTTATAAAATTAAGGTTTTACATTAAAAAAACACCGATTTACGGGTGTTTCTTCATATTTATATTCACTAAAAAGTGAATTTTTGTCTTAAAACTGGGAAACTCGGGAAAAACTAGTGAAATTTGGATCATTTTCTAATAATAAATATTAGAAAATCCCAAATTAAAAATATAAATGCAACACATACGTATTTTTAAAATCGCCGTTTGGCGATTTTTTTAAACCTTAAATCACCAAGTTATCATTAAAGACCTCTAAAGCGGATTTTCAATTAAAAATTTCCCTAGGCATTGAGTTAATTTTACTGATTGTATTTTGCAAATCATCATCGCTGATTAGGTTGAAATCAAAACCTTTTGGATAAAACCTTCTAATTAATCCATTGGCATGCTCGTTAGAACCTCTTTGAAATGAAGCATATGGCTCTGCTTTATAAACTATTATTTTTAACCAATATGCCAATAATGCAATTTGCTCAAATTCAAATCCATTGTCGCAAGTGATTGTTTTGATATATAAATTATTTTCATTTGCAAGATCTTTGATGGCTTTATTGATGACTCTGGGATTTTTATTTCGTACTTTTTTAGCAAATAATTTTCTGGTTTTTCTTTCTACTAAGGTAAGGATACTATCGTGTCCGCTAACTTTTTTGCCAACTACTAAATCTAGCTCTCAATGTCCAAAATCTTGCCTTGAATCTATGGATTTATCCCGTGCTCAAATGGGTTTTACATAACCTGATGGAACTAATCTTTGCACGACATTTCTGGTTCTTTTTCCACCTTTTTTGTAATATTGTCTGAGTCTGTCACTCCTAACTATTACCCATTTATTAGTTTTGATTCAGTTAAAAACAGTCTTTAAAGAAGGTCTTTCAATGTTCGGAAAATTTTCCGCTATATAAAAATATGTCGCTTTAACTCCATGAACTTTTTTGTCATATTTTACTGCAAAAATTTTGCTAAATTCCTCGTATTTTCCTAGTTCAACAAATCTAAAATAATACCTATGATAATATCTTTTTCGTCTTTTTGTTATTGCCAAATTAGCTTCATAAATTCCATATTCATTTAGATTTCTTTTAATTTCTCTTGAGACAGTTGAGGGTGCAACATTAAGTTGTTTAGCGATATATCTAATACTTTTATTGTTCTGCAATAAAAACTCAATTTTTACTAAATCTTCGAAACTAAAATGTTTAAATTTTCTTTTTTCCATGATACTTCCTAAATAAAAAAATGCAACAATAATATTATTATACCATATGTTGCATTCTTATCTTCTATTTAGGATTTTCTAATAATAAATATTAGAAAATGAAAAAACTTCTCCCGAGTTTCCCAGTTTCATAAGGTAATTTTAAAAAAGTATCCGGTTTTAGGGACTTTTTTAAGTTTTTTGGTAAAAGTTGGTTACAATTTTATTAGTGATTTATTAAGATATCAAAGTAAAAATCATATCTATTTCAAATGTTTGGATCGCTAGGGACACCATCGTGTTTTTTAAATATAATTTGCTGATCTAAAGTGTTAAATTCAACCCTTTGTCTTAATTTTTGCAACATCGATACTAAACCAACTTAGTTAATTTTTGTTTTTTCATAATTTATAATTATACCATAAAATTACTTAAAATGCTACCAAATGCTACTTATAAAATTAAGGTTTTACATTAAAAAAACACCGATTTACGGGTGTTTCTTCATATTTATATTCACTAAAAAGTGAATTTTTGTCTTAAAACTGGGAAACTCGGGAAAACTAGTGAAATTTGGATCATTTTCTAATAATAAATATTAGAAAATGAAAAAACTTCTAAACATCATTAGAAGATTTCTATGATTAAATATACAAGCAAAACTCTATTATAAAAAGAATATAAAAAATATTAATATTAATTTAAATTTAGTAATCATTTACTATTTGGTTGGATTATCATATTTATCAGGATAAGTCCCATCATGAATTTGCTGTAAAATTTGGTCTTTTAGTTTAGGTTGGTTTGTGTCTTTAGAAAAACGATTTATTTCTTTATTATAATAAATCATTGTTAGCATATCGTTTAATTTAACATCTCAAGATTTGTAATAGGTATTTGAAATCCAACCCTTACTTTTTACAGGATCACCAATTACTTTATCAATAAAGTCTTTGTAACCAGTATTGTCGGTTTTATTTTTATTTGCTTGTTCACCATTTTGTAATGAAGCACGGATTATTTCAGATGCAGTATATGAAGACAAAGTACCACCGTAAAACCCTCAAGTTCGAATTAAATAAGTAGCATTAGAAATTCTTGATTCATAAGTGTAAAAAAGAAGGATTAACACTAATCTATAAAGGAGTCTTCCTTTTGATGAGTCTTTAAAGTTATTAATTGATATTTTGCTAGATTTCTCAGAGTGCCAAATTCTATGGAATAATTTTGAAATTGCTTCAAGTTGAGGGTCTTTTCCACCTGATTTAAAAATTGAGTCTAATTGAATTCCGGTGTATTTTA
The DNA here is from genome assembly GCF_038095995.1 of Mesomycoplasma ovipneumoniae. Taxonomy (NCBI): domain Bacteria; kingdom Bacillati; phylum Mycoplasmatota; order Mycoplasmoidales; family Metamycoplasmataceae; genus Mesomycoplasma; species Mesomycoplasma ovipneumoniae. The sequence continues at coordinate 437,956 of NZ_CP146005.1, forward strand.
TATGATTTAATTCTTTTAAAATTGGTGAACCATCATTTTCATTTTTATTATCTCAGTTTGGTGAAGCTAAAAATATTAAATCAAAAAAGTCAGCAATTGATTTAGGTGATATTTTCTGTCCTGTTGGTGTTTTTAATGTTAGATTTTTTTGATCAATTAGTTCTTTTTGATCGCTTCGGGTTTGGTCTGTTGAGTCATTTTCACTAATTTTTGGCTCAATTTTGACAACTAAATCAAGATTAACTAATTTGGCTAAATCTAATTTACTAAAAATAGCACTAAAAAAGCTTGAACTTTTTTCATCAGGATTTAAGGTTTTGATTGACTCTACAATTTGATCTAATATTCCTGAAAGTAACGGATTTTCTAGTCCTAAATTTATAAAATCATCGAGAAATTTAGTTATTATTGCTCTTGGGTTTTCTATTTTAGCCTTGGTAAGATTTTGGTTATTATCTAAATTTAATTTTAAATATACAGCAATTACGTCGGCTGCTAAGTCAGCAAATTCATTATCTTTTATTAAAAAGTCAACCACAGATCATAGATATGATTTTAAAAATGCTGAATTTGATTCATTTTGAGAATTTGCTCGGGTATTAGGTACGTTTTTGTTTGATTCATCACTTAAAAATTTAACTAAAAGCCCGGAAAATGTTTTTACATCCTTGAATAAAGCAGAATTTTTGTTCATATAATCTAAAAGATGAAAAATTAAAACTTTATTAATTGAATTAGGTAAAAATTTTATGAGCAATTTTTTGAGTAATGGTTCAATTTTTGCCTTTTTGTCCGCTGATAAACCACTAAAGAGCGAAAAGCTAGAGACATCTCCAATATTTAACAAGCTTATTTTGTCTTTGAAAAATGTTGAATTGAAAATTTTAACGATTATATTTCAAAGATTATCTCTTTCAGTATCAGAAATTTGGCCATAAACCGATGCAATTTGTTTTATAAGGTCAATAATAAATTCTTCTTTTCCAATTTCAGTTTCTAAAAGTGTACTAAGATTTGAAAAAGAAACCTCACCGCTTGTTATTTTGCTCAAAATTGATATAAATTTTGTTAATAAGGCATTTTCTTTAGAATAATTTGCCTGGATTTGCGGTGAGTTTGTTTCTTGAGGAGCTTGAGATGATGAAGAGGTTTGGGTTTGGTCAGTATCACTAAAAGGTTGAACACTGACTAAAACTTGGGAAAAATCTTCGCTTACATTAACAGTGGAAATATTATCTGGCAAAATTCCTGTTGGATCAACTTCGTCTTTGTAAAAATTTGCAAGATTATTTTTTATTATTTCTTTTATTAGTTTGAAAAATGGCTCAAATTCAGTCTTTTCAAATTCAGTATTAAGCATTTTTCCAACTAGTGTTGAAAAATTATCGGTTAACTTGTTGTCTTTTTCATCTAATTTGACAATAAATTCGCCAATAATTTTGTTAAAATATTGCTTTTCAAATAGTTTCTTAATTAATGAAAGGTTATTCAGTGGTTGTTTAATTTGTGTTTTTGCAACTATTTTAAAATATGATTTAAACAGATCTTCTAGTGCCGGTGATTTTAAAAATCAATCAAAAATTGGCATAACACTGTCAAGATATTCTTTTGGAATATTTGCTAGGCCTGCCCGAATCTGTTCAGAAATAGACTGACTTCTAACGACTTCGGAAATTAAAGTTGCAATATTATCTTGGGAAATTTTGCTTTGAGTATCAGTAGTTGTTGCCTCTTGAGAATAATAAAAATTAGCAATATCAACGCTAAAACTGTCAAATAAAGTCTCAAGAACTGGTTTTTTAGGGGTAGAATTACCTGAAATTGCATCAAGTATAATTGAAATCAGTGCTTTTATTGTTAATGGTGAATAAGTTTTTGGCTCAGCGTCAAAATCTAAAGTTGAGTCTTTTAATTTTGAAAAAATATCACGAACTAAAACCAAAATTGTATTGACTGAATTATCAGTTAAATTTAAGTTATATTCATCCAAAATTATCTTTAAAAATTCAGAAATTGAATCTCAAGTTGAAGAATCACCTAAGAAAAGGGTGAAAACTTGCTCAATTAGTTGAGTATTTTGTTTGAGAAAATTTTCAACTAGTGAATTAAAGTTTGGATGTGATTCAAATTGTTTTTCGTCAAAAAAATACTTAATAAGTTCTGAAAGTAATTTTTCAACTTGCTCTGATTCAAAAAAGTTTGTTAAAATCTTTAAAAGTGTTTCTTGGATTTTAGGGTTGCTAAAAAAACTATTTTGGTTTAATTTACCAAGAAGTTGATTCTGTAAAAATGACTGTCCAAAAAGATTTTTGAAAAATAAAACTAAATCGTTATCAGTGACTTTAGTTTTAAAATTAAGACTTGCAAGATTTTTTAAGAGACTATAAATTGTATCTTGAGTAAAGAAATTATTTAAAAAGTATGATGAAAAATTTTGAAAGGATAGTTTTTGATCAGTTAAAGCAATTTCTTGAGAATATTGTTGAATTTTTAGTTCATCTTGTTGTTTTTTAGCTTCTTCTAAAAGTAGTTTTGCTGAATTATGCTCTTCAGAATTTTCTTTATAAAAAGCTTCGAAATTTTGTAAGGCAGCTTTTACAAATCCAAAAATTAAATTATCAGTTGGAGATTCTCTGTCTTCTTTTCATGCTAGATATTTAAGACGAAAATCTTGGAAAATCAGCTCAATTATTGTTGTAAAAGTCTTAATTGATTTTTCAGTTAAGCCTGATGAGCTTAATGAATTTGAAATTAAACTAGTAAGATTAGTTAAAAATTCCGGTTTTTCTACATTTGCGGCGATAAATTCGTAGACATTTTCCTCAAGTTTTGGCAAATTATTAGCTAAAAACTGAAAGCCAAAACGATTTAAGTTGTCAATTTGTTGGTATTTGTTTTTATTTACTAAAAAATCATTAATAGCTTGATTTACAATGTCAGCAAGTGGTTTAAATGAATTTGAAGACAAAAAATCTTTAAGCGAGTCAAAAAAGAATGAAAAACTAGCAAAATTAGGGGTTGAAGTATCAATAAAATTACTTAGGTCAAATTTTGTTAAAATTGGGTAGAATTTATTGAGTAATTTTTTTAGTGAATCAATTTGGTTTTGACTTAAGTCAAAACTTAGAAGTTCGTGAAATAAATCAAGTAAATTTTTTGAATCTTTAAAAAAAGTTGAGTAATTTGTATAAATTTGCTCTGAAAAAATTGAAGCAATATTTTCAGAGATGTCAGTAGTATTGATTTTTTCAATGACGTCTAAGAAATTTTTGGCTGCTTGATCATTTAGTTTAGCCCAAACATTAGTACGAACAACAACATCGGCAATTGAAACTAAAAGATTAACAAGTGCACTCTGGTCTGCCTCATCCAAGTTGAACTCAAAATTATCGTTAATAATCGATACTAATAATTTAACAGATTCATGATGTTTTAGTGTCTCAGAAATAAAATTTCTAATAAAAACAACATTATCGCTATCATTATCAGGATTTTCTAAATAAGTACGGATTATTTCGTGAAAATTCTGTGAATTTTTATATTCGCTTGATCGAAGATGGTAATCAGTAATTATTTTAGAAAATAATTTTCTTATTGAATCAAAAGTAAAGACAACTTTTAAATCTTCTTTATTTTTAAGGTCGATTTTGATAATATTATTTATTAGCAAATCTTGGATTATTGTTTGGCCAAAAATGGATGAAAAAATTAATTCTTTAATTTTTTCAGGATTTTTATCTGCAAATTCAGAAGTTACAACAGTATTTAAAACATCAATTATTTGTTTTTCGTCAAAATCAGCAAAAATATAATTAACAAGGCCAGAAATTGTTGCTTTTTCTCAGGTTTTATTATCAGTTACATCTTGAACATAATTTTGAAAACGGTTGATAATTTTGCTAAAAAAGCCACTTGAGTAAATTTTTTGCAAAATTTCGGAAAAAGAAGCGCCTGAATTTTGGTTTTCCTGTCAAAAATCAGTTAAAATTTTTTGCACGCTTGAATTATTTTGAACAGCTAACTGGACAAAACGGTTTAAAAATCCGCCAAAATTATTATTTAGTATCACGTTTAGAAAATTTTCTATCGGTGATTGAGTTGCTTTTTTAACATTTTGAGTGGTTAATTTTTCAACTTCAGAGTCTTCAAAAATAAATTTTTCAGGTGAATTCTCAACGGTTAAAGCATTCAAAATTTCTGAATTGTTACCTAAATTTAGAATTCGACGGTAAGAATTAGCGTCTTTTTGGACATAATTTTCGTCTCAGTTTAATTTAGTATTTGCATCTTTTTTGAACTCTAAGTCTTGTTCAAACGCTAATTTGAACAGTAGATCTTGAGCCATTTTTTTATAACCCTTAGTTGATGGGTGGATGTCTAGGTCATTTGTGGCAAATTCAGAACTTTTTTCTTGCCAAATTGATTCATTATATAGATCAACATAATTTACTTTTTGGCTTTTTGCGGCTTTTTTGATTGTTGAATTCAAACGTTTTATTACTGAATCAGCATAATTTTCTGGAACGCCAATTTCGTTTGTGAGCATTTTTTCAAAGAATTTAATAATTTTTGAAGACAAAGAATTATAGCCAACTAAAACTATTTGTAAATTAGGGTTGATTTTTCGCAAACTTTGAATTAGTAATTGTAAGTTTCTATAAATTCTTTGACTTGCAATTTCAATGTTTTGGGCAAATTCAAAATTTGCCTCAGCTTTTGTAGCAAGTTTTTGCATCGGCTTAGCGATTGTGCGAAAATCAATAGCTTCCATTAAATCATTTGCGCCTAATGAAAGTGTTAGCAAATTAGAATTTTGAATTTTTTGACGTAGTTTTGGGTAGTTATTTGAATTAAAATCGCCAAAAACTTCACGGATTTGTTGTCCATATGGTGAGTCTAATTTTTGGTCTAAATGATAATTAAAATTAAAATGTGTCTTATCAGAATGTTTATAGGCTTGATTTTCAGGATTAAGCAAATAAAGTCAATCCCTAATTGTTGTTCAAGAAAGTGCTAAATTATCAAAGGATTTAAGTGCATTTGGTTTTATTTTTTGAATAAAACTAGCAAAAAAAGCAGGATATGAGAGTCCATTAATTTTGTTATTTGCATCAATTTTTCCGCGGAGATCAACAGAGTAATCCCAATTAAAACCAGCAGAAATTGAATCACCAATTGATAAATAGTTAATTTGGTCTAAAAGTTTTTCAGTTTCCTGGGCTGAATGGGTTATTGGAACGTTAAAATGCTCGGTTTTATCGCGATTTTTTATACCAATTAAGGTAATTCCAGATACGGCCAGAGATAAAGTACCAAAACTTAAAAATATTTTGAATGCTTTAGAAAAATCAGGTTTGGAGATATTTTTTTTCATTATTTTACCCCGCTTCTTTTTGTTATTCCAGATTTTTTTAATACAAATGAATTAGATTGGTCCAATTAGATAAGGAGCAAACTAGAAAAATAAAATAAAAATTAAATTATACTTAAATTAGTACACCAATTTCAGACTTATTCGAAAAAAGGTGTGTCAAAATGAAACAATACAAATTCACAATTGAAGAGAAATTTAAATACATCAAAATTGCCGAATCTAGAGGCTTAAAAAACGCAATTTTGGATTTTGCAGAAGAATTTAGAGAAATTTACAAAAACAAATCTAAAAGTAAAAAAGCGGATAAAGAATGAATGTTGCATATATACGCTAATAATTTGATAAGAAATTGGCAAAAAAAGTTTTATAATAATGATATGAAAAGTTTAATTAGTACTCGTGGAAAAATCAAATCTCCACGCAAACCAAAGAAGAAATATACAATTAACGACCTTTCTGAAAATGATCGTGAAGTTTATCAAGAGATAATGGAGAATGTTCTTAGAAGATACGGAATTGACCCCGCAATTGTTCTTGAGGAACTCAAAAAACGAAAACAAGAGCAAGAAAAAGATAAAAACAAAATCGAAAATTCCACTAGAATTTGTAGTGTTTTTAACATTAATCGCACTTCTATTTATGAGAAAATAAGGGTAAAAAAACCACCAAAGAAAATGATTTATGATGAAAAATTACTTGAGTGAATTCGTGAAAATTTCCATTTGAATCGAAAGGTAAAAGGCCGAGACATCCTATATAATATTTACATAAATCAGGGAAATTATGTAAGCACGTACGTGTTTCAAAAACACTACGAATTTTTAGGATTAAAATCAATTGCTTATAAAAGGCAAGGAAAACCGGCGCCAAAAGAGAAAAAGTTTACACGAATTTGGACTGAAGATCATATCAAAGGTGAATTTTCCTCAGAAAATTTTGGTGAAAAATGGTTTGCTGATATTAAATTTATCAAAATTAACAACGAATGATTTTACCTACACTCAATTATTGAAACAAAATCCAATTACTTGCTCAATTTTTCGATTTCTAAAACAAGATTTTCAGAAGAAACTATAAACTTAGTGAAACAAACAATTAAAAAGTATAATATTAAACCAAAATTTTTCCATTCAGATCATGGTGTGGAATATGCAAACTACAAATTTGCTAATTTTTTGAAGCAAAATGGTATCCAACAATCAATGTCACCAAAAGGAAATGCTCTTGCAAACCGCCCTATTGAATATTTTTATGCAGTTTTTCAACGCGAATTAATTAATATTGAGGGTCAAAATTTTGAAAATGTGGCTATTGCTTATCAAAAAATAAGTTCATTTATTCATTGGTATAACTATGAAAGACCTCAAAGTTGCTTATCATATAAAACTCCAAGTTATTATATGAGGTAAATTATTTGTCCAAATTTTTAAAATGAACATGCTAGAAAAAATTAACAAAAGCGGTGTAATCAAAATCATAGGTAAAAAACTAATTGTCTGAGATTTTTCTACCAATTTAAAATTAAATTATACTACATTTTTAAATAAAAAAACAATTTTTAAAAATTTACTAATTTAAAAAAGTTTTTTTAGGGCTAATTCGAGCATGAGTCTTAAAAATTTAGATCGAGATTTTAGCTATATATATTATTTATTATTTATATATATGGCAATTTGTAGAGCTCATTTTTTAATTTTAATTTATTTTTTTGTTTGCTATTTTTATTTTTTAAACTATAATTTTAAGTTTTAAGGTAGGTAGCCTATGAAAAAGATTTTTAAACACATATTTGCAATGTTTTTAAAAACTAAAGTTATTTTTGTTGGGCTAATAACTTTAGTTTTCTTTACCGCCGTAATTTTTACAACTTTATTCACGACAAATCGTGCCTATGAAGATCGGTTAGATGAGTATAAAAATTTTTCTGGTCTTCATGATGCAACGATTAATACTGAATTTAATTATTTTGGAAACGCCCAAAACGAAGGATATGATGAACTCAAACCAGAAGTTTATCAACCACTTGATTCCGAAAAAAGTAAAAAACAACTAATAATAAAAGATAATTTTATTAGTTTAGGTTCAATTTCACCTAATTTAAACAAGGATGAATATGTTCTCTCAAGCGAATTTAGTCGCGAATTTTACTTTAATGCAAAATTAAATGATGACAACACATTTACGTTGTCAAAACAAGCATTTTTGCCAGTTTATACAACTAGTGATGGTAAAAATTTTCAAAAAAAAGTAAAATCATATTCTCTGAGTACAAGTGATAAAATAACCTTAGACAAAACAACTTACAAAGCCAGCGACATTCTTGTTTATTTCAAACAAGGAGATAAAATTATTATCAATTTTGCTAACTCACTTGTCATTAATGGTGTTACAAAACAAGCTACTTTTGATCCAATTTTAGGCTCAAGTTGACAAAGACAAGGAATTGGCTTTGAATTAAAAGGGCAAGATTTATATTCACTTTTAAATATTAGACAAACAGTTGAAGGTGATTTTGAGATTGGAACTGATAGCAATAGCTCACCGTTTGTTAATTTTACTCGGAGTGGCGATTCTATTAATGCACAGTTTAAATCTAGAACTTTTAATTTGAAAAAGGATATAAACTGAAGCTCTAATGAGTTTAAAATTTTAGATCCAGGTCAAAATTACCAATTATTGCCAAACTGAGTTCGTGATCTAAGATCTAAAGTTGAGTATATCAATCACAAATATAAACTTAAAGAAATTGATGCAAATAGTCAAAATTTCACTGGTTTTATTAAAGAATATTTGCTTTATTTAAAAAATAATAACCCTAAACAATTTGAAGAATTACAAAATATTAACTACTGGGAAAAACGGATAATAACAACTGATGGTGATCATGAAACTGTTGTCTCTGCTGATCTTTCAATCGCAGATTTAACCGTTAATTTCCAGAAAAAGGATGATCCTTCTTTTGTAAGCACAATTGCCCAAATTGAACAATTAAATAGTAACAATTTAGCACTTGTTACAAATGAAGAATTAAATAACTTATCAAATTCAAATATTAAAAATACAACCTTTTTAAAACTTTCACAAAATGTTCAAGAATATGCAAATATTTATTTTTATAATTATTTGCAAGATTACTCACAAAAAGTTAATGGAAGAGATGTAAAAGTAGTTGACTCAATTGGGACAAGACAAACCTTTACAATTGATGTTCAACAAAAAGGCAAAGATTCAACAACAAACCAAGTAATTCATTTTATTAATTCCGGAATTAGTCCTGAAGTTTTTAATAAAATTAGTTTTGATAATCAAAATTTAGAACAACAGCAACAACTTGGTCGGCTATTTAACGAAATTCAAGATTATAAATCAAAAAGAGAAACTAAACTATTTCCACAAGTAGGAAAAATTTTAGATAATTCAAATACAAAAATTCCGCCGATTTTTCAGGCTAAAATAATTGCTGCTGCTCATGAGAGTTACGGAATTGATCCAAAGCTAATTGATTTAAAAGTAACTTTTGGTAATGTTGAATTTCAAGATGATCAAAAATTGCTTTACCAAAACATTTTAAATACAAAAATTGTCTTACTTAAAAAAGTTCAAGACGAAAATCCAATTCCTGTCACAAGCAATTTTGCCAACTTAGATTTCCACGGAATAATTTTGCTGCCAAATTACCAATTTGGTTATGTTTTTAAAAACCTTGGTGAGACTAAATGGACTCTGCTTCCTGAAAATATTATAAAAACTGACTCTTCAGCTCCTGGAAGTCGCGAGCAGAGAACACAGGCTTTACTGGCAAATTTCTTGGCAAGTAAAAACTTTGAAATTGATGCAAAAATTTCGCAAAATGGTTGATTTAGACGGGTAGATAATTTTTCAAATACAGCAACAATTCCGTTAATTTACTATTACTTTTCAACTAATGTTCAAAATGAAATTGACACACAAAAATCAGCTCGCTCATTATTTTTACAAGCCGCTGATGCACTAAATAATTCTGTTTTGGTCGATAATGGCTTTTTCTTAAAACCTGATGTTGATGCAATTTTTGCCGCTCTTGCCAGTGCTGCTGATGAAATTAAATTAGTTGATATTCTTTCTTTTCGAACTAAAAATTATAATTTGCTTTCTGAATTACTCGTAAAGGCCGGGCATAATTTAGTTAAAAATAACCGTCCAACAATTATTAATGATGTTCTAGCTAATTTTGTTGATCAAATAATTCATAAAACTGAAGAGTCAGCTGTTTCTAATGCAGATCGAAGTCTTTATCTTCTTAGACAAATTTTTTCACTAAACTCAGTTTTATCTACTTTTGGTGTTGATATTTTTGACCAAATTCAAAGACTTGGTGGTGTTGAGGCACTCGCTAAGGCAATTAAAAATCCAATAAATCTATTAAATGGATTTAAAAAAGTCATTTATTCAATTGACTTTGAAAAAATGCTTACTAATTTAAACAATTGATTCGAAGAAGCGAATAAAAACAAAACAAATTTAATTAGTCTTTTTTCAACTGCTGATTTTGTCAAAGAATTTTTGAAGTCAATTGACCAACAAAGAATCAAATCAGGACTAATTGATATTGTTAATGAAATTGACTTTAATGCAATGTTTTCAACTGTTGTTGACCAAAAAACCAAAGGCTTTTTTGGATTTTTAACACGGCCAATTGTTGAAAAATTTGCAAAAGACAAACAAGCCCAAATTATTAAAATTCTTGGAAAATTAAACGGAAAAGGCTCAAATAATCCTTATTCAAACATTAACGAAGGTCTAATTGAATTAATTACTAATTTTGACATTGCAACTTTTGCAAAAAATCTTGATTATTTAACAAAAACCTCTTTTTCAGATGGTTATGATAAATATGTAAATCTGCCAGAAAATTTGAAAAAAGCACAAGAAAACCAAGAATTTTTCAAGCGAAATCAACTAATGCCTAATGATTATTTGATTTCCCTTGTTGGAACTTTTCTCAAAGATGAAAAAACAAGACAAAACACAATAAATTCATTAATTAAAATAATTAATGCCTCATCAAAAGGACAAGATTCAGGAAGTGGAGAAATTGGTCTTCGTTATTTCCTTCCTGGAGTTGATGAAGACAAAATTGACATTTATGACTTACAATTTATTAGCGCTAACTGAAATTCAGCTGTAAATACTGATAATTTGCAAAAAAGTAAGCAAATTGATGTCCTTGCAAGTTCTATTTTGACAAAACTCAGCGAGAATCCTGAAATAAAAATTACAAATCTAACATTAAATGAGCGAATTTTTCTAAATAGATATTTAAGAATTGCAAATCTTGATAATATTGAAGATATTAAAAGCAGACTCCAAGAAATCAAAGACATTTTTGAAATCTTTAATTTTAAAAATTATACAAAAACCGGTAATATTATCACAAATATTAAACCGCCAAGTCTTGAAGATACAAATATTTTTGCAAGTTCTGAATCTATTGGTGACATTCTTTACTTTTTAACAAATTCAATCAAAATTCCTGCTCCAGTTGAAGATGGCAATTCTGGCGGAAATCCCCTAAAACTAAAGCCAATTTATATTTTAGCCTCAGCGGATCAAATTGATAAATTGCAAAGCTCAATTATTAATGATCCGAGTTCAATTATTCCGCTTGCAATTCGTAATTACCGTTTTTGAATTCGTTTTGTTGCCGAAAACAACCTTCCAAACTTAGAACTCCAACAGGCATTTAATAAATTATATTCTTTTGCTAGTTCTTCTTCAACAAATGGAATTTTAAATGATACACAACTTTTTGGTGGAATTAAAAATCTCCAAAGCCAAGAAGGACTTTTTGCCGGTCTTCCTGCTGCTTCAAGGTCAATTTTGCAGCCTTATCTTACAAGTTTGCATTTAAAAAACGATAATACCTTTAGAAATCTTTTAAATGATGCAGTTTTTGACAAACAATATACTGACCAACATGGCAATAAAAAAACTATTAAAAGTTGACTAATTGAAAATCAAACTGAATTGGTTGAAAATTTAGGATATTTAGCTTATTATTCACAAAATTATCCTTTTGATGCTAACTTTAATAAATCTGTTAAATATATAATGGATAATTATTTGCTACAAAATAAATTTTCTGACTCACCTTTTAAAAAACGCTTTTTATCAACACTTGTTGCTCAATATGCCACTTTAAATCCTTTACTTGTTGGACTAAATTTAGATTCTCTTGGACTTGGACAATTTTTCTCAGCTCAACTGCCACAAATTCCTTTATGATTTTCAACAAATCCTGATGTCCTAACCGAAACTGAATCAAACAATTTTAATCTTGCCTTTATTTTACAATCACGGATTCCATCTGTAAGACAAATTCAAGCTGATCCCTCAGCACAGCAATCACAACTAATTGAGCTCTTGTCATCACAAATAAAAAATAGTAGTGAAGAAATTCCGCCATTTATTTATAGCAATTTGGCAAGCAGTGTTTCGCTTGATTATTATAAATTAAAAGATATTTCTGCTTCAATTCTGGAAAAATCAAAAGATAATCCTGAATTTTTTGGTGTTAATATTTACAAATTTTACGAAAAATTCTTCGAAAAAATCATTGTTACCCGTCTTGCAAGCAACTCAATTAATATTGATGATAATCGTGCATATGTTATCAAAGTCAATAATACCTATTTAGAACAAAATCAAAAAGAAATCTACCAAGGACAAATTCCTGACAATGCTAGTGATATTGAAAAATTAATTGATCAATTAGATGATAAATACATTTTAAATGCTGGTGGTCTTAAATATATAATTGTCGGTTCTGATTTTAGTGTTGATTATTTATATCCAGTTATTGACGAAAAAAATATTAAACTTGACCCGACAAATCAAGCCTTGGCGTATGTAAATAAATTCGGTTTTGATAAAGCTCGCTTTTCATTCCGTTCAAATCCAGTAAAAAATTACTTACTAATCAAATTAAAACCAGAAGGCGATCTGGAAAAATTCAAGCAAGATACTGATGATTTAATTGCCAAAAATTTTGCACTAAATCGTCTCCAGCGAACATTTAGCGCTAATGAAATTGACTTTTTAAATCCTGAAAGGTCACTACGGATTTCAGTTGGAACAAATATAATTTCTACTTTTTCATCAATTAATATTTATATAACTTTATTTTTATCAATTCTAGTTCTTTTTGCTGTTGCCTTTATTATCAAACGTTATATTTCAACAAACAATAAAGTTCTTGGAATTCTTCGGGCTCAAGGATATACACTCTTTGAAATTGCTTCTTCATTTCTCTCAATTGGTTTACTGATTTCATTTATTGGTGGATTGCTTGGTTATTTAGTTGGATTTTTTGTCAAAATTCCGCTTGTTGGCTTAATTTCACAATTTTGAGAATTTGATGTAAATCTTTATAGTTTTGAGCCAATTTCATTTGTATTTTCCTTCGTAGTTCCATTTTTAGCAATCAGTGGACTAATTTATTTAGTAATTCTTTGAAACTTAAAACAAAAACCAAACCAATTATTATCAGGAATTACTGAAATTAACACTTCAAAATTCGCCCAAGGAGTGGCAAAACTATTTAGAAAAACCAAAATTGTCAACAAATTTTCAATTTCACTTGTTATTAATTCAACTTGAAAAATTATCTCACTAGTAATTGCAATTATTATTGTCCAATTTGCGCTAATTTTTTCACTCTCATCCCATAATATTTTCCAAAACACAATTACAAAAACTTACTCAAATCGTCATTATACATACAAATTAAATCTCTTTAGTCCAACCCGTGAAGGTGGGCCGTTAGTTGTTTACAATCCAAAAAATCTCGAAAAAAACTTGTATGTTCCAATCGGATCAGGTTCAGAGATTAACACTAATTCACCAAATTACTTCCGTCCAGGAAATCCTTCCGTGTTTGGTGATACCAACCAAAATGGTGAGATAAATACTAACTCAAAAAATCCAGTTGTTCTTTCTCGATCAGGACTAAATATTAAAATTAGTGAATCAAATAACCTTTCAATTTTTGATATTGTTCTTTCAAATCTTCCTGAATCATTAAGAAATAATATTTTTTCAATTTCCAACAAAGTTGTTCACCAAATGGAACAATCACAAAATATTGAAGAAAAAATCGCTAACAAACAACCATATTTTAAATATTTAGCCGATCCGGGGAATGTTAATTTAGGTAGATTTTGGTACTTTAAATTTGATCCTGCAAAGAACGACTACCTGGCGCACGAAGTATCAATTTTTGGCCAAGTCCAAAATCGTGATGAATACCGGAAATTTTTAGTCGAGTCATATTTGAACCCAAATGTTGAAAAAGACTTTACCGTTTCCTTTGGTGGAATTTCTCTAAGCCCTAATGCTGAAAACACACCGCAAAATCAAGTCTATACTTACATTGACACTTCTTATAATGACGGATCTTCAGTTGAAAATGGTCTTAAAATTTACGGTTATAATACCCAAAGTCAAAACAACCCAATAATTGAAATCAAAGATGAATCAAACCAAGATTTACTCAAAGTCATTAATGATTTCAAAATTGAAAATGATATTTATCCTTTAGTTGTCAACCACGTTTTTGCCAAAAAACACAATTTAGGACTAAATTCAATAATTGAAATGCCAATTATTAACACTGTTGACCGTTATTTAGCAAAAATTCGTGATATTCCGCAAAAAACAGCTAAATTTAAAATAATTGGTATTTCTGATACTTATATAAATTCAGAATTAATTACCTCACAGGACGTGGCAAATAAACTTCTTGGTCTTGATATTTTCGATTCAGCCTTAGAATTTTATAATTTAAAACCATTTAACGGATTAATTCTCGCCTCACCTGATATTGAGCAAATTACTAATTCCTTTACTTTGTACTCACCATCTGGATACTGACCAGGTAGTTCAGAGATTAATGTTGATTCACTAAATCAAGATGATACAATTGGTTTTTTTGCTAACATTTTTGGTTTTAGCGAAAACGAACAAGACCAAAACAAAGGTGCCTTACAACTTGTTGGTTACTCAAAAGAAGAAATTTTAAAAATTATTAACCTCAAAAACCAGCAACAAAACGCAACCTGAATTAACCAAAATTCAAACTTAGATTTTCAATCACTCTCTAACCAAACCTTTGTCAACCAAAACCTTTCTTCAATTAAACAGGCACTCAAAAATTTCAACGAAATTTATGGTAATACAATTTACCAAATTGCCCCCCAAGGTGTTGAGGCTAAAAATATTGAAACAAACTTTATTTCTAACTTTGCTAATCTTTTTGGAGCCGGAATTAATATTGTTGTCATTGTTTTCCTAGCGGTTTCCTTAATTATTTTAATAATTATTGCTTCTTCGATCATTAATGAAAACCAAGAAAACATTGCAATTCTAGACGTTCTTGGTTATTCAAATCGAACAAAATTAAGACTTTTCTATAGCATTTATCTTCCAATTTTAATTATAGCAACTCTAATAAGCGTTCCTTTTGCAATGCTGGGAATGGGGATATTTAGCTCGTATATTCTTGCTTCAAATTCAATTTTCCTCGCTTTGGCAATATCAGTTCCTGTCTTCTTTATCGCACTATTAATAATTAGTGTAATTTTCTTTGGTGTGCTTGGAATTCTCTGACGTTTCTTAACAAACCGTAAATCTGTTTATGTAATTAAGGAACAAAATTAATTTTTATTTGTTTACTGATTTGTTTTAATTAAAACATAAGTCAAAAATAATCTAAAAACTTGGGGGTCTACCCAAGTTTTTTATTTACTCTTTTTTGATAGTTAATCCCGAGTTTCCCAGTTTGAAGGCAAAAATTCACTTTTTAGTAAATATAAATATGAAAAAAGACCTGTAAATCGGTGTTTTTTGAATGTAAAACCTTAATTTTTATTGGTAGCATTTGGTAGCATTTTAAGTAATTTTATGGTATAATTATACATTATGAAAAAACAAAATTTGTTTTTATTTAGTGTTTGAGGATCTTCAAAAGATAAACCATATAAATATGTTGGCTGAACACAAGGTTATTCCAAAGGTCCAAAACGTTGATTTAGTTTAGGAAATGAGCGGAATTTGGAAAAAATTAATCCAAATGCTGTTCAAATTATCAAAGAAAAATTGAAATTGTTTTCAAATTTAGATGACAAAGATAAAGTCAAGGCTATTTTACTTGATTCTATTAAAAATTCCGCAATAATCGAAGGTTCGGTTTTTGTTGGTGGGGAATTAATTGAAAAACTTATTGAAAAGCACAATATTTTTGAGTCACTTCCTAAAAGTAGACATAAAAATATGAAAGAAATTTTTAACTACTTAATTTCAAAACGGATCACTGATCCTGGCAGCATTATTAATGCTTTTGATAAAAAGGATGACTACTCAAATCAAATAAATGCTTCCAAAAATAGCTTTTATAGACTCCTAGATCTTGTCTTTGAGTCACAAAATCAACTTTTAAATAGTGTCAACAAAATGGTAACAAGCGAACTTGGAAAAAGGGACAGTGAATTTTATTTTGACTCATCAACAATCTATTTTGAGACATTTGAAAGAAATGGATTAAGAATTCCTGGCTATTCTAAAGATGCTAAATTCAAAGAAGACCAAATTGTCATTGGCTTAGCGTGTGATAAAAATGGTATTCCTTTTCATATTAAAGTTTTTAAAGGAAATACCGGCGATTCTAGTACATTAATCCCTTTTGTATTAGATGTTGAATCCAAATATAATATCAAAAATATGACAATAATCGCTGATCGCGGCATGTCAACTGCTGCAAATATTCGATTTCTTGAATCAAGAAACTATAATTTTATTATTTCATATCGTGCAAAGGTAGGGACTCAAAAATTCAAAAATTATTTACTAGATCCAAGGGATTATGTTGATGTAAATGCGGATTTTAAGTATAAAAAAGAAGAATTTTATTCATCTTATAAAAATAAAAGATACACTGAAAATATTAGAAGAAGAATTATTACTTACAGTACAAAAAGAGCGATAAAAGACAGAAAAGCTCGTGAAGAGCAAATCGAAAGTTTTATTAAAAAACAAAATAAAGACGGTTTTATTGAAGTAAACAAATTGTTTGGTAAAAAACCTAAATATTTTAAGGAAATTTCAAACATGAAATTTGAATTAGATCAAAGTAAAATTGACAAAGACAAACAATTTGATGGCTACTATGTTTATGAAACAAATATACTGAATTTAAATGTCTTAGATATAGTTGAAAAATACCAAAAACAGTGGAATATTGAAGCTAATTTTAGAAGTCTAAAAGGTTTGTTGAATATTCGGCCCGTATTTTTAAGAATTGACGAGCACATTCTAGCTCATACACTTTTGTGTTTTATCTCACTAGTTATTTTAAAAACTATAATATTTAAAATCAACAAACATATTAGTGATAACAAGTTATTTGAAAACAATCAATTAACTGAGGTTGGTTTAGTAACGATGTTGCAAAAATTAAGGCAAAGGGTTGAATTTAACACTTTAGATCAGCAAATAACATTTAAAAATCGAGATGGTGTTCCTAGTGATCCGAATATTTGAAATAGGTATGATTTTTACTTTGATATCTTAATAAATCACTAATAAAATTGTTATTAACTTTTACCGAAAAACTTAAAAAAGTGCCTAAAACCAGATGCTTTTTTAAAATTACCTTATCAAACTGGGAAACTCGGGGGGTCTACCCAAGTTTTTTATTTACTCTTTTTTGATAGTTAATTTGCCAATTTTGGCTTAAAAATAACTATCAAAGCAAAAACACTGAATTTTAAATATAACATGCACAAAAGAAAAAATCTACTTATTAATCAAATAAAGCAAACTAAAAAAACTAAAATTTTTAAACACTGCTTTTTTAGTTTAAAACACTAGAAAAATCAATTTATGGACAAAATAACAAAAATCATAAAAAATACAACTACTATTTAAACTCAATGCAAATAGAAAACTCATTTTTATTTAAATTGAGCCTAAAAAATATATGAAGTTTTGAAAGAACAATAACCAAAAGCCCTAAATTTGTAGATTTCTAAACGGTCAAATTTAAGGCATTCCATTATATTTAAAAACATAATGGATAATTCGCAATGTCTGATTTTTTTATGACAAAAACATCCTTGATTCCCCCTTAATTCTTATTTCAAAATTTATTAACTATTCTTAGTAAGTGTAATTATAACAGAAATTTTTTTTAGACCAAGCATTTTTTTTTTTTTTTCGCAAAAGGTTAATTTTATTGCATTCTACCGTGTTTAAATCATAGTTCAAAATTTGCATTATATGATTTTTTAGGCAAAAAACATGGATAAGCCTCTTAACCCAATATCAAAAAAATTTATTAATTATTCTTAGTGAGTCTAATTATAACTGAATTTTTTTACTAATTTATTGGTTTTTTACTAAATTAGTACACCAATTTCAGACTTATTCGAAAAAAGGTGTGTCAAAATGAAACAATACAAATTCACAATTGAAGAGAAATTTAAATACATCAAAATTGCCGAATCTAAAGGCTTAAAAAACGCAATTTTGGATTTTGCAGAAGAATTTAGAGAAATTTACAAAAACAAATCTAAAAGTAAAAAAACGGATAAAGAATGAATGTTGCATATATACGCTAATAATTTGATAAGAAATTGGCAAAAAAAGTTTTATAATAATGATATGAAAAGTTTAATTAGTACTCGTGGAAAAATCAAATCTCCGCGTAAACCAAAAAAGAAATATACAATTAATGATCTTTCTGAAAATGATCGTGAAGTTTATCAAGAGATAATGGAGAATGTTCTTAGAAGATACGGAATTGACCCCGCAATTGTTCTTGAGGAACTCAAAAAACGAAAACAAGAGCAAGAAAAAGATAAAAACAAAATCGAAAATTCCACTAGAATTTGTAGTGTTTTTAACATTAATCGCACTTCTATTTATGAGAAAATAAGGGTAAAAAAACCACCAAAGAAAATGATTTATGATGAAAAATTACTTGAGTGAATTCGTGAAAATTTCCATTTGAATCGAAAGGTAAAAGGCCGAGACATCCTATATAATATTTACATAAATCAGGGAAATTATGTAAGCACGTACGTGTTTCAAAAACACTACGAATTTTTAGGATTAAAATCAATTGCTTATAAAAGGCAAGGAAAACCAGCGCCAAAAGAGAAAAAGTTTACGCGAATTTGGACTGAAGATCATATCAAAGGTGAATTTAGCTCAGAAAATTTTGGTGAAAAATGGTTTGCTGATATTAAATTTATCAAAATTAACAACGAATGATTTTACCTACACTCAATTATTGAAACAAAATCCAATTACTTGCTCAATTTTTCGATTTCTAAAACAAGATTTTCAGAAGAAACTATAAACTTAGTGAAACAAACAATTAAAAAGTATAATATTGAACCAAAATTTTTCCATTCAGATCATGGTGTGGAATATGCAAACTACAAATTTGCTAATTTTTTAAAGCAAAATGGTATCCAACAATCAATGTCACCAAAAGGAAATGCTCTTGCAAACCGCCCTATTGAATATTTTTATGCAGTTTTTCAACGCGAATTAATTAATATTGAGGGTCAAAATTTTGAAAATGTGGCTATTGCTTATCAAAAAATAAGTTCATTTATTCATTGGTATAACTATGAAAGACCTCAAAGTTGCTTATCATATAAAACTCCAAGTTATTATATGAGGTAAATTATTTGTCCAAATTTTTAAAATGAACATGCTAGAAAAAATTAACAAAAGCGGTGTAATCAAAATCATAGGTAAAAAACTAATTGTCTGAGATTTTTCTACCAATTTATTATTGGTTTTTTACTTTTTTTTTTTTTTGTTTTGGTAAAATTAAATATGTAGCTACCAAAACTATTATTCTAGAAATAACCATGCAGAGATGGTGTGGTATTATTTATTTTATACAAAATCCAAATGGAGGCGAAAATGAATCAAGAACATAGGAAGGCAAATATCGCATTACGGAAAAAAAGATTGATTTTAACAATCGGCTCAAGTCTTATTGCCTCAGGTCTAATTATTGGAATTCCAGTTGGGCTTGTTTCAAATCTTTCTGTAACCAAAGATCCTTTATTTGATGTTCAAAAGCAAGCTAATTCGATTAGTTCTATAAGTCTAAAAAGTGATGTTGTTGAAAATAATGCAGATTATTTTAGTCTAAAAAATAAATTCTTCGAATCTGATGGCACAAAAAAATCGGGGGTAAATTTAACCGATTTTTTTGATTTTTATGCACAAAACTCTAACTCCAATTTTGAAATTGTTGATTTTCAAAATGATTTTCAATGACAAAAATTCAAATTAAATATTACAGATATCGAAGCACTTGACCAAGAACAGTCATTTAAAATTTACTGGCGGGTTTTACAAAACTTAGATGATGACAAAGTTGCAAATTCTGATCTTCACTCGGCAACAGTTGCTTATAATCCTGTCTCAAAACTGTCTAATTCCTCACTAAGCAATTTTACAAGTTTAGCAAAAGCCGAACTTTCAAAATTAAGACCTTATTTTATCTCTGAATTTGATAAGTCACCAACAAGAGAGATTGCAAAACTAACCCCAGTTAGCGAATTTTTAGCCAGAGTAAACTCGGCAAAATCAGCCATTGAAGCCTCAAAAATTATTAGCCAATATTTTAATCTTGAGTCAACAATCACAAATTTATTAAAAAATAAAATTAATAAATTTGTCGATGATGATAATTTTGCCAAAGGTAAATATTCAATCGAACTTATCCAAGAACCGGTTCTCAAAAATGCTTATCTTAGCAAAACTCCTTTAAAAAACATTTATCGTGTCTATTTTTTAGCAAAATTTTCAAGCGATTTTGCTAAACATAACAATCAAGATTTAAAATCGGCTCCAAACTTCAATTTTGCAGTAGATCTTGATTTTTCAGATACATTTTTAGATAGCAGCCTTGCAAATGACATTGAACTGACACCTTTTTCTGATAATGATTTAACTAATTTTAGTGATGTTCATGAGCAAAACAGCCAAAAAATCACAAGTTGAGAATTGCTAAACTATCTAAAAAATCAAGTTTTTCCTTCTTATGAAGAAAAACAAGCATTTTACAAAAACTTATTAAACCAAATTTCTAATGTTCCTTTACTGTCAAAAATAAAATTAAAAAATTACATTTCTCGGCTAAAAAATTCTGATCTTTTTTCTAAAATAAAAATTGATTTTAGTGTTGATCCTGAAATGACCCAATTTGTCTATCAAAACAATAAGATCATAATTCAATTTCACGGAAATATTCAAATTTACAATGATAAAAATGAAATTATCGCCCAAAAACCGTTTGTCCAAAATGTTGGCGACTATTCAGTTTTAGTTAAAAATATTCCTGATTTAATTGCAAAGGCAAAGGCAACAAACTTTGAATTCAAGCAAAAAGATGCCCAAATTTCAGAGCAAAATCCTGTGCCAAAAGAGGAAATTGAAAAACTTGTAAATTCAGGTGACTTTGGCAAACTAAAAAATATTTTAGAAAATCCGCATTATTATGGCGTTAAATTTGACGAAGAAAAATTAAAACTTTTAGTTGAAAAATATGATGTTATTCCAGTTGATCAACTAATTGATCGTTCAAGGTGAACTTTCACATATCCAGAAGAAGTTGCCGGAATTGTTAATGTTTTATCACCAGTTTTCCAATCTGGTGAAGAAATGTTAAGATTTTATTCAGCCTTAGCCCAAAAAGATATTAATTTTGTTGTTAAATATTTTTTCGACTGACTAAAAGGGCTAAAGCTAATTGACCCAGCCCAGACTTGACCTGAAAATCTTGACAGTACAAATTTATTTAAAGAGCTGGCAAAAATTAAAATCGAAAACAAATCAGGTTGAAATAACTTTTTACAAGAAAAAGATCGAAAAATACAAAAAGATATTTGACTATTTTCAATCAATAATAATTACTGAGCTGAAAAAGATCGCATGCCTTATAGTTTTTATCTTCACCCAAGACTTAAAAATATTATTGATTTAATGGTTCAAAATGAACAAAATACTATCGGCGTTGATTATTATGTTGACCAAATAAGATCTGAATCAAGTAAAATTCAAGAAATTGACCCAACTCTTGGCGAACAATATCGCTCTCCAATTAAAACACTAACAGATTTTATTGTCGCTTTTTACCAAAATATTTATTCTAACAAAACTGGACTTTTATCTGAGTCTTTAGGAAATAATTTTGACTATAAAATAAATTTTGAAATTGTTAGTCCAAAAGCAGCAACAACTCAATTTGAAGATGTGAGTTCACCGCGAAGTACTACTTCAGCTTTTAATTTTGTACGTGTAAATCAACCAGTAAGTGCTCCTCAAGCTAGTGATTCTGAACTTCAACTTGTGCCTGCAAAAGAAGCTCAGCAAGAATCAAAAGTAAATCTTAAATATTGATATGAAGTTGGTCCGGTTGATCAAAATGGAAAAATTATTTCAGTAATTTTTAAAACACAACCAAAAGAAATTACAATTTCAACTAACAAAGACGGAGTAATTATTCCTGAAAGCATTGAAAAACTCAATAATTTTGTTGATAATTTCCGTAGCGGGACTCTTCCAACTTATTTAGATAATAATGATTTTAATGATCTTTGAACAAATATTAATCGTCTTGTTGGTGATAAAGAAGATTATGTTGATATCACAGAACTAATTAAAAAATTTCCGATGTACTCTTATTTTAGTTTGCACCACCCAGAATTAGGATTGGCAGTTAAGAAAGATGCTATTAAAAAACCGGCAGAAACTGCGCCAACAGAACGGGCAACTGAACCAGCAGCACAAACCTCAAATTCTACTGGCCAACTTGCGGGTATTTATGAAAATTATCCAGGAATAAATACAATTAAAGTTCTTCATTTTTATGTATATAACAAGAAAAACCCGAATGAATTTTCAACTAAGAAATTGAAATTTTTTGTATATCAAACTGATAAATCATTGCTAAATTCATAAATTATTCTTAAAATGGAAGGTTTATTATGAAAAATATTAAACGAAAAAATTTACTTATTGCATCTTCGGCTGTTTTTCTAAGTGCGGTTATTAGTATTGGAATTGCCGTTCCAATTGGAAAAAGCGCCTATTACAGAAATCAATCTGAACAACTTTCAAAATATTCTGATCAAAAATCAGAAGCAAAATCTTTTGCTCAAAACAGTCAAAATCAACAAGAAATTTTACAATCTGTTAGCCAACTAAATTTAAAAGCCCAATTTGCTGATACTTTAACAGCCAAAAACGCAGTTGACTTATTTTATGACAAAACTTATAATTTTGATCTAAATTCGCTAGTTGATTTTAAGCCTTTGGAAGATAAATTTGCTGGATTTAATTTTAAATTACTTGCTCCAAAAGACAAAAAAGATTTAAAAATTGAAAATAATACGCTATCTAATTTAGCAATTAATGTCCAAAATCCAGCACAAAATATTAACTATAATGTTAAATTTGACCTAAAATTTAGCTCTCATGTTAAAAATTCCGAAATTGATCCTGATAATGTAAATGTTGTTCTTGAACTAGTTAATGATGAATTGATTAAAGATAAAACTGCAAGTGAAATTGCAATTTTGTTTAATTCTAAATTTATTCAAAACAAAAAATCAAACTCTGATCAACAAGCATTATTAAAAACTATTGCTGAATTTGGGAGTATTTCCTTTTTTAATAAGCAAACAAATGATTTGATTTTGCCTTTAGCTTTTGATTTAGAACCTAATTTAAAAGATAGCAAACTATTTTTTTCAAAAGTTGATGATGCAACTGGTCAAGCAAATTTAGATCTTTCTTTAATTGAAAAATATTCTAAAAAGAAATCTAAAATTGCTTTGGAATTTAAAAATTTATCAACTATTAACGAAAGTTATGCTTCTAAATTTGCCCAAATTTTCAAAGATAACTACACTTTTAACGATGAAATTGCT
Source organism: Mesomycoplasma ovipneumoniae (assembly GCF_038095995.1). Taxonomy (NCBI): domain Bacteria; kingdom Bacillati; phylum Mycoplasmatota; order Mycoplasmoidales; family Metamycoplasmataceae; genus Mesomycoplasma; species Mesomycoplasma ovipneumoniae. The sequence continues at coordinate 461,326 of NZ_CP146005.1, forward strand.
AAATTTTTAGCTTCCTCAAATTTAACTCCACTAGATTTAATTTCAAAACCTTTGCCTGATTCAGTAAAAAACCAATCAATTTTCAAAGACAACCAACCATCTAGTCTTGATTTTTGATTTAAAAAATCTGAATCTCCAAGTCAAGCTGTTCCTGAAAGTTCCGCTCCTGATGCTGCAAATTCTGATTCAGCAGCCTCAACTCCTGATTCTGGAAGTTCTGATGGTTCTGTTTCATCATCATCTACACCAGCACAACCTCAACCTGTAAGCGTTTTTACTTTAACTGACAGGTCAAAAATCACTCAACAACAAGCAGATTCATCATCTGAAGGTGTCGGAGAAAATGCTGATAATTCTGAAAATTCAACAGCAGAAACTCAACTCGCTGAATCAACTGGCGAAGATTCAACAGAAGACAATCAAGAATCTAAAACCGAAGAAACTCCAAGTCCAGAAGTTCCAAAAGTTGAAACTCGTGAGGACAAATTAAAAAAATCTTTTTCAGAAATTTTACATAATTTCCAAATTTCTGAATTTAAAATTCAACCAGTAAAAATTGAACTATCCAAAGAAGACCAAGAAGATCCGATTAAAAAACAAGTAATTCCGCTTAGATTAACTCTGAACGGAAATTTTATATCAAGCGAGGCTTTCCCTGGTGGTCTAAATTTTAATTCTAATAATGAATTAGAGTATAGTTTCAATTTTAATTATAATATTAGCGATAAAATTTATGGGGCTTATTTCCAAAATGCGCTTGATAATATTACAAAAACAAATCCAGATGGATCAAGTAGTCTAAAAATTGAAAATTTAGAGTTTAAAGTTAAAGATGACCAAAAAATAACAGTTTTTGCAAAAACAATTGACCAAACAATTGAACATATTAGAAATAAAAAAATTGAACTTTCAAAAATTAAAACAGAAACTAAACAACTTTCTGACCTTCTTGATTTTATTGCTCAGACAAAAGCACAAACTAACCCAGCGCCAGCTAAAATTAGCGTATCTTCTTTAGCAACTGCTACTCCTTTCGAAGAAGAAGAGAAAAAAGAGCAAGAAGAACAGAAAAAAGAAGAAGAGAAAAAAGAAACTGAAAAAATAGAGAAAAAAGAAGAAAAAACTGAACAAAAACAGGAAGTTCCAGCACCAATTCAAAGTCCTGGGAAATTACTTTCTGAGCTTTTTGACAACCTACTTGCATCTAATTTACCAGATTCAAGCTCTATAATTCTTGATACAGGATTTGAAAATGAAAAATTTGCTCTTTCAATTAGCATTTGGCTTGGAGATGATAAATTAAAAGAAATAAAAATTCCAATTGCTGATGTATTAAAAAATAATAAACCTTTTGAATTTTTACAAGAAGAAACTAAACTACATTTCTTTCTTGATGCTGAGTCATTAATTACAGAAAATAGCGGATCCACTGCTAACCCAACAGATCAAACTTCAAATCCCAATGAAAATCAAATCCCAATTAGCTCAATTAAGTCAATTGATTCCCAAAAACTTGAATTTAAAGACTATGATGATAAAAAGAATCCTGTTTCAAGTGGTCACAGATCCAAATTAAAACCTTATTTAGACTTATCTCAGGGTGGTATTTTCCTTTCTCATGATGGTCTTAAACTCGATTTTTCATCAAAAAAAGATGATATTAAAAATCCAACATTTGTTCTTGCCTTTAAGTCTGCCCAAAACTTTTCAACTAGTCAAGCACCTTTTTATTTAGTTCAAGGCTGAAAAGAAGATAAATCTGGTACACCTTTTGCTTACGGTGATAACCAAAAAATTGACTTTGGAATCAAAATTAGACGGTATGAATATGATAAGGACAAAATTAATAATTTAGAAGTGCAAATTGGTGATGAAACAGCAAAACAACCTAATAATTTGCAAAAAATCGATCACCATACAGCTTTAGTTGATACTGTAACTGAAAGACAAGAACGAGTTAACCGGTTTGTTACTCGAACTGTTGTTGATAAAGTTAGTGAATCTAAAAATACTTTTACTCCTGGTGTTTCCGATTTCCTTGATAACAAATTAGCAACTTCACTTGTTGTCTTTCGACTATTAGATGCAGATGAAAAAGACAAAAAAATAATGGAATTAACACTTTATTCATCAATAGCTAGCGATCCATATCAGCCTGTTTTCAGCGTGAAAAAAACAGTAAATTTTGCCAATTCATTAAAATTTTCAGATATTAAATATTATATTTTAGGAAAATTAGCAACAGAAGCATGATTGTCTGGAACTAGCGGGGCCGTTCTTCTTAAATCAGCTGCAGTTTTTGAATCAATCGAGAACGAAGACAAATCTGAATTACTTAATAAATTATTTATTGATAGATACTTTGATCTTAATGAAACTAAAAACTAATACAAACATTAGTTAAAATAAAAAACATCCTCAAATAAACTCGGACAAAGAAAGTTAACGCTAAGGCGTTGGCTTTTGTTCGAGTTTACTTTTTTAACTTTTTTGGCAACCTCAGGAAAAATAACTATCAAGGCAAAAACACTGAATTTTAAATCTAAACATCACGAAAGAAAATCTACTTATTAATCAAATAAAGCAAACTAAAAAAGCTAAAATTTTAACTTAAAAAGCAAAATTATGAATTTTTAAACTACTTTTTTAGTTAAAACACTAACAAAATCATAAAAAAATACAACTACTATTTAAACTCAATGCAAATAGAAAACTCGTTTTTATTTGCAGCGAGCCTAAAAAACATATGAAGTTTTGAAAGAACAATAACCAAAAGCCTTAAATTTGTAGATTTCTAAACGGTTAAATTTAAGGCATTCCATCATATTTAAAAATATAATGGAAAATGCGCGCTATCAAAGCACATTAGACAAAAAACATAACTGATTCCCCCTTAATTCAATTTCAAAATTTATTAATTCATTCTTAATGATGATTATTATAACATAACTTTATTTTTGACCAAACATTTTTTTTTTTTTTTTGGAGAAGGTTATTTTTAAAATAATAAAAAAGCCCCTTTGGTTAAAAATCAAAGGGTTAATTTATTTGTTTAATTAAAGTTTATTTAAGATTGTTTTTTTCTATGAATGTTAAATTCTTTGAATACATCTCCAAAGGCATTATTAGTAAATCCACGGCCACGGGCTTTCTTAAGATCTAAAGGATCAGAAATAATATTACCAAAATAACGGTCATCAACTACATATTCAGTGTCAATAATTGGTAGTCATTTTAGTTTTTTATCTTCTTGTTTGAATATTCCAGCAAATCTGACATTTGTTGAGAAAAAATGTTCAGGAATTACTGTTTCAAATTGAATTCAACCTTTATCCTTATAGTGAGGATTTTTTGAGCCTTGTTTTAGCATATTAGCTTTGAGCATTGCAATTTGATTATTATCGTTTTGGAAAACAAAACGTCAGTCATCAGTGTCTTTGACATCTTGATAGTAGTCTTGGGTTGGAATTGGCAGATTTGTTGTAAGTGTAAAAGTACGAGTATCGCGATTAAATGCAGTTTTTTGAACTTTGAGTGGATAGCCACCGTCATGAATTTGGGTTCAACCTTGCGGTAAAAGGTTAACTTTTTTGTAGGCTTCTTCGTTATGTTTTGTGCGAATTTCGGCAACTTCTGAATTTTGAAAGTTAGGCCACCAATTAGTAAAATTCGGGGCAATCATTTTTATATTTTTTTCAAGTTCATCTGGATCAACAAACAGTAAGTCATTTAAATTAGCACTTATTATATTTGATTGTTCTTGAATTAGTTTTCTTGGATACCAAAGGTTAAAATAAGCACTTCCTCAGTCAGCGGCATTTGCACCTACTTTTTCTTTAACATTATCAGTGTATTTGTCATTAATATCTTCTTGTTTTTGATCAGGATCATTAAATAAATCAGTAATAAAATCACTTGCATTATAAAAAGTAACTTTTGTTGGCTGATTTGTAATAATATTTAAATAGTTGCTTGGCAAACTAAAATTGCTATTAGTAAAGTTTAACTGACTTGGGTGTTGGTTAGTTCAACCTTTTCGAGTTGATTGTTCTTTTGTTTGATTAAGACGATAAGAATGAAGATCAACATTTGGTGCTGATTTAGAATATAATTTTTGGTATAAATAACCATCAGGATCAAAAACTTTGAATGACAGGCTAGTTAGACTCTGAACCTGAGGCACAGGAAACATATCAACAAGTGGATCAAAAAGGGGTTGGACTTGTAAAGCGGGAGTTTGAAAAGCTTGCCCATTAAATGGGATTGTGAATATTCTCCATCCATAGACAAAAAAGCTAGAATCTTTAACTCTAGATAGATCACGTTTTGTTGGATCATTTAAATTTTTCTTAGCAGCAAAAACTACTTCAGAAGTACTTCATGGCACCCCAACAGTTCGTTCAACAATAAATTTTGGTTTAATAAAGGTAATAGTTGAGGTTTGTTCGTGTGTTTGATTGGGCGCCTGTGTGTGTGTGTGTGTGTGTGTCGGAATCTGAATTATCTTGACTTAGAATGTTATAAACTCTCATTGATTCAAGATCAAATTTTTTATCAGATAGCTCAGAGGCTATTTCAATTGGCGCGTTAATTAACCTTTTAATATTTGAACTTTCTAAATCAAAACTAATAGTTTTTTCGTTAATAAGTTTAAGATTTACAACTTTAACTTCAGGGTTAGTGTTTGTTAGACTATTTAGTGATAATTTAATTGGCGAATGGTTTGAATTTTGAATATGAGCTAAAGATAAAATATGCGACTTAGTTGTTTCATGTCTTTTATAAGCATCAACTATAGGGGCTATGAGATTAGCTACAGATTCAGGAACTTTATCTCTGAGACCTTTGATGATTTCTTCGACTTTTGTTTTACTTAGTACTTTCATAATAGTATCAGGAGTAGGGCTCCCTACTAAACTATCGGTGTCTAAACGCGAGAGAATCTCATTTGCTATTGCTTGGTCAAGAACATCGGCCTGAGGAGAAATGTTTATTAAAGCCGGATGAATTGTCAAAGGCACTGAAGACAATCACTGACTTGTTGGCTGACCATTTGAGTCTTTCGGTATTTGGTTTTTAAATTCAAGAGTTATTGTTGTTGAATTTGCTAGCGGTTGGTCAGGATTGTATTGTTTTGCTCAAGAAGTATTTGAAATTTGCGGAGATTTTGTTAGTTCAGGAATGTTAGTTTGTTGCTTTTGTACTACTAGTGTTAGACTTTTATCTGATTTAACTTTGGTTGAGCTCTGACCATTTTGGATTACTTTTGATAAAGCTAAACTTACACTGTAGACATGAGGTGAGACTTCTTTAACTGAATCGATTTCAAAAGTAAGATTTGGATCAAGATTATTAAAATAAGAACTAAAATTTTGACCTAAAAGAATTTCAAGTTTTTGTTTTAAAGTTTGTAAATCTTCGTTTTGGGTTTGAGTTGATGAGTCTGTAGTTTGACTAGTCTGCGAGTCATCCTGGAAAGGGCTAGCAAAATAAGGACTCTCATCGAGACTAGTGAAAGTTGATACTGGAACCGAAACTGGTTTTAGTTTGTCTTTAAAAAATTCATCTTGATTGATCTCAGGCCTTTTTACTTCAGGACGAGGCTGGCCTGGAACTTTGTCATCAATTCAGCGAATATTATCTGAGTCTTTTGGTGGAGTTGTTTCTTCTTGGGTTTGATCTTTGATTTTCTTGTCATAAATTGAATTAGCAAGAATTTGTAAATGACCAAATTTTTCAGCATCAAGAATTAATGATTGACTTGAAAGTGGGGCATCTTCAATCATTTGGTCTAAATTATTTTTTTGTTTTACTTCAGCTTCTGACTTACCTGATGTGCGAACAAAAATTGTCTGCGGGCTTGATTGAATTACATCATCAACAAATTTACCAGCATTATCATCAAAGCCAACAACATATTTGATTTTTAGAGCAATTACATTACCTTCTTTAGCGGTTTCAGATGCATCTTCTTCAATTTCAAATTTAATTGAAGGGCGTGCTCCTGAGTCTTGATATTCATTTCAATTATTAGCTAAGGCTGCCTGAGTGTAAAAGGCAAAAACTAAATCACTAAGGGTAGAAATTTTACTGAAATTCTTATCTCCAAAAGGAACTTGAGATTTATTCTCATTATCTAGTGTATTTCAAAAAGCCGGTTGTTTAGCAATTTTAATTGCATCTTGGTAATTTTTAAGAATTTTGTATGTTAGTTTTTTGCTATCTTCTTGTTGTTTTTCTTGGCCAATAATTTTGTCTCAAATTGCAAAAGGTAACTGAGCTAACTGGTTTTTATCACTAACAAGATTTTTAGTAATTTCAGCTTTTCAGTCTGTAGTGGTTGAATTTGAATCACCTGAAGTTGACTGAGTTGAATCAGGATTTAGACTTGCTGGCAAAAATAAAGCCATTCCTTGATTTGGACTTGTAATGTCATTAGCAAAATAACCATTAAAATCAAGAAGCTTGAGTCCGAATTTTGTTCCCACGGTATCGTCTTGATTTTGGTCAGCATCTTGCTGACTTAGAAAGTCTTGGGAGTGCACATAGTTATCAAATTTGGTTTTAATTTTTACTTTTGCTAAATCTGCTAAAGTTGGATTTAATGGTAAGTCTTGATAGCCTTCAAATTCAAGACCCATTTGGGTTCCGATATTAACAAGTTTTTTGATTGCCTCTTTAGGTTCTAATGATAAAAGGTAACGGAAATAAGCAAATAAAGAAGCACGATTTTTAAATGCCGAAGTTGAAACTGAATAAATATCAGCATTTTTTAATGACTGGGCTAAGCCAATTGTTGCATTTAAATTGGTTATTTCTTTCTCACTTGGCACTTGTATATTTTGGCTTTGCAGAGTTGAACCTAATTTAAAGTCAATATTATAGGTATTTTGATCACTCAAGAGACTAATTAGTTTTTTGTAGTCTTTTTGGTCGATTAATTGTTTAATTTCGTATTTTGAAAGTAAATAAGACTTTGGAGCACCTTGGACAATATCATAAGGATTTTCCTTGGTTGCTCCTAGGGTCTCAACAGCTGTCTGAGACGAAAATGGAGAAATAGCAGCTAGTTGTTGGGCGGCATCTTGGGCACTTTGGGCATCTTTTAATTGTTTTAGCTGCTCGCTAAGTTCAGGATAAAGGCTGCTTAGGGCATCTTCGATACTTTGATCGCGGAAATTATCAAGTTTAAAACTTACAGTTTTTTCCAAAATAGTTTTAATATTTTGACCGCTGTCGCCAAAAATTGAAGATTTAAGCTTAATTTTGATTGGCAGTTCAATAAATAATTTTCCTGAAACGGAATTTTGACGAATTTTAGCATTTGAAACTAAAAAGTCATAATCAAGATGCTCACGTAAATTATCAAAAAGTAAATCATATTTACCAAAAGAAAAAGTCAGACCACGTGTTAGGCTGGCATCAATTATATCTTTAATTGCGCTAGGTTTACTTACAAGTTCTTGGAGTTGTTTATAAAAATTAATTGCATCATAACGAAACAAAGAAAATTTATCAACTGACCTATCAGAAGATTTTCTTAATACATCACGCTGAAACAAACTAAGTGAAGAAGGGAGTAAAACTCCAGTTGTTGAATCAACCTGAGGCTTATCTGGATCAATATAATAATCAGAAGCATCAAGCAAATTAACATCAAGTTGAGCGGCTAGATCTTTGGTATTAGCAAATAAAGTAAACTTATCACTAGCGACTAAATCAATTGAAGTTAAAAATGACTCATCTTTATTTTTATAATTAGCTAGTGTTGCCTTTGCCTGAGGCTCAAATTCAGTTTTTAAATATAAACGAACTGAGGGAACTTGTTGATTTAGACTTGTAGCTCACTCACTGGCGTTTTGTGGATTTTTAACAAAACTAAATACAAAAGGTTCTTCTAAGTCACCTTTGGCAAAGCCTTGGGCTTCAAGACGAATTTTTGCCTTAATTGCCTGAATATCAAAAAATTTGCTTAAATGAGATTCAAATTCCTCTAATGTTTCAAATTGATTCAATGTTTTTGCAAAATCATCAGCGCGAGTTAGGGCTAAAGGTCTAACTGAGGTTGATGAAAAATGAGAAAGTGGACTAGGAGTCAAATTAGCAAAATTTGAATCAACAATATCACTAAATTGAGCCAAAGCTGCTTTTGGGGCATCAACTACCGAAAGGTAAATTGATTTTGTTGCAGAGCGAGCAACATTTTTGTCTTCAAGAGTTTCTTCTAAATGAAAGGAAAGGAAAAAACGTTGTTGTTCATCTTGGGCTTCAAATTTTTCAATAACAACTTTGTATTTGTTGGGAATTGCTAAAACACTACTGCCATTATTAGTTAAAAAATTGAATTTTGATGCAAAATCGCTAAATTCAGTGCTGTTGGCATTAAAAGTTTTGTCCCCTAAAAGTGCTTGTTTGACAGTTTTATAATCACTAGTAAAGTGAGCAACGCTTGGTTTAAAACTTACTGAATCAATTAGCCCGAGTTGACTAACAACGCCTTGGGTAGGATTAACTCCGCGATATTTAGTTTTAGCAGCAAGCCCAGCGACAGTTCCAAAGACCGTCGACATTAGTAAAATTGCAGCGGCACTACCAATTAATATTTTTGTCTTTTTATTTTGCATAAAATCCTCCTGGTTTTTTCCCTTTTTATCATTTTTGCTATTTTCAATAAACAGAATTATACCAAATTTAAAATTTATTTTTACTTAATTTTAAAATTTTTTTTAATTTATTAAAATACAATCAATAAAAGTTTATGACAGTTTTCCCTAATTTCCCAGTTTGATGAGATAATTCTAAAAAAGTGTACGGTTTTGGGACTTCTTTGACTTTTTTGGCAAACTCAGGAAAAATAACTATCAAGGCAAAAACACTACATTTTAAATCTAACCATCACTAAAGAAAAATCTACTTATTAATCAAATAAAGCAAACTAAAAAAGGCTAAATTTTAACTTAAAAGCAAAATTACAAAATATCTAAACAACCTTTTTTAGCTTAAAAACCTGTCAAAAATCAATTTATAGATAAAATAACAAAAACCATAAAAAATACAACTACTATTTAAACTCAATGTAAAAAGAAAACTCGTTTTTACTTACATTGAGCCTAAAAACATATATGAAGTTTTGAAAGAACAATAACTAAAAGCCCTAAATTTGAAGATTTCTAAACGGGCAAATTTAAGGCATTCCATCATATTTAAAAATATAATGGATAATTCGCACTGTCTAATTTTTTTATGACAAAAACATAACCAATTCCTCCTTAATTCAATATCAAAATTTCTTAATTCATTCTTAGTGACTCTATTATAACAGAAATTTTTTTTAGACCAAGCATTTTTTTTTTTTTTGCAAAGGTTAATTTTAATGCATTCTAATATATTTAAAAACATAATGGAAAAATCGCACTAACTGATTTTTTAGGCAAAAAACATAATAAGTCCCCCTTAATTCAATATCAAATTTATTAATTCATTCTTAGTTACTCTATTATAACATAATTTTTTCTACTAATTTACCTTATTTTGCCACTCCTTTCCAAGACGGCCCTCAGACTAGTCAAGGCTCAGATTCAACATCTGAGAGTTCAAATGAAGACTTACAAACACTAAAACAAAAATTGGAAATTCTTTTGGGTCAACAATTTAGCGATTATTTTAATAAACTTGATCCAAACATTAGTTTTGAAATTGAATCAGTAAAGCAAGTCTCACCGGAAGTCTACAGCGTTAGTCTTTCGTTAGTAAAAAATGTTACTGACGGAAATACAACTACCCGGGTAAAATCAGATAAGAGTCTAACTCTAGTAGTCCACAAACAACAAGACAACATTCCTGAACTAGCAAAGACTCCGGAGGTATCAAATACTAGCTGGGCTAAACAATACAGTCCTGACCAGCCTTTGGCTAATTCAACAACAATTACACTGGAATTTAAAAATCCAATACAGACTGACCCAACTGGTAAGCCAACAAGTCAGTGGCTATCTTCAGTGCCGGTGAGTATTCATCCAGCTGAACTGGCTTTGAGTCCACTGCAGCCGGTGATAGCGCCTGAGTTGAAGAATACGGGGTTGGCAGGTCTTCGTGCCGAAGAGTATACATACTTCCAAGCAGCTAATCCGACTAAGAAAAAGGGTAATAGTGCTGAAATAAATAAGAAGAAGAGAGCGGCCCAAAAAGCTACTAGAGAAGCATCTATGATTAAAGTTGAAAATCCAAGCTTAATTACTTCTTCACCTGTTCAAATCCCAAATCCTCAGCACCAATTAGTTCAACTAACATTGAACCCATTACTCAACCAAAGTGTTGTGGACTTTAAAATAAGTGATCTAAAGGTAGAATCACCAACAAAGTTATCATTTAGTCTTGAAAGTAGTGACATAAAACGTTTAATTAATGCCCCCATTGAAATAGCAAAAGCGTCGGATTCTTCTACAGAGGAAGAAAAATCTCAACCTGAGACTAACCAGCAACCAATATCTAACATTGTAAAAATTAAACCTAAATTAATTTTACAAGGTGCAGTTGGTGTTCCTTGAAGCACAATAAAAAAACCTGCTAAGTTCTCAGTGTTCCTCAAAGAGAACGACAAATACTGACAAGATCTGTTTGATAAACTTGCTAGTTGAGTACCAAATAAAGCTCTACTAAATAAAACAAAACCTAATGGTAACACAAACGTCAACCCTATACTAATAAATCGAAATTGACATGGTACCCTCCAAAATAACAACGATCCCCTTTACCAGTTACTCACAATCGACCCTGCTGAAAATCTTTCTGCCCTATCTCTCAAAGTCTTTGATCCTTCGGGTTACTTAAACCAAAGATTATATAAAGAAGAAGAAGGCAAAACCCCAACCACCAACCTTGATTTATATTCATACCAACTAAATAAAACAAAAGAAGATAAAGTCAGAAAAGGATGGACAAATGTCCACCCAAATCAATTCGTTAGCCCAGGTGAAAACTTCAGACTTACTAATGATTATTTAAATATTATTTTAAATCAGCCAACAAAAGTTACTTATTATAGCGCAAGCGATTTTGTTAACAATTTATTTAATGATCCAGATAAAAAACCTGAAGAAATTCAAGACAAATACACAAAAACTGTTAAAGAAAAAGTAGGGGCTAATGCTGTTGATTGAGGAACTGCTTATTTGAACTTTTGGTATCCAAAAGAATTAATTCAACAGCAATCAAATATTATTAGTGCTAATTTAACTGATTTATTATTTGTTAATCCTGACGAATTGGAAAAAAACGAAAAAATGATTGCTCCAAATTTAGTTAATTGATGGCCTAATTTCCGAAATTCAGAAACTCCATTTATTAAAACAACTGAAAATAAAAAGGCAAAAGATGAAGTTCTTCAAAATCCACTTGGTTGAACTCAAGTTCAAGATGGCGGATTTGGCCTTCGGGTAAGAAAAACATTATTTGATCGTGATACTCGTACATTTACACTAACAACAAATATTCCAGTTCCAACCCAAGATTATTCAACTGTTAAAGATACTGATGACTGACGTTTTGTTTTCCAAAACGATAGTGGTCAAATTGCAATGCTAAAAGCAACTCGAGCAACTAATAGTTCAAATAATCCTGATTTTAAAGATAATGGAGCAGTTCAATTCCAGACAGTTATTCCTGAGCATTTCTTTATATCAAACGTTAGATTTGTAGGAATATTCAAACAAGAAGATCAAAAATTAAAATGATTACCAATTATTGATACTGAATATATTATCGATGATCGTTATTTTAAAAACATTACAACTGATCAACTAGACTTAAAAAATGCAAATGCCCGTGGCCTTACCAATAATGCTTTTGGTGAAATCTTCAAAGAATTTAATATTCACAAACCAAGAAAATAACTAAATTTTAATTAAACAAATTAATTTCCCCTTTGAGTTTCAACCAAAGGGGATTTTATTATTTTAAAATTAACCTTTTGCAAAAAAAAAAAAAAATGTTTTGCCTATAAATAAGTAGAAAAATCTCAGACAATTAGTTTTTTACCTATGATTTTGATTACACCGCTTTTGTTAATTTTTTCTAGCATGTTCATTTTAAAAATTTGGACAAATAATTTACCTCATATAATAACTTGGAGTTTTATATGATAAGCAACTTTGAGGCCTTTCATTGTTATACCAATCAATAAATTCACTTATTTTTTGATAAGCAATAGCCACATTTTCAAAATTTTCGCCCTCAATATTAAGCAATTCTCGTTGAAAAACCGCATAAAAATATTCAATAGGACGGTTTGCAAGTGCATTACCTTTTGGCGACATTGATTGTTGGATACCATTTTGCTTTAAAAAATTAGCAAATTTGTAGTTCGCATATTCCACGCCATGATCTGAATGGAAAAATTTTGGTTTAATATTGTACTTTTTGATTGTTTGTTTTACTAAGTTTATAGTTTCTTCTGAAAATCTTGTTTTAGAAATTGAAAAATTGAGCAAGTAATTGGATTTTGTTTCAATAATTGAGTGTAGATAAAATCATTCGTTGTTAATTTTGATAAATTTAATATCAGCAAACCATTTTTCACCAAAATTTTCTGAGCTAAATTCACCTTTGATATGATCTTCAGTCCAAATTCGCGTAAACTTTTTCTCTTTTGGTGCTGGTTTTCCTTGCTTTTTATAAGCTAGTGATTTTAATCCTAAAAATTCGTAGTGTTTTTGAAACACGTACGTGCTTACATAATTTCCCTGATTTATGTAAATATTATATAGGATGTCTCGGCCTTTTACCTTTCGATTTAAAATAAAATTTTCGCGAATTCACTGAAGTAAGTCTTCATCATAAATCATTTTCTTTGGTGGTTTTTTCACCCTAATTTTCTCATAAATAGAAGTGCGATTAACCTTAAAAACGCTACAAATTCTAGTGGAATTTTCGATTTTGTTTTTATCTTTTTCTTGTTCTTGTTTTCGTTTTTTGAGCTCCTCAAGAATAATCCCGGGGTCAACCCCGTATTTTCTAAGAACAGTTTCAATTATTTCTTGATAAACTTCACGATCATTTTCAGAAAGGTCGTTAATTGTATATTTCTTCTTTGGTTTGCGTGGAGATTTGATTTTTCCACGAGTACTAATTAAACTTTTCATATCATTATTATAAAACTTTTTTTGCCAATTTCTTATCAAATTATTAGCGTATATATGCAACATTCATTCTTTATCCGCTTTTTTACTTTTAGATTTGTTTTTGTAAATTTCTCTAAATTCTTCTGCAAAAGCCAAAATTGCATTTTTTAAGCCTTTAGATTCGGCAATTTTGATGTATTTAAATTTGTCTTGAATTGTGAATTTGTATTGTTTCATTTTGACACACCTTTTTTGAATGTGTCTGAAATTAATATATTAACTTACGAAAAATACAAAAATATATTTGACTATTTTCAATCAATAATAATTACTGAGCTGAAAAAGGTCGCATGCCTTATAGTTTTTATCTTCACCCAAGACTTAAAAATATTATTGATTTAATGGTTCAAAATGAACAAAATACTATCGGCGTTGATTATTATGTTGACCAAATAAGATCTGAATCAAGTAAAATTCAAGAAATTGACCCAACTCTTGGCGATCAATACCGCTCACCAATTAAAACACTAACAGATTTTATTGTCGCTTTTTACCAAAATATTTATTCTAACAAAACCGGACTTTTATCTGAATCTTTAGGAAGTAATTTTGACTATAAAATAAATTTTGAAATTGTTCACCCAAAAGCAGCAACAACTCAATTTGATGATGAGGGTTCTGTGCCTCAACCTGTAAAAGAAGTTCAGCAAGAATCAAAAGTAAATCTTAAATATTGATATGAAGTTGGCCCAGTTGATCAAAATGGAAAAATTCTTTCAGTAATTTTTAAAACACAGCCAAAAGAAATTACAATTTCAACTGACAAAGACGGAATAATTATTGCTGATAGCGTTGAGAAACTAAATAATTTGGTTGATAATTTCCCTAGTGCAACTCTTCCAACTTATTTAGATAATAATGATTTTAATGATCTTTGGACAAATATAAATCGTCTTGTTGGTGATAAAGAAGATTATGTTGATATCACAGAAGTAATTAAAAAATTCCCGATGTATTCTTATTTTAGTTTGCACTATCCAGAATTAGGTTTGGCAGTTAAGAAAGATGCTGTTAAAAAACCGGTTGAAGTAATGCCAACAGAACCAGTAGCAACCCAAGCGGCACAAACCCCGAATTCTACCGGTGAACTTGCAGGTATTTATGAAAATTATCCAGGTATAGATACAATTAAAGTTCTTCATTTTTATGTTTATAACAAGAAAAACCCGAATGAATTTTCAACTAAGAAATTGAAATTTTTTGTATATAAAACTGATAAATCATTGCTAAATTCATAAAATTATTCTTAAAATGGAAGGTTTATTATGAAAATTATTAAACGAAAAAATTTACTTATTGCATCTTCGGTTGTTTTTCTAAGTGCGGTTATTAGTATTGGAATTGCCGTTCCAATTGGAAAAAGCGCCTATTACAGAAATCAATCTGAACAACTTTCAAAATATTCTGATCAAAAATCAGAAGCAAAATCTTTTGCTCAAAACAGTCAAAATCAACAAGAAATTTTACAATCTGTTAGTCAACTAAATTTAAAAGCCCAATTCGCTGATACTTTAACAGCCAAAAACGCAGTTGACTTATTTTATGACAAAACTTATAATTTTGATCTAAATTCGCTAGTTGATTTTAAGCCTTTGGAAGATAAATTTACTGGATTTAATTTTAAATTACTTGCTCCAAAAGACAAAAAAGATTTAAAAATTGAAAATAATACGCTATCAAATTTAGCAATTAATGTCCAAAATCCAGCGCAAAATATTAATTATAATGTTAAATTTGACCTAAAATTTAGCTCTCATGTTAAAAATTCCGAAATTGATCCTGATAATGTAAATGTTGTTCTTGAACTCGTTAATGATGAATTAATCAAAGATAAAACTGCAAGCGAAATTGCAATTTTGTTCAATTCTAAATTTATTCAAAACAAAAAATCAAACTCTGACAAACAAGCATTATTAAAAACTATTGCTGAATTTGGGAGTATTTCCTTTTTTAATAAGCAAACAAATGACTTGATTTTGCCTTTAGCTTTTGATTTAGAGCCTAATTTAAAAGATAGTAAACTATTTTTTTCAAAAGTGGATGATGCAACCGGTCAAGCAAATTTAGATCTTTCCTTAGTTGAAAAATATTCTAAAAAGAAATCTAAAATTGCTTTGGAATTTAAAAATTTATCAACTATTAACGAAAGTTATGCTTCTAAATTTGCACAAATTTTCAAAGATAACTACACTTTTAACGATGAAATTGCTAAATTTTTAGCTTCATCAAATTTAACTCCACTAGATTTAATCTCAAAACCTTTGCCTGATTCTGTAAAAAATCAATCAATTTTCAAAGACAACCAACCATCTAGTCTTGATTTTTGATTTAAAAAACCTGAATCTCCAAGTCAAGCTGTTCCTGAAAGTTCGACTCCTGATGTTGAAAGTTTAAATTCTGATGCTGCATCCCCAGCACAACCTCAAACCGTAAGTGTTTCAACTTTAACTGACAGGCCAAAAACCCCTCAACAACAAGAAGATTCATTATCTGAAAGTGACAGTGAAACTTCTAATGATTCTGAAAATTCAACAGCAGAAACTCAACCTACAGAATCAACAGACCAAGATTCAACAGAAGAAAATCAAGAATCTAAAACCGAAGAAACTCCAAAACCAGAAGTTCCAAAAGTTGAAACTCGTGAAGAAAAATTAAAAAAATCTTTTTCAGAAATTTTACATAATTTCCAAATTTCTGAATTTAAAATTCAACCAGTGAAAATTGAACTTTCTAAAGAAGACCAAGAAGATCCAATTAAAAAACAAGCAATTCCGCTTAGATTAACTCTTAATGGAAATTTTATATCAAACGAGGCTTTCCCTGGTGGTCTAAATTTTAATTCTAATAATGAATTAGAGTATAGTTTCAATTTTAATTATAATATTAGTGATAAAGTTTATGGGGCTTATTTCCAAAATGCGCTTGATAATATTACAAAAACAAATCCAGATGGATCAAGTAGTCTAAAAATTGAAAATTTAGAGTTTAAGGTTAAAGATGACCAAAAAATAACAGTTTTTGCAAAAACAATTGACCAAACAATTGAGCATATTAGAAATAAAAAAATCGAACTTTCAAAGATTAAAGAAGAAACTAAACAACTTTCTGAACTTCTTGATTTTATTGCTCAGACAAAATCACAAACTAACCCAACACCAGCTAAAATTAATGTATCTTCTTTAGCAACTACAACTCCTTTCGAAGAAGAAGAGAAAAAAGAAGAGAAAACTGAGCAAAAACAGGCAGATCCAGCACCAAATCAAAGTCCTGGAAAATTACTTTCTGAACTTTTTGACAATCTACTTGCATCTAATTTACCAGATTCAAGCTCTATAATTCTTGATACAGGATTTGAAAATGAAAAATTTGCTCTTTCTATTAGTATTTGGCTTGGAGATGATAAATTAAAAGAAATAAAAATTCCAATTGCCGATGTATTAAAAAATAATAAACCTTTTGAATTTTTACAAGAAGAAACTAAATTACATTTCTTTCTTGATGCTGAGTCATTAATTACAGAAAACAGCGGATCCACCGCTAACCCAACAGATCAAACCTCAAATCCAAACGAAAATCAAATTCCAATTAGCTCAATTAAGTCAATTGATTCTCAAAAACTTGAATTTAAAGACTATGATGATCAAAAAAATCCTGTTCCAAGTGGTCGTAGGTCAAAATTAAAACCTTATTTAGACTTGTCTCAAGGCGGTATTTTCCTTTCTCATGACGGTCTTAAACTCGATTTTTCTTCAAAAAAAGATGATATTAAAAACCCTACATTTGTTCTCGCATTTAAGTCTGCCCAAAACTTTTCAACTAGTCAAGCACCTTTTTATTTAGTTCAAGGTTGAAAAGAAGATAAATCTGGTTCACCTTATTCTTACGGTGATAACCAAAAAATTGACTTTGGAATCAAAATTAGACGCTACGAATATGACAAAGACAAAATTAATAATTTAGAAGCACAAATAGGTGATGAAACTGCAACACAACCTAATCATGTGCAAAAAATCGATCACCATACAGCGTTAGTTGATACTGTAACTGAAAGACAAGAACGCAACCGCTTCGGCACTAGAAATATTGTTGATAAAGTTAGTGAATCTAAAAATACATTTACTCCTGGTGTTTCCGATTTCCTTGACAACAAATTAGCGACTTCACTTGTTGTCTTTCGACTATTAGACGCAGATGAAAAAGACAAAAAAATAATGGAATTAACTCTTTATTCATCAATAGCTAGCGATCCATATAAACCTGTTTTTAGTGTGAAAAAAACTGTAAATCTTGATTCTTCATTAAAATTTTCAGATATTAAATATTATATTTTAGGTAAATTAGCAACAGAAGCAGGATTGTCTGGAACTAGTGGGGCGGTTCTTCTTAAATCAGCTGCAGTTTTTGAATCAATCGAAAACGAAGACAAATCTGAATTAGTTAATAAATTATTTATTGATAGATACTTTGATCTTAATGAAACTAAAAATTAATATTTATATTAGTTTAAATAAAAAGCATCCTCAATAAACCAGGACAAAAAAAGTTAACACTAAGGTGTTGACTTTTTTTTGACTTTAATCTAACACTCACGAAGGAAAAACCTACCTACTAATCAAATAAAACAAACTAAAAAAGATGAAATTTTACCTTAAAAAAGCAAAATTATGAAATTTTTAAACTACTTTTTTAGTTCAAAACACTGACAAAAATCATAAAAAACAACTACTATTTAAACTCAATGCAAAAAGAAAACTCGTTTTTACTTACACTGAGCCTAAAAAAATATATGAAGTTTTGAAAGAACTGAAAAAAAATAATTAAAAGCCCTAAATTTATAGATTTCTAAACGGTTAAATTTAAGGTATTCCATCATATTTAAAAATATAATGGATAATTCGCATTTTCTGATTTTTTTATGACAAAAACATAATTGATTCCCCCTTAATTCAATATCCAAATTTATTAATTATTCTTAGTGAGAGTTATTATAACAGAAATTTTTTTTAGACCAAACATTTTTTTTTTTTTACAAAGTTTGATTTTAAAATAATAAGAATCCTGAGTTTCCCAGTTTGATAAGGTAATTTCAAAAAAGCATCCGGTTTTAGGCAATTTTTTAAGTTTTTTGGTAAAAGTTAATTACAATTTTATTAGTAATTTATTAAGATATCAAAATATTGATTGTTTCCAAATAACTTGTTTCAAATTTCATGTTTGAAATTTCCTTAAAATATTTAGGTTTTTTGCCAAACAATTTGTTTACTTCAATAAAACCATCTTTATTTTGTTTTTTCATAATTTATAATTATACCATAAAATTACTTAAAATGCAATTAAATGACATTAATATAAATTAAGGTTTTACGTTCAAAAAACACTGATTTACGGGTGTTTTTTCATATTTATATTCACTAAAAAGTGAATTTTTGCCTTAAAACTGGGAAACTCGGGAAAATAATAAGAATTAAGATTTTAGGATCAAAAACACGGATTTGCCGGTATTTTTGCATATTTATATTCACTAAAAAGTGAATTTTTGCCATCAAACTTGGAAAAGAAAAAGTTATTAAAAACTTGCAATAAAAAACTACCGATTGGTAGTTTTTTATTGATTTTAAAATTTAATTGAATAAATAATTTTTAAATTAAATTTTAATAAAAGGAGCAGCATTTAAAAAATTAAATAAACTTGGAGTTGATCCTAGATTCATAACTGCTTGAGAAACAATCGTAGCGGCACCAGTAGCAGCGGCAGACTATGCAGTTTGTATATTTTTTAATGCTTTTGAAAGTTCTTCAACAGATTGTAGCGCTTTTTGCAATTTTTCTGGCGCATCTTTTAATGCATCAATTTGTGTTTTAAGCGAATCTAGATCTAAATTTGCAAGTTTATCAAAACCTTCTTGAAATTTTCTAATTTGCTCTGAGTCCAATTTTGAAAAAGTTTTTTGAAATTCTTCAAATGACGCCTTGATTTTATCAATTTCAAAACTTTCAATTTGCTTTTTAAATAAAAAATATAAAGTAGCAATTATTATTGCAAATAGGAGAATATTCCCAACAATAACAGCTAAGACTGTCGATATAAATCTTCCGATTTTACTCACTTACGCCTCCATAAATTTGTAAATTAAATTTTAATTTTTGGTCTTTTTCTATGATTCACCATCCTTATTTTCATTTACTTCTTCATTAGTTTCATTTTGTTTCTCTGTTGTTTCAGTTTTTTCTTCAACTTTTTCTTCAGTTTTTTCTTCAACTTTTTCTTCAGTTTTTTCTTCTGTTTTTTCCTCAGTTTTTTCGCTGTTATATTCAATTAATTTGTCAACAACTTTTTTGTTTGTTATGTTAATTTGAATTTCGCTGTGAGGAATTGTTTCGTTCAATTCTTCGACAGATTTACCTGTGAATTTTGACAACAAGGCAATTTGCTCGTCATAATCTTGCTGGGTTGGAACTAATCCCTCAAGTTTTGCAATTTCAGCAAAAATAAAGGAATTTTTAAGTAATTTTCTTGCTTCAGCCTCAAGTTGGCTATGAATATCTTGCTCAGTGAATTTTGTAATTCGGCAATATTCCTCAAGAGTAAATCCTTGTTGTTTTAAAGTTGATTCAAAAGTTTCATTTAAACGACTAACTTCAGCATTAATTAATTTAGTTGCAAGGGGAATTTCAACTTGATCAACAATTTCGACAAGTGCATTTTTTTGAAACTCAATTCTTGCTTTTTCAACATTTTCACGTTTTGTAAGATCTTCAAGATAAACCTCAAGTTGGCTAATTGTTTCAACATTTGGAATTTTTAATGAAGCAACAAAATCATTAGTCAATTTAGCAGGTTGACTTTCTTTGATTCTGTTGATTTTTACATGAAATCTTGCCTTTTTACTTGCATAAGCTGGAACATGGTAATCTTCTGGGAAAACCACATGAATATCGGCTTCTTTTTCAATTTCTAACCCAACTAGTTGTTCTTCAAAACCGGAAATAAAGCTATTTGAACCAATTCGAAGTTCAAAGTCTTGTGCTTCTCCTCCTTCAAAAGGTTCATCATCAATAAAGCCTTTAAAATCAAAATTAATAATATCTCCCATTTTTACAGGACGATTTACATTAACAAATTTTCCTTTTGATTCTAAAAGTTTTTGTTTTTGGATTTCAATATCATCTTTTGTGACTTGTTTTACAGCATATTTTGTCTTAAGATTTTGATATTCAGGAAGCTTAATTTCAGGATAAACAGGGTAGAGAAACTCGATTTCTAAGGTGTTTTTGTCCATTTGAACAATATTAAAGACTGGCGATTCAATAACATTGTCACTATCCATTACATTAGAAAAAGCTTGTTTTTCAAGTTCGGGTAAGTACATTCTAAGCGCTAATTCAAAAACTGACTGTGGATTTAAATATGGGCGGGCTTTTTCTAATGGCACTTTCCCTTTTCTAAAACCGCGTAATGACACTTTTGCAACTTGTCTTTTTTCAGCTTTATCGTAATATTCAACTCATTTTTGCGGATCAGCTACTAACTTAATTTTAAGTTCGGCACTATTAGGTAAAAATTCACGTGTTATCATTAATAATAATCCTTAAATTGTTATATAAAAGTAAAATAAAACTAATTATAATTTAAATTATGTAAATTTGTTTAAAAATTTAAAAAAAATAATAAAAAACTTAGCTTTTTCTCTTAGATTTTTAGGCAAATCTATTTATTTAAAAACTAAGGTTAATAATTTATTATTATCTAGGTTTTTATTTTTACTTAAATTATAATTTATTATTGCAAAATTTAAAAAATTTTTATGCTGTTTTTTGAAATTTCTTTTATTTTTTCAATGGCAAAATCTAAACTTGCTTGTATAATTTCAGATCTACTTCCGGTAAAATTCAGTTCTCAGACTTCATCATTAATCGCAATAAATACTTGTCCGAGCTCGCCGTCCTGAACTGTAGGACCAGCATTTCCGGTCAAAGCAATTGCATATTTGGTTTGAAAAAAATCAAGACCGTATTTAGCCATTTTTAGGGCTGTTTGGGCATTAGTTACACCATTTTTTGTGTCAATACCAATTTTTTCCTTAATTTCGTTTTGATAACAAACAAGTCCGCCGGCAAAAAACTTACTTGCACCGGGTTTTTTTACAATTTCAGCAGCAAGTGCGCCTCCAGTTAAAGATTCAACCGTAGCAATGCTAAATGGTTTATTGGCCATTAATCAGTCCTTTTTATTAAATTTTTTGCTAATTGAGCAAAAATTGCATTTAAATTCAATTTTTTTATATTTTTCAATTAAAAAATCAACATCTTCTTGACTTAAAAGTTTCAAATTTGCTTCAAAATTTGCCTTTTTACAGTTACAAATATAATCTCAATTTTGGAAGTCAACCTGATTAAAACTTGAAAAAAAGCTCATGAAATCCGTGATTTTTTCATTTTCTAGTCAGGATTCTACCTCTTGTAGTTCTTCTTCGGAATGATTAGGCAAAAGCTGAATAATTAAGGATTGGGCTTTTGTTATTTTTGAATTTTCATCAAGTTCAATTAAATTTTTTACTACTGAATTAATTTGCTGAGATTGGTGGAAATAATAAGCTAAATCAGTGATAAAATCACCTTTTTGAAGCTTAACTTGACCTGAATAATTAGTTTTTTTTGTAAATTGGTTAATTTTTAAAAAACCAGAAGTTCCAATATATGAGCTTACAAGTAGGTTTGTGTTGTAATTTTTGAAAACATGAGCCGGAATTTCAAAATTATTTGCTGAAAAACTGGCACGAATTTGGCCTTTTTTATTTGTTTCAAGAACTAATGACTCAACAGTTTCAGAATTAATTTTAACAGAAAATCCAGTTGTTTTTTCCTTAATCAAAGTTGGAAGTGGCCCAAAAACATTAATAAAACTTGCTAAAATAAGCGAACTAATATTGCTTAACTTGTGAATATTAACCGCTTTATTAACAATTTCAGTCATTTCTGAGACAACTATTAAAATATTTTTGTGCAAATAAATTTTAGAATATGACGACATGATTATATTTTTTTATTTTGCTTAGATATTGAATTTGTTCATTTTTCTCAAAGTTGTTTTCACTCTTGTTCATTTTCACAACTTAAATACTCAAGAATTTGAGCATCAACTATAGGGTCAAAACTTGGCGAAATACCTAACTTTGTATAAAAATTATACCATTTTTTAATTTTTTCTATATCATCCATAACTTGAGATTCATTAACATCAAAAGTATAAGATTTTATATGTCTTTTTTTTATAGGAAATTCTTTGGGATTTTCGTAGTCATCTTCTTCTAAAAATGTTGCTACAATTGCATATTTTTCAGCATTTTTTAAAAATGCATATAATTGGGCTTGTTTTATGTATTTTTGCGGTAAATTTTCCCCTTTTTTACCTCATCTTTCAAAATTTTTCAGGCCGGTTGTTTTAATTTCGATTATTATATTAGTTTTTTTGATAAAACCATCAGGAATTCCGCCAATAATTGGATCATCACTAAAATAATCATAATTATATTTTTCGGGAGGAAAAGTTTCAATTTCTAGACCTAATTTTTCAGAAATGGCTTTAATGACAAGAGGTTCGATTGCAACTCCGGCGTCAATATATTTAGTGTCTAAAATTGGCATATCTAATTTTGAAATTTTGACAAAAGCTCGAAATGGCGAACTAAAACTATCAAGTCCGAAAGCACTTCTCCAATTAAAGTTCCACCAATTTTTTTAAAACCGGTGTTAAAACCAAACTTTTTGTTAAGTAATTTCTCATGAAAAGCAGGATCAAGAATTAAAACCCGTTTTTCATGGTCAATAAAATATTCTTTTTTATTATAAAATTTACGATTTGTATACATATCTATCCTAAAGTCAAGGTTGTAAACTAATAAGTGAAAGTGAAATTCCGATAATAATTAACAGAAAAACATTTACCTTCCGCAAATACAAAATAAAAACTGTTATAGATCAAAAAATTGCAAATAAAATAAAAACTCAAAGTCTTCAACCACTTATAAAATCACTTACTTCTTTTGTGACAAAATATCCATTATTAGAATTAAAAGCATAATTTACAAGCACTAAATTGATAAAAAGTTGAAAAGCAAGCGCTAAAATAATTCCAATAATTGCTGGTCGAAAAATTTGTGCTTTTTTTGCAAAATTTGAGTCATTTTTTTGCGAAACTCTTTTTAAAGCCTTTAATCAAATTACAACTAAAAAAATTGCCGGTAATATAAATACCATTAAAAAAATAAATGAAAGAAATCAACCTAAAACTCCAAAATCTGCAATTAAAAATCCAGTAACTGCGGCCAATTTAATTGAAAAAACACCTGGTGTTGAATTTGCGACAGTGAAAATTTGATTAATTTTTTCTTGATCAATTTCAAGACCTAACTCTCCAAGTTGTAATCAAAACCAATTAAAAACAGGCATAAAAACTTGCCCGCCACCAAAGACAATTAAACTAATAACTGCTAGCCCCAAAATTGTTAAACTAATTAGTAAAATCACGTTTTTTCTTTCATTTTTTAAACAAAAATAAAACTGAATATATAAATATAATTACTAAAATTGGGACAATCGCTAAATTATACGGGCTTGGAACAAACAAAGAATATGCAAAACTTAATAATAAAACGGTGTAATAAACTAATTTATTCATTGAATTTTTGTCTTTTTTTCAATAAATATAACAAAATCCAAGTAAAATTCCGATAATTGTTGAAAAAATTGCTAGGTTAAAAGTGACTAAATATCTTGAAGGTAAATTTTTTACTAAAATAAATAAAGTAAAAAATAATAAAACATGCGGGAAAATTCCCAAAACTGTTGCTATAACGCCCCAAAAAGCGCCTAATTTTTTAATGCAAACTAATGCCATCATTTGAAGTGATGAAGGTCCGGGGAGCAAATTGGTCAAAATTAAACCTTGATCAAAATCACTTTTTGAAATTCATCCTTTTTTGACAACTGCCTGACTAAAAATAATAGGCATTAAAGAATTTCCTCCGCCAAAAGAAATTAAAGAAATTTTTACCACAAACCATAAAAGTGTTAAAAAATCTCTCATTTTCATATTTTTAATATTTTTTGTATTCATACTTAATAAAATAATATATTATTTTTTAAAAATGTGGTATAATTAAATTGGCTTAGAGGTGTAGTTCAATGGTAGAACAACGGGCTTCAACCCCGTATGTTGCGGGTTCGACTCCTGTCACCTCTGCCATTTTTTTTATTTTTTAAATTAAAAAATAAAAAAAATGGCAATAAATTCTAAGTTTTCGACAAACGATTTAGAATTTTTTTAAAAGATACCCGAATTTCACAGTTTGATGGCAAAAATCAATTTATGGATAAAATAACAAAAATCATAAAAAAACAACTACTATTTAAACTCAATGCAAATAGCAAACTCGTTTTTATTTGCATTGAGCCTAAAAAAATATGTGAAGTTTTGAAAGATCCATAATTAAAAGCCATAAATTTATAGATTTCTAAACGGTTAAATTTATGGTATCCCATCATATTTAAAAATATAATGGATAATTCGCATTTTCTGATTTTTTACGCAAAAACATAATTAATTCCCCCTTAATTCAACATCAAAATTTATTAATTTATTCTTAAGTGAGATTAATTATAACATAATTTTTTCTTAGACCAAGCATTTTTTTATAAAAGCTTAATTTAAAATAATAAAAATCAAGCTTTTAGCATCAAAAAACCCGGATTTACGGGTATTTTTGCGTATTTATATTCACTAAAGCGAATTTTTTGCCATCAAACTGTCAAACTCGTGACACCGAAAGTGAAATAGCAAAATATCTTGAATCTTTAGATTTAATAAGACATAAATAATTTTCAATATTATTCAATTAAAATAAAAAGGTGAAATTTCACCCTTTTTATTTTAATTTTAAAAAAAATTTGTTTTGTATATTATAAAAATTTAATCAAGAGAATCTTCAATAAGTTCTTTTTCTGACTTTGAAATAAATGATCTAAGCATAATAAGATAAATTATATTAATTCAACCAACAAAAATTGCGAGAATAGAAAGTACGTAAATTCCCTGAAACTTTGAAACAAGGTGAACATTTTTTAGGTTCATTCGTCTTGGTAGATCATGTAATTTAAAAGGGGAAATAATTAATAAAATTAAGTAAACAAGTGATATTATACTCCAAAAAACATTCGTTAGAATTCCAATCGTGGTTCCTCCAAGAAGTGCTGTAATGATAGCTTTTCTACTCTCTTCTGGGTTGGTGTTAATCTGACCCACAGCACCAATAATTCCGACAATAAATACAATAAATGCTATAGTACCTAAAGCAAATTTAACTATACGAACAATTAATAATTTATCTACTCATGATTTAGTTGATTTTAATAATTGAGCGGCATCGTTATGATAAGCCATTTATATCCTCCTGGAAAAATTGTATATTTTATATGAAATTTTATACTAAAAAATTATTTTTGTGATAAAATTATACAAGAAATTATTCTAATTATGAAAAATAATGTACAAATAAATAATTATATAAATTATCTTACAGAATGAATTCGCCAAGAAGTACAAAAGGCAAATAAAAAAGGCGTGATTTTTGGGATTTCTGGTGGTGTTGACTCTGCACTTGTTGCGTTTTTAGGAAAAAAAGCTTTCCCTAATTCGCATTTAGGTCTTATTATGCCTATTCGTGATATGAGCAGCGATAAAAATGATATTGACCAATTAGTCAAAAAATTTGAAATTGCCACTAAGGAAATTAACTTAAGTTCAACTTTCCAGAACTTAAAAGACTTATTTAGTCTTAAAAATCAACTGGCAAATTACAATATCCAACCTCGCCTTCGCATGATTAGTTTATATGCTTTTGCTCAAGAATTGGACTATTTAGTTCTAGGAACTGATAATTTTTCCGAAATGTATCTTGGCTATTTTACAAAATACGGCGATGGTGGCGTGGATTTATTGCCAATTGTTAATTTAACAAAAATGCAAGTTTACCAAATCAGCGAACAAATTGGAATTCCAGATTCAATAATTGAAAAATCCCCAAGCGCAAATCTTTGAGATAACCAAAAAGATGAAGATGAATTAGGATTTACCTATAAAGATTTAGATTTATTTTTTACAGATCCAAATTCAGTTAGTTATCAAGTAAGAAAAAAAATTGAGAAATTACACAATTTAAGCGCCCACAAACGTAATCCAGTGCCAAGGCCTGCAAAAAAATTAGGAGACTTTTAAATGGCTGGTCATTCAAAATGAGCTAACATAAAGCACCGAAAAGGTGCCCAAGATGCCCTAAAAGCAAAGATTTTTAACAAATTTTCAAAAGAAATTATGGTCTCAGTAGCAAAAGGCGGACCTGATCCTAATTCTAATCCGTCTTTAAGACTTATTATTTCAAAAGCGCGAGCAAAATCAATGCCAAAATCAAACATTGAAAAAGCAATTGCCAAAGGACAAGGCGCAACTAGTGAAGGTCAAATTTTTAAAGAAATAATTTATTCTGGAACTTTATCAAACGGAATTAGCCTAATTGTCACAATTTTAACTGATAATGTTAATCGATCAGTTTCATCACTTCAAGCACTTTTTCGGCGTGCAAATGGACAAATTGGAAAGCAAAATTCAATTCCTTATTTATTTGAACAAAAAGGTTATCTTGAAATTGACAAAACTGATCAAATAAATGGCGATGATCTTATGATGTTTGTTCTTGAAAATGGCGGTGATGATTTTCAAGAAGATGAAGAAAGTTACTTAATATATTGTGAACCACGGGCAATTCAGGACTTAAAATCAGCAATTGAAAACAATTTTAGTGTAAATTTTAGTGCTGTTGAAATTAGTTATTTCCCTAATTCTTGAGTCGAACTTGATCAAGAAGGTACTGAAAAAATACTAAATCAAATTGATAATTTTCTTGAAGATGACGATATTCAAAATGTTTATCACAATCTAAAAGTTTAAAAATTTTTTTTAAGACAAAAATAGGAAGCATGAGAGCTTCCTATTTTTTTGAAAATTTTATTCTTTATTATAATAAAATTTTTTAATTTCTGAGACTAAATCGATTTTATCATTTCGAAGTAAAATGCCTGTTGTCAAATGTGATGTTAAATTATTTTGATCATAGTAAAGTTTTTTTTGATCTTTTGCGAGAGTAATTAACTGATTTAAGAAAATTAATTCGCCATTTGTGTTATAAACTCCAGAACCAGAAGCGCCAGGACCATTTGTTACAAAAAAACTAGGGGCGCCGTTTTTAATATAAACACCTTTAAACATGTTTTTTGAAAATGCAGATCCAGGTCAAAATCCGCCAATTTTAGTTGTATAGTCAATTTCGCCGTTTTTTCATGATTTTTCACTAATTTTTAACGGTGGAAACTGTTGAACATGATCTCAGAAATTAGAAAATTTTTCAAATTGTTTGGTAAATCTATTGATATCGTCTTCAACAGTTTTACCATTTGAATAACGGAAGGAAGATAAAAGTCATCTTTTGTGTTGTTGGTAAAAATCAAATATACCTTTAATATCTTCTCTAAATCTAGCGTGGTTAAAGTAAAATATCCCTATATCCTTGCCAAAATTTTTAAAATTTTTCTCTTCTCGGAAATATCTTTTGTGCAAATTAGTGCTAAATTGACTTAATTCTCATCGGTTAGGTGACTTGATATAGATTGAATTATTGCCTGGAAATCTATTTTTCCTTTTCTTTAATTGCTCAATTTGTCTGTCATAGTCAGTTTTTATTCAAAATAAACTCAACATTCCAGAACTAGCTAAAGAATCAACGGTATTAACATTATCATTATCATAGAAACGCATGAAAGGATAAGCCATTAATTCTCAAAAAGGTCTTTTATTAACATATAAAACATGCCTATTTGTTAAAAAAACACTTTCGCCTTCATGAGAATCAAGCAATATGGCGGTTCCGGTTGAAAATCTTACATTTCTCTGAAAAATATCTTTGTATCTTTGATCTGAATAGTCAACTGATCTAAATCCAAAATAATCAGGTTTAAAATTATTTTTTCGAAAACGCGGATTAAAGTAACCAAAAAAAGTTTTCCTTGCATCTTCGTTTTTAGAAAAACTGCCTGTATTTATTTTATCAAGCCAATAAATATTCAAGTTTTCATTTTTTTCGCCTAGATAATGATCATCATTTTCTTGTTTTATCACATTTGACTTTAGGGCAAAAGCTTCGTATGAATAAGTATTACCTCGAGCTTTATTAGTTACATCAAATCCGATTTTTTGGGCGGGTTTGTTGTCATAATTGCTTAGTTTTGAAAATTCTAACTTTTCATTTATTATCGGTGTTTTTTCAACAGGTGAATCTTCAACAACTTGGCTTATTTCTGAATTTACCAGCGGAATTTGTTCGAGATTTGGCTCAGGTTTTTGCTCAAGTATTTGCTCAAGCTTTGGATCAACCTCAACTTTAGGTTCTGGTTTTGGTTCCGGTTTTGGTTTATTTGATTTGACTAAAGATTCTAATGATGAAAAATTTAAATTGTCGATTTGACTTTTATCTAAAGACGGATTTTGAATTGTTGATATTGATGAATTTGCTAAATTATGATTATTTTTAGAAGTGGAATTTTCAGCGATACGATTATTATTTTCACGAGTTAATGGTGAATCATTATTTGAATCATTTATTGTTTTGATATTTCCAATTGGATTCAAATTTTGAGTAATTTGTGCCAAATCATTTTTTGGAGTTTGTAGTTCTGGTAAAATTTGATTTTTTGGTTGATTTTCTTCAGTAATTACTGGATTTTTAGCACTTTCATCCTTATTTTTTCTATCTTGGAAAGGTATAAAATTAGTGCATGAAATTACAAAAAAATTAACTAAAAGCAAAGGTGCTAAAGATTTGAAAAATTTAAATTTCATAACTAAACCACCCTTATCCTGATTCTAATAATCAATTTATAATATATAAATTATAACAAAAAAATGTCAAAAAAATAAATATTATTATATTTATCGTTAAAAGCAAGATTATTCAATATTTAGTTAAAAATAATTAAAAAAGATCTTAAATTTTTAAGAGTTAATAATTAAAAACGGTAAAGTGATAATTAAAAGCAGAAAACCAACAACAAATCCTAGAAAAATTGGCAGAATAGATAGCTCTTTTTGTTTTTGCTTGACAAAATTATAATCAATTTTTGGACTAACAGGTTTAAATCCTCGTTTTTCTAACATCCTATTTTGCGATTGAATTCGCCATTTATGATAAGAAATTGAAAAACTACTAAATAAACCGAGTCTTAATACTGTCGCAAGAACTGAAATTGAAATTGATAAAAGTCCCAAAATTGAAACTACGTCATATCAAACTTTTTCTTGAACAAAACCCATCACAAAACCAATAATAGCTAAAAATAATGCTCAAAGAATCAAAGCTAAAATTGAACGTTTCTGGATTTTCCGTCTGAAAATAGCACTGAAAAAAAACGAAAAAATAAACATGATAATAAACCGTCGAATTTAAGTAAAATAATTTTAAATATATTATATACTAAAAATTGATTTTTTTATTTTTAAACGGTTAATAGTCAAATTATTTTTTTGCCATTTTTGCAAAATGGCTGTATCATTTTAGTTTTAGCAGTCAGTCTTTTACAAAAAACTGAATAAAATTATATATTTTACACATTTATAGTTTAGACAATAACAAATTTTATAATTTGGAAATAAGCTAAAAAATTATAAAAACTTTTAACTATTTTTTAGTAATTATAATATAATTTTATATATTATTTAGTCATGATAGAAAATAACGATACTTACCTAGCAACAAAATTTGATCATTTTTCCAATTGAAAAAAAGAACGCAAGATTTCATTAATTTTTTCTTTACTTATTATTTCAATTACAATTTCGCTAATCGGGTATTCAATGATTCAAAACCGTAGCGAATTTGTCGTTGACAAATATTATTTTATAAGTTTTACTAATTATTTTCAAAATTTTAGTGCCTTTTTTTACTTAACTTACCAGTCAAACTTAATTTACGGAATTACCTTATTTACTTTTGTCCTTAATGCAACTCAACGAAAATTTCAAATTTTATTTGTTTTTACAGTAATTTTAACAATTGTTTTAATTGTTTTTTGAACTGTATTGGCTTGAAATTTAAATATGACTTGGTCAGTTTTGGCAACAACATCAACTGTCCATTTTTTTCATCCAGTTTTTGCAATATTTGTACTTTTTTGGTATCGAAAACAATTTTCAGTAAGTAAATTAGGTTTAGGTTTTGGGGTTATTTATTCAGTTTGTTATTATATTTTTTGTGTGCTTTTGTATTTTTTCACACTTAGACAGTGAGTTGCGCCTGAAATTAAAAAAGTCGGAGCTCAAGAGATAAAAAATATGGTATTTTTTTACACAGGTTTAACTATTTATCCATTTATAAATTTTTTACATCCATTTTTTTATTCAGGAAACAGCCACTCAGTAGTAATTTTGTTAAACTTGTTAATGGCTCTTTCAGTTGTTTTTCTCCCATATATGATTTCACTTTTTTATATTAATATTTTTGGAATTAAAGCAACAAATTGGCGTTTAACCCGAGAAATAAAATCGATTTCTAATCGTTTAAAAGCATTTTTCTGAGTGTCCAAACCAAAAGAATAGGAGTAATTTGTTAAAAAGTGGCTAAAATTGTTGTTGGTCTTTCAGGCGGTGTTGATTCTGCAGTTAGTGCATACCTTCTAAAAAAACAAGGGCATGAAGTTATTTGTGTCTTTATGAGAAATTGAGATTCTGACCTTAATAATGATTTTTTAGGTCAGAAAAATACATCTGACAATCATATTTGCCCGCAAGAACAAGATTGGCAGGATGCAAAAAAAGTGGCGCAGCAACTAAATTTGCCAATTTTCCGTGTTGATTTTGTAAAACAATATTGAGATGAAGTTTTTAGCGACCTAATTCAAAAATACAAATCCGGTTTAACTCCAAATCCTGACATTTTGTGTAATAAAAACATAAAATTCAAACATTTTCTTGATTATGCAATTAATGTTCATCAAGCCGATTTTATTGCAATGGGTCACTATGCAAAAACAGAAAACGGAAATTTATTTACTCCAAAAGACAAAAATAAGGATCAAACTTATTTTCTTGGGCAACTTTCAAAAGATCAGCTAAAAAAAACAATTTTCCCGCTTGGAAATTATTTAAAAACTGAAGTTAGAGAAATTGCCAAAAATTTAGAGCTAATGAATGCGACCAAAAAAGACTCAACTGGAATTTGCTTCATTGGTGAGCGAAAATTTACTGATTTTTTGCAAAACTATATTCCTGCTCAACCAGGCCCAATTGTCGATATTACCACAAATGAAATTATCGGGAAACATATTGGAATTATGTATTTTACAATTGGACAGCGAAAAGGTTTTGGCCTAAGCGGAATGAATGAACCTTATTTTGTTGTTGGTCACAATCTTCAAGAAAAAATTTTGTACGCGGCTCCTTCAAGTCAAAAAATTTGGCTTGAATCAAACCAGCTTTTAGCAATTAATGCTAATTTTTTGACAGAAAATTTTCCACTTGAAAATTTAAAAGCCAAATTTCGCTACCGTCAAGAATTTGTTGAGGTTAATATTAAAATAATTGACCAAAATTCTTTTTATGTTTATTATCAAAATTATAGTGCAGTAACGCCTGGTCAACAAGTTGTGATTTATTCTGAAGATCAAGTCGTTTTAGCTGGTGAAATATCACTTATTTTCCGTGATGGCAAAAAAGTTGATTATTTAAGTTAAAAAATCCCGAGTTTCCTAGTTTGATGAGATAATCTTAAAAAGGTGTCCGGTTTTTGGCGGTTTTTTAACTTTTGGCAAAAGTTAATTACCTATTTTAAAACACTGGCAAAAATCAATTTATGATAAAACAACAAAAATGGTAATGTTAAATATTTTGTGTTTTTAAAGTAAATTTATTTTGATAAAATTTATTATGAAGGACCAAAATATGAAAAAACAGCAAAAAACATTATCCCCATTTGAGTTAGAAGCTAAAAAACTTGTTGACAAATACGCTGATTATAAAAAAATAAAAAAAGAAGATTTTCACAACGAAATTTCGCATATGTTTAAAACTTTTACTGAGGCGCTCTTAAGGGCGGAATTAAGCCAACATTTAGGCTATGAAAAAAGTAACCGAAGCAAAAAAGGCGTGCATAGGCCAAATAAGCGAAACGGATTTTCGGACAAAACTGTGAATTATAATCATAATAGTTTTCGTCTAAAAATACCAAGAGATCGAAATGGCACTTTTGAGAACAAATTACTCGGTAAATACGAAACAAATTTAGGCGATATCGAAGAGCAAGTGTTTTCACTTTTTGCATCAGGAATGTCATATGAAAATATTGTTAACACAATAAAAAGTATCTATAAAAAAGAAATAAGTAATGCCTGAATTTCTTCAGTTACTGACAAATTATTGCCTGAAATTGAAAAGTGAAAATCGCGAAAAATTGAGAATTCCTATCCAATTTTGTACATTGATGGGATGTTTTTTAATGTTAAAGAAAACGGTGTTTTTGTCAAAAAATCACTTTATCTTATTCTTGCAATTGATTGGGACGGAAATAAAAAAGCACTGGGATTTTGGATTAAAAATACCGAATCAGCAAGTAATTGACTTGATGTTTTTAACGAACTAAAAACTCGCGGGCTGGAAGATGTTCTAATAATTTCTTGCGATAATCTAAGCGGAATTAGTCAAGCAATTGAAGCGGTTTTCCCGCAAACAGATGTTCAAAAATGTGTTGTTCACCAAATTAGAAACTCGCTTTTAAAAGTTTCTAACAAAGACAAAAAAGAGTTTGTCCTTGATATGAAAAAGATTTATCAAGCGGCTAATCAAGAATTTGCAATGCAAAATCTTGATAAATTTGCGGAAAAATGAGGCCAAAAATATCCTTCAATTATCAAGTCTTGGTATACAAATTTCGTTGAACTAACGACATTTTTTAAATATCCATATGAATTGAGGCAAGCAATTTATACGACAAATTTAATTGAGTCAATGAATAGAATAATTAGGAAAAATACAAAAACAAAAGGCGGAATTCAAAGTGTAAATTACCTTTCAAAAATAACTTATTTAACTCTCCAAAACGCATCTACAAAATGACAAAAGGTAAGAAATTGATTCATGATTAAAAAACAATTAGAAATTATTTTCCCTAATCGGTTAAATAATGTAAAATTAAATTAGATTACATTTCTATTTGAAAAATCCATAAAAATTTAAAACACAAGATTATGAACACACCCACAAAAATCACAAAAATACAACTACTATTTAAACTCAATGTAAATAGAAAACTCGTTTTTATTTACAGCGAGCCTAAAAAACATATGAAGTTTTGAAAGAACAATAACCAAAAGCCTTAAATTTGAGGATTTCTAAACGGTTAAATTTAAGGCATCCATTATATTTAAAAACATAATGGAAAATTCGCATTTTCTGATTTTTTTATGGCAAAAACATCCTTGATTCCTCCCTAATTCAATATTAAAATTTATTAATTATTCTTAAGTGATGGTAATTATAACATAATTTTATTTTTGACCAAACATTTTTTTTTTTTTTTTGCAAAAGGCTAATTTCAAAACTATAAAAATTAGATTTTAGCGACAAAAAAACCGGATTTACGGGTATTTTTTCATATTTGCATTCACTAAAAAGTGAATTTTTTCCATCCAACTGTCAAACTCAGCAAAAACATGATTATTTAGGTAAAAAAAATTAAATTAATTTAAAAAAAGTACGATTATAGCCAATAACTTTTCCTTTTATCGCACTAAGAACCTCAAATGATGTCAAAGGTTTATTTAAATTTCGCGCAATTTTGCTCCAGTCAATTACTTGATTAAGCCCAAAAATTTCAAGTTGATATTTTCCTTGGCCATTTGTAAGCCCAGGAAGATAAATAACTCCGTATTTTGCTTTAATAAATTCAAATTTTTCGGAAGAATCTAGGTTAATTTTTTTAGCAATTGAATCAGCACAAAAGGAACCAAAACTATTAAAAACAGGAATATCACTATCAAAAAGGTCAAAACTATTTTTTCCAGCACTTAAAGTCGTTTTATAATCATCAGTTTTTTTGATAATTCCAACCCGATTTCAGACATTTAGTCCAACTCCAAGCGAAAAATTTTCGGCAAAACTAGTTATAATTATAGCATATTCTTTAATTTTATCAGATTCAGAATAAATTTCAATGTCAAAATTACGGGCGCTAAAAAATGGACTAGTGCCTTGTTTGCCTAAAAATTCAATATCTAAAACATGATAATCATTTTCTCTGGCAATTAGTCCTGATGAGCTAAAATTTATCGGTAAAAAATCAAGAAAAAAATTTTGTTCTTCTTTGGCTAGTGGTGCATTTAATTCACTTTTGGAAATCTGTTTTTTTACAAGCAAATTATTTTCAACTTTTCCATGAGAACGGTATAAAAATGAACTAATTCCAAAATCAATAACATGATTTTTAATTAATTCAAGAAAATCATCGTAAAACAAAGGCTTATCTTTTAAATCTTCTGGAATTATATTTTCAACATCAAGGGCAAAAACTTCAAGTCGATAGTTATGATCATTAGCTGGTGGCAGCGGCCCGAAATAAACTCCATCAGGATGAGGTCGATAAAATGAATCAAGCAAATAATTATTGGCATGACGGGTCATAGAATTTTCAAATTGATACATTTTATCTTGTCGCGAAAAAGAATCATCTCATTTTAGCTTGTTTTTTTTAATATTGGCCGCAACTCAGTGAATAAAAACAAAACCTAATTCAGCAGTTGCCTCATAGTCAATTAAAGTAAGGGCATATGATTTTGCGCCTTTAACTTTGTCTCATTTTATTGGAAAACTTACCGAATTAGGGTATTTTTTACCTAAATTGCCATTACCAAATTGGGTGTCTAAAACGCCATTTTTAACATCAGGAATATAAATTTTTATCATATTTTTTAGTCTTTATCAATATTTTTTGCATTAACTATTAGAATTGGATTTGTTGGCGAACCTCCGCGACGAAGTGCATTAAAAAATTGGAAATATTTGTTTGGTTTGGATAGTTTTTCTAAATTTTGCTCAAGATCAATAGGTTGGAAAGGCAAAAGGCTACCACTTTTAAGAAAACCACCAATATTTATTCGCCTTTCAACGTAAAATATTTTAGGATTTTTAGGGTCTTGTTTTTTAACTGCATCTTCAAGCTCAAGAAAACTTGCGCTATAAAGTCCACCACGATGGAAATTATTAGAATTTACAAAAGGATATTTTTGGATTTTGTCAGTGAGTTTATATTTATCAAAATCATTAATCATACCAATTTGTTGAGCTTGTGCTTCTTCTCTAGTTTGAGGACCTTGGACTGGCAAAGGTGAATTTTGTTGGAAAGTTATGGCTTTTTGGGCTGAATTTTGTGAAAAAAGGCTTGGTTTTTGATCTATCAAGTTTTTTTGGCTTGTAGATTTAGGTTCATTTTGATTTTGACCTTGATTTTCAGGTTGATTTTTAGCCTCAGGGGTATCGGGGTTTTGGTCAATTGCTCAATAAATACGATAAATTGCATCTTTTATTGTATTAGTTGACTCATCTACATGAGTTTTTTCGTCATTAAGAAAAAAAGCACGCGGTTGAACTTTATATTTTCGCCCATCTTTTCCTGTTATTGTATATTTTTCTAATCTCTCAGTTAGTTCTGCTTTTTTTTGGTATTCTTTATCATTCAAAACCGGAAGATCCAAATTAGTTTTTAAATTATTTTGAATACTTTCATTAACTCTATCCAAAATTTTATAATCATAATTTCATCAAAAGGAATTTGAAACAGGTTGCCTGGTTGCAGTTTCTATCCCGTCAATGATGAATTGAATCGCGGCAGGAGGGATTATAATTTCCTCATCTTCTTGGGTTGGATTGCCTTGAGCTTGTTGGTTCTGGGATTTAGCTTCTTGCTCTTTTTTCAATTTAATAATGAATTTAGCAAGCTCTGCAATTACTTTATAGGATAAATAATCATCATCTAACTCCAAATTACTTACAGCAATACCTGATCCAAAACGTTCGGGTAAAAATTCTGGAAGTACCTTTAAATCTGTGGATTTTAGGTATTTTTCTTGTGATTGTTTTCATCGTTTTAAAAATTCAGAAGCCGTTAAATAAGAGGTGCCTTGATAATATTTTTTAACAATTTCAGGAAAATTAGGAGTTTTAGCAAGTTTTTCAAGTTTCTTTTTAATTATATCATTAGGTTCGTTTTGAATAAAATTTTGGAAATTTAACTGTCCGCTAAATTCGAAAATTACTTTCGCAAAGGCAGTATTTGTAATTTCTTGAGTTTCAATTGATAGCGGCACATTCAAAATTTCGGTTAATAATTTATATTTTTCTTGGCTATCACTATCTGAAAAATTTTTTACATCTTGGCCTTGATTTTCGATGCATGAAACAACAATTAGCGGGAAAGACAAAGGAATTAAAGCCAAAGATTTTTTAAATTTTCATTTCATTTTTACACCTACTTCTAAGCCTTAAATAAAAAACTAAAAGAAAAAAGATTATTCTTTTAGTTTTTTCACTTTGTAAAATGATACCATATTTTTCAATTTATGCTTCATTTTTTACATAAATTTCTTCAAAGCCATTTCGCCTTCAAAAAAACCCTTTGAAAACATCATTATTTTGTAGCTTTGCGGATCTTTCGCGTTGATAAAGAGCTAAATTTGAATAATATTCTTTTGAAAAAAAGGGAATAATTCCGTTATAAATTAGTTTTAATGATTTTTTATCTAAAACTATTTTGCAATTTGGAACAGGAAAAAAAATAAAAATAGCATCATCAGGTTTTTTTAAAACAGCTTTTATATCAAGACGAAAATCAATTTTACGTAATTTCATCAGAATATTAAAATTATAAAAATTATAATCGCTGTTAAAACTAAAGATTAGTTCTTTTTTATAAAAGTCGTTAAATTCGACTAATTCTTCCAAGGTTTTTGCTTTTTTTATAACAAAAGCCGTCATTCTTGGCGAGAAAAGTTTAGTAAAACTAGGAACAAGTCAATATCCATCTGATAAGTGGTTAACTTTTATTTTAATAAATTTTGAAATTTTTTCTCTTAATCGAAAATTAGCCATAATATTTTGAAAAAAAGTTTGCTATTCCTTCGGCATCATTTGAATCTGTTATATAATCAGCATGTTCTTTTACTTCTTCAGATGCTTGGCCCATTGCAATAGCCAGTTTAGTTTGGCCAAACATTGAAATATCATTTTTTGCATCGCCAAAAGATAAAGTCTTATCGAGATTTAGGCCATAATTTTGCTCTAAATAATTTAGTCCTTGACCTTTGTTTGAACCAGAAATCATAATATCAATTACTGAAGATTGCGACTGAACAAAATAAATTCCCTCAACATTTTTAAGTTCGTCCATTGATTTTTCAAAAAGCTCAGGGTTACTATCTCGTTTAATAAGTAAAAATTTTACAACATCAAGGCTAGAAATTTCTTCCTGGGATAGACTTTCATAGTCGTAAAATTCTAAAGGTAATTTTTCAGCTTCAGAAAAACTTTCATTTTCGTTTTTAAGGAAAGAAAATCACGGACATGTTGTTTGTTTTTGACTAAAAGCTAACATATTTTTGGTTGTATAAATCAAGAAAAAGACTTGATTTTTGGCCAGGCTTTTAAAAATTTCTAAAACTTGACTTGAATTAAAAGTTTTACTAAAAACAACAGATTCATTTTTATAGTCATAAATCAGTGAACCATTGCAACTTATTATCGGAAAATCTGGTTTTAGTGCAAAATAATATTTTTTTATAAAATATCAAGGTCTACCCGAGCAAAAAATAATTTTTTTGCCATCTTTTTTTAATTTTTCAATTGTTTCAACAGATTTTTGGCTGATTTGGTGATCAGATTTTAATAAAGTTCCATCGAGATCGAAAACAAAATTTTCGATATTTTTTAATTTTTCTTTAATAGTATTATTGTTTTTGTCCATAATATGCGTTTTTACCATGTTTTCGGTTATAATGTTTTTTTTGTAAAACAATATTAGCCTGACTTTGATCAGGATTTATTTGTTTTGTGTAAAAGGCCATTTTTGCTATTTCTTCAAGAGTCATAGCGAGTTTAACAGCGTCTTCTGCAGATTTATTAGACCAACAAAAAGGCCCGTGTTCTTTTACTAAAACGGCCGGAGTTGCAATAAAATCAATATTATTTTTATTAAAGTGATCAACTATAACAACACCAGTGTTGTGTTCATATTGACCATTAATTTGTTCGTCAGTTAATGAATTTGTGCAAGGAATTGAACCATAAAAATTGTCAGCATGGGTTGTTCCAAGGGCAGGAATTTCTTTGCCAGCTTGGGCTCAGGCCACTGAAAAAGGTGAGTGAGTATGGACAATTGCCTTAATTCGTGGATCTGCTTTATAAAGAAGTGAATGAGTTGGCGTGTCACTTGAAGGATTTAAGTCAGTTTCAAGAACATTATTTTCAAGATCAACAGGAACCATATCTGAATATTTCATTTTTTCATAAGAAATTCCGCTAGGTTTAATTACATAATATGAGCGATCTGAACTTATGGCCGAAACATTTCCTCAAGTGTGAAGCGCTAATTTTGACCTATATAGTAAAAGATTAGCCTCTAAAACTTGTTTTTGTAGTAAAACTAATTCGTCCCTATCTTTGATTTTCATAAGCAATCCTTAAATTTTCAATAAAGAAATCACGTGCTTTTGCGATAATTTGGCTTTGTTTTGCCATATTCTCAGAAAGTGGCAAATTTTGGTCAAAATTTTCTTCTTTGTGCCACATTTCAATTACAAAAGGCACGGCAATTTGCGCTTTTAAAATGTAGCTAAAAGCAGAAACAAAATCGACATCACCTTGGGAAAAATCAAGATTTTTAAAAATTCCAGGGAGAGTATCTTTGAAATGAAAGGCAACAATTTCTGATTTTCCTAGTTTGATTTCTGCTTCTAAATCATTTGAAAAACGGGATAAATTACCTAAATCCGGGTATAAAAGCACGCCTGAGCCAATTTGTTTTTGAAGATAAAGTAGTCTTGAGATTGTTCCGGCAAATTTTGTATCCATTGATTCAAAAGCGATTGTGACACTATATTTTTTTGCTAATTGAACAATTTTTTTCATTGTTTGAATGAAAAAAATCTCAGAATCAGGATGAGGCTGCTCATAATAAATATCATATGCAGCAAGTTGAATAATTCTAATTCCGAGATTTTTTGCCAAAATTAGCGCTTTTTCCATAATTTCAAGTGCTTTTTGGCGAATTTTTTCATCTTTTGCGCCAAAAGGAAATTTTCGGTGCAATGACAAACACAAAGAATTTATATAAAAATCATTTTCAAATAAAGTATCACGAATTTCTTTAATTTGATTTTTAGAAAAATCAAGACGAGCAGCAAATTCATCACTTTCATCAACAGACATTTCAATAAAATCAAATCCGGCTTTTTTTGCCACTTTAATTTTGTCGACAAATGTCAAACGTTTATCAATCGCTTTTTCGTAAATTCCTAAAGGAAAATTAATTTCAGTATTTTTTAAATTCATCCTTAAATTCCTTTGCTTTTTCTTCAGGATTTGCAGCATCACGAATTGAACGGCCGGCAATAAAAATGTAAATTGGAATATCTTTAAATAATTTAATATCCTCAACTTCAACTCCGCCAGTAATTGTAACTTTGAAGCCTAAATCCGCGAGTTTTTTTACAATATCAATATCTTTTTGGGCTCATTTAACTCCGCTAGCTTGCGAATCGCGAGGACGGTGTCAAACAACTTGGGGAACACCTGCATTTTTTCAGTCTTGAACTTGTTCTCAAGTAAAATTATTTGTCATTTCTACTTGAATTTCAAGACTTTTAGCCATTTTTTGACTGTAGTCATGAGAAAGATTGACTAAATCTTTGATTGTCGGAGTTTCTGCTGCACAAATTACAGTTGTAAAATCAGCGCCTGAGTCGAAAAACATTTTTCCAAAAACGTTTCCAGCATCAGCGATCTTACCATCAGCAACAATTATTTTATCAGGAAAATTTTTTCGAAGTTCAGAAATAGCTTTTTTACCTTCAGCAGCTAGTAAAATTGTCCCAACTTCAATAACATCAATATATTCTTCTGCTTTTTTTGCAGACAATATCGCCTCTTCAATAGTTTGATTATCAAGAGCAATTTGTAAAAGTGGTAGCGCCATGTTTTATCCCTTTCCTTATAAATTTATATATAAATTATACATTTTTTTATGATTTTTAGATCATTTTTGGCAAAACAATTGATCGTGATTCAAATTTTTGAAAAATTAGATCATTTTTTTATTAATCATTAAAATATCAAAGTAAAAATCATACCTATTTCAAATATTTGGATCATTAGGAACGCCATCAAACTGCAAACTCAAGAAAGGTAACTATTAAAGCAAAAACACTAAATTTTAAATCTAATACTTATGAATGCAAAATCTGCTTATTAATCAAATAAATCAAACTAAAAAAGCTAAAATTTTAACTTAAAAAGCAAAATTATGAATTTTTAAACTACTTTTTTAGTTTAAAACACTGACAAAAACACAAAAAAATACAACTACTATTTAAACTCAATGTAAATAGAAAACTCATTTTTATTTACATTGAGCCTAAAAAAACATATGAAGTTTTGAAAGAACAATAATTAAAAGCCTTAAATTTGTAGATTTCTAAACGGTCAAATTTAAGGCATCCCATCATATTTAAAAATATAATGGATAATTCGCATTTTCTGATTTTTTTAGCCAAAAAACATAACTAATTCCTCCCTAATTCAATATCCAAATTTATTAATTATTCTTAAGTGATGCTAATTATAACATAATTTTATTTTAGACCAAACATTTTTTTTTTTTTTTGCAAAATCTTAATTTTAAAATAATAAAGATTAAGGTTTTAGTCAAAAAACACGGATTTACGGGTATTTTTGCATATTTATATTCACTAAAAAGTGAATTTTTGGCATCAAATTGCCAAACCCAGGAAAATAATCAATCACGATTTGAATTTTTGAAAAATTAGAGTATTTTTTTATCACTTATCAAAAACGGTGATTAGATTTTTGCCTAAAGCATTTTTTTAAACTAATTTTTTACGGGCAGATTTACTAAACAAATAAAGTCAAAAATTTCATATATATAATTTATATTTATTATATATGTATCTAGATTTTATGCTCAACAAAAAAAATATTTTTTTGTTTGTTTATTTTTAAAAAAAGTGTATAATTTCTAGCAAGGAAAATAATGCAATCAAAAAACTCTATTAAAAAAGCATGAGAAAACAAAATTAACATTATTAATAATTTTAATGTTAAGTTTTCCATTTTCTTTGAAATAGTAGTTTTTGACTCAATTTGTTCATAACATTAAGTTATATAGGATAAAAAAACAAAAACTACTATCAAAAAAGATAGTAGTTTTTGTTTTAAAAAAGGAGGGAAATGAAAAAACTTTTTATCGGTTCAGTACTTAGTGTTTTTAGCACGGCAGTTTTTGTTTCATGCTCAATTCAGCCCGCTTGAGAAAGGCAAGAATGAATTACGACTGTTAATTCTGCCACTTCTGATCCTGGTGCTTTTAAAACTTGAACTAACACTTTTACCTCGCCTACAGTCCCTAGTAGGTATTATACAGCTTCTTATTTAGTCCAAACTGTTTATGAAAATAGTGTTGAGATCAAACAAGACGGAATTAGCGATGAATCAAAAGAAAAACAAGACAAAAGTTTTAATTATTCGATCACAAAGCCAACATATAGTTATGAGTCTTTTGTTAATGCTGGGGCGATTGTAGTTCGAAAAAAAGACGGCAGCGAGTTAGTTTTTGACAGTGATGCTCATGAAAAAGGCTATCTTGAACCTGGTCAGACCACCAATTCGCTTGTTATTAAATTAAAATCAGACCAAAAAAATTCAATTAATTCTGACTTTTTTGTTCAGGCACTTGACGAGGCTGAATCAATTCATTTTTTCTTAAAAAATGACGTAAAATGGGTAGACTATCAAGGCAATCCGACCGAATATACGCTAAAACCTGAAGATTATTACTACGGATTTAAAGCCCAAAGGCTGTCAGATCCACAATACCGGGCAAGTGTTGGCGGAAGCAAAAAAATTGACGAAGAAGCTCAGAAAAAAATTCCTAATTTTGATCCAAAGTCAACATATTTTACAAATACTCTTATTAACTGGTATTTATTAGATCTTTTTGGACTAGATTTGGCTGATTTGGACGATGAAAATAAATATATTGAACAATACAAAGGCAAAAACGCTAATTTTCAAGGACAAAAATCGGTAAGTTTTTACAAAGGAGCTTCAAAAGACAAAGTATTTTTTAACGGATTTTACCAAAAGTCAATACTTGGCGGGATGATTTATCCGGCGCCTTCTGGATTTATCAACAAACGAAACAGTGAAACTCAAACTATAAAAGACGGAAAACCTTCAGGCCGTTTTGGCGAAACTGGCGAAGCCTTGAAATATGGAGCCTACTGGTATGGCGAAGATTTTCGCAAAGATCAACTTTTTGTCTCACCATATACCCAACTTAGTCAGGAA
The DNA here is from genome assembly GCF_038095995.1 of Mesomycoplasma ovipneumoniae. Lineage (NCBI taxonomy): Bacteria > Bacillati > Mycoplasmatota > Mycoplasmoidales > Metamycoplasmataceae > Mesomycoplasma > Mesomycoplasma ovipneumoniae. The sequence continues at coordinate 504,229 of NZ_CP146005.1, forward strand.
ACTCATCGTGAGACTTGAAAAATCAACAAATATTACCCACGAACTGGCTGAAAAGAGCAATTACCTTACATTTTCAACAAAATTACTACTCTTTATTCTAAATATAGCAGTCCTTCGGCTTTTGAAAATGCAAAATTCAACTCTTATCGCGAACAGACACAATTGGCTATCAGCTTTGACACGCTAAATGATTCGATTAAAAATTTAGTCTCAAGTGATCAAGAAACATACGGTTGAAAACTAAAAAAAGCAGAAAGTAAAGATGATTTGCACAAATGGTATTACTCTATACTTGTCCCAGGTTCGCTAAAACAAGAATTTAGACCTGAAGTTGGCGTTGCTTTTGATGAAAAATACTATGGATTTAATGATAATTTTGCAAAATTAAATTTTGGTGCTTCACTTGCTGATATTGCAAAAGGAAATGCCAAAGTTGTTGAAAATCTCATTTCAGGTCCAAGTCTTGAATTTCGGCAAATAATTGCAAATGCCTGAAATTTATACACAACAGCCCAATCAATTTCAAACTCAAGCTTGCCTTGATACAATTTTGTCTCTCCAGATAACAAAATTACCTCAAAGCCAGATTCAAAAACACCCCGCGATTTTTACCAAGAAGCAAATACAATTAAACTCCTTGATCAAACAGGGGAAACATATTATACCAAAACTCCCGAAGATGAGAAGAAAAAAAATTTTGAAAATGTCAATGATGCCACAAAACAATTCCAGGCGCCCCAATTTGAAGTGCTAAAAGCACGCATGAAAGCGTTACTTGATGATTTTTATGTCAAAAATAACATTCCTGCTGACCAAAAAGTTGAATGAACTAACCACAGTTTTTATGTAAATTCTTCCAACAAGCAAATTGCCGCAATAAATAGCGGCGTAAAAGCGATAATGGATCTTGATCCGCGGCTAAAAATTAAGGTAGTTTGGCCAGTGACAGACAGAACTCGCCGTTTAAATTATTTACTAACACGAACTGGCGGGCTTGATTTTGGTGGTTGGCATTATGATTATGACGGAATTGGGACAGTTTTAGATGGTAAAATTCAGCGAAATGGCGTGGGTTATGCAATGCTCTCAGCTATTTATGCAAAAGGTCCGCAGTCAAAAATTGCAAAATCTTACCCACATATTTATCGTTATGCCCTTGCTGTTAAAGATTTTTTTGACAAATTTGCCCAAAAAGGTTACATAAGAGAATTTAAAGACTGAAAAGACGCACCAAATTCACCAGATTTTGGCGCAACTGATCAGCATTTGGCTCCTGATCTTACTTATTTTTTCACTGGTGAGGTCAAAGAAGGTCCTGATCCAAAAGATGCAACTAAAAAAGTTATGAAATACAAGACTTTTGTTGACCAAATTAATGAACAAAAAGACGACAAAAACAAGGTTTCTTTTGATTTTAGTGCCCAGTCAGCAATTTTTAACCTGTCCTACCAAGAAGAAAATTCTGACGAAGAACTGATTAAATTAACCGCGGAATTAACCTCACTTTTAGGATTTGGACTTAATGATCTTTTGAATGTCGCATCTTCAACGCCATATGCATTTTTAGAAAATCCAAATATTTCAATTCCATATGCGAACAATACCTATTCAGAATTTGTTCCGCCAGACATGATTACAATTAAGCCACTCAAAGAAAAATTCCAAAACCTTAATAAAAAAGGAACAAATTAAAATGATATTAAAATATTCTCTCAAACGGTTAGGACTTGCGCTTTTAACTTTTGTGGCAATTTATATTTTAGTTTTTGTTTTACTTGCTAATTTTTCGCCTGATCCTTTTGGTGATGTTATTGATAAAGGCGCAAAAGGAGCTGACCAGGCCAAAAAAATTGCTGATTTACACGCAAAATATTATTTTGACCAGCCGACTTTAACAAGACTAGCTTATTATACGGCCGATATTTTTCAAGGAAACTTTGGTGCCCGTTTTAAAACTGGCGAAGATGGTAAAATTCCTGAATTATTTTTTATGCCACTGCGCTATACAATTTTAGTTTCTTTGCCTTCTTTTTTAATAAGTAGCACTTTAGGACTAGTTCTTGGAACAATTGCCGCTTATCGGCGTGATCGACTTGAAGATGCGGCAATTTCGGGAATTTCAACTTTTTTTGTTGCAATTCCTTCGTTTGTCCTAGCACCTTTTGTTGTTTTAATTGCAATTAAAATTGGACTTCCTTTTGAGTTCAAAGATGCCGAAACCTACGGGAGTCTAACCTCGTTTGCCTCACTTTTGCCACCAATTTTTGTCTTTACGATTACTTCGATTGCTGGCTATGTTTTTTTAGTTCGAAACCAAGTTATTAGTGTTCTGTCTTCTGAATACATTTTGATTGCAAAGGCAAAAGGGCTTTCAAAACTAGACATTTTTTTCAAATATGTCTTAAAAAACGCAGCAATTCCGCTTGTAAGATCATTGATTTTTTCTTATATTATTCTCCTTTCAGGCTCAATTGTCCTCGAGCAATTTTTCCGAATTCCGGGTAGTTCGACTATTTTAGTTAGTGCTGCCTTTGATGGTGAGATTAATATTTCAATGTTTTCAATTATTTTCTTTACCTCACTTTCATTAGTTGTTGATATTATTGGTGATTTAAGTTATGTTTTTATGGATCCGCGAATTTCCTTTGGTCAAGACTCACCAGTAAGTTACTGAGCGCGAATTAAAAATTGAAAAGCACGTAATTATCGACCTGCGGAGGAAAAAAATGCTCGATCCTAAAGAATTTAACCAAAAATATAATCTCAAAGAAAACCAGATAAAACTCCTTAAATTAGCCAGTTTTTCAGAAAAAAACTACCAAGTAACAGGAAAAATTGTTGAACTCTGAAAAGATACAGTCCAAAAATTTTTTAAGTCAAAAATCTCACTTATTTCCACACTTTTATTTCTTAGTGTGCTAATTATTGCCATTTTTACGATAATTTTTAGTCCGTATAGTGTCAATAAGCCAATTTCAAATGCCGATCCTTCGCTTGTCTATGAACAGCTGCCAAGCACTTTAGGGACAATAAAAACAACAATTTCAACCGATATTCTCGAAAAAATCCGGGCAATTGAAGTTGAAAAAAATATTAGCCTAATTCAAGGTTCAACAAAAGAATTATTCCCTAACCGTTGAGAAATTAACGTCAATCCTTATCAAGTTATGAGCGCCCTTGAAAATGGAAAAAATTTTATTTCCCTAGTTGGAACTGACCAATTTGGGCGAGATATTTGACTCAGAACTTGACAAGGAACCCTAAATGCACTTGGAATTTCAGTTCTTATTGCTTTAATTCAATTTTTAATCGGAATTGTGCTAGGAACTTATCTTGGTTATCACATCGGAAGCTGAATTGACAATATTGTTCTTAGAATTATTGACATTTTTGGCGCAATTCCTTGAATTATTATCTTTATTATTTTTATTGCAATTTGAGGACCATATACAATCACAATTATTATTCTTTTGTCCCTTACTGGCTGGACAATTCCAACTTATCAAGCCCGTTCTTATACTGTTATTGTTAAAGACGAAGAATATATTTATGCAGCAAAAGTAATTGGCGCTTCAAAATTCAGACAAATTTATTCACACATTTTGCCAAATATTCTCGGAAAATTACTCTCAACTTTTATTGCAAGTATTTTTTCATCAATTTCAACAATCGCATCGTTAGCTTTCCTTGGGTTTTTACAAGAAGGACCGGAGTCATCAGCAAATTTAGGACTAATTATTAACTCTTCAGTTCCTCTGGCTGACAAAAATCCAATTGCGCTGCTTTTACCTTCAATGGTTTTGGTTGCCTTAGCAGTTACAAGTCGATTTATTGCAAACGGAATTCATGATGCACTTGACCCTCGTGTTGGAGGCAGAAAATAATGGAAAAAAAACGTATTTTAGACGTAAAAAATCTTCGTGTTAGTTTTAAAACCGGCAAAAAACAATATCTTGAAGTGATCAGAGGCATTGATCTTAGCGTCTATTCAGGCCAAATTGTTGCCTTTGTTGGCGAGTCGGGTTCAGGAAAGTCTGTCTGCTCAAGATCACTTTTGGGAATCAATAACTTTGCAAAAACAACTGCGACAAAAATGGAAATTGACGGTGTTGATGTCGCAAATTTTAAAAAAGACTATCAGTGGCGCCAAATTCGCGGTCACAAAATTGGCTATATTCCTCAAGACCCCTTAGTTGCCCTAAATCCAACTCGGACAATTGGCAAACAATTGCTTGATGGTCTTAAAAACGACAAGCGCTTTAAAAATAAACAAGAAAAAATTGACTTTTTAATTAAGTTGCTTGAGTCTTTTGGACTTGAAAATGCCAAAGATCGCTTTTATTCTTATCCGCATACCTTATCTGGCGGAATGAAACAGCGGGTAGTAATTGCAATGGTAGTCGCCGCTCAGCCTTCAATTATTATTGCTGATGAGCCAACTACGGCACTTGATCCAACGGTCCAGTCTTCTGTTTTGGCACTTTTAGATGAAATTCGCCATCAATATAAAGTTTCAATTATTTTTATTTCCCATAATATTTCAATAGTTGCTAAATTTTGTGACTATATTTATGTAATGTATGCTGGCCGTGTTGTTGAAAAAGGAACTCGCCAAGATATTTTTACAAACCCAAAACACCCTTATACCTGAGCGCTAATTTCGGCAATTCCTGAGGGTTCAAAAAAAGAAGAACTCTATACAATTAGTGGGAGTCCGCCCGATTTAAGACACCTAACAGCCGGAGATCCTTTTGCCCCAAGAAATGAATATGCTTTGCAACTTGATTTTGAAAAAGAGCCACCACTTATTAAAATTTCTGAAAGCCACTATGCCGCCACTTGACTTTTACATCCGTCTGCGCCAAAAGTTGAACTAAATCCTGAATTAAAAATGAGAATAAAATTATTTAAAGAAGTATTATAATGGAAATTGCATTACAGACAAAAAAATTAGAAAAATATTTTATAAACAAATTTGCAACCGTCAAAGCTGTTGATGGAATTAATTTATTGTTAAAAAAAGGCCAGATTTTAGGCATAATTGGCGAGTCAGGTTCAGGAAAAACCACAATTGGTCGCTGTCTTGTTCGTCTTTATGAAAACTTTGGTGGTCAAGTTCAACTTTTGGGTCAAATTATTTCCGGTAAAAAACTCTCACGCAAACAAAACCTGTTTTTACGAAAAAACATGCAAATGATTTTTCAAGACCCTTTTTCTTCACTTAATAAGCAAAAAAATATTTACTCAATTTTAAAAGAAACACTCGTAATTAACGGCATAATTAAATCCAAAATGCAAGATATTTTTCTTGACTGAAATGATTTAATTTTTCACTTCAAGCGAACTCTTGAAAAAAAATACCTTGAAATTGAACTTTTAATGCTTCAAGGCCAAAATCACGAAATGGAGCAATTTTTTGCCCACTGACAAGAGCAAATTAAAATAATTGAAGATGAACTTGAGAAATTTAGTCCAGAAAGTGGCAATCAAAATTTAAATAACGAATTTTTTGGCCAATATTTACTTTATTTTGAGCGCAAACAAAAACTTTTGGCAAGTATTTATAATTTAGCTTATGAAAATGTGGCCAAATTACACGATTATTTTTACGTAATTCAAAAAATTTACCGTAAAAAAGAGCAGGCAAAAGTTGAGGCCGAATATCGTCAGGCACTAAAAGATGTCGAAGACCTAAGATCACTAATTAAAGCCCAAAAGTCATTTTTCAAAAAAACACTCAATGAATCAGGGATTAATTTAAAAAAACAAGCAAGTCAAGAACTATTTAAATTCACAAATCAAAACAATTTAGTCTCATCTTATATTGCCGAATTTTTCTATGAGTACAAAATTGCAAATAATAACGCTTTAACTTCAAGGGATTTGGAAAAATATTCTTTTTATAAAAAACAGGCAATAATTAACCGTCAAATTAGTAAATTTTTAGGCCATCACAGTCGAAAAATCTGAGAAAAAAATTTATTTTCCTTTTTGGAAATCAGCCAAATTGAGCAAATCATTGAAATTCTTAATAATTTCAAAAAAACGATGTCTGAAAATTATAAAAATGTAATTTTTGACAAAACTAATGCCAAAAATTACATTAGCACAAAACAATTTGGTGCTAAAATTTCTGAACATCTTTTGAAACTTGAATTAAACAGTTTCCTTGAAAGTGCAAAGAAAAACAAGCAAATTTTTGCTCAAAAAGTCAACTTTAGAACAAAATATCTCCAATTTAAAAATATTTACACTGTTAATAAACAAAGAACAAATTCTGACACTGAAAATATTGAAAAACTTGCAAAATTAGAAGAAATTTTGGCAAAAAAACAAGTCGAATATGATACAATTAAAAACGAATTTATTCAAAATTACAACAACTGACTTAGCGAGCAAATCAAAGAAATAAACTTTCAAAAACAGGCTCAGACTGATTTTTTTAGCAAAATTTCGCTCTTAGAGAAAAAAGTTCTTGCAATTCACCAAAAATTTATTGCAAAAATTAAGTCTACCGCCGAATTCAGCGACCAAATTCGAAACATAGACAACCGTTTTAACGAAAAAATTGCCATAATCAAGACGCTTAATGTTGAAAAAATCAACATTAGGAATGTTTATAAAAACATTCAACTTTTTTATGGAATCAAAAAACCGCCTACATTTTTCTTACTAAAGCGGTCAATTAAGAAATTTATACTGAGCGAACTAATTTATGAAGCACTTGAAAATGTTGGACTTTTGCGTTCATTTGCCTACCGTTATCCGCACGAGTTTTCGGGCGGTCAGCGTCAGAGGATTGCAATTGCTCGGGCTTTAATTGTTGAGCCAAAAGTTATAATTGCCGATGAGCCAATTGCTTCGCTTGATATTTCAATTCAGGCACAAATTATTAACTTGTTAAAAAAATTAGTTAAAGAAAAAAATCTTTCCTTAATTTTTATTGCCCACGATCTTTCTGTTGTTGAATATCTTGCTGATGAAGTTTTAATTATGCATGCTGGCAAAATTGTCGAAAAAGGTAAAACTGACGAAATTTTCCAAAATCCAACTCATCCTTATACAATTAATTTATTAAATTCAATCCCGAAAATTTCAAACGCCCACATTCCATTTAGCCCAATTTTATTTAATAATATTTACCTTGAAGAACAAAAATTTCCTAATGTTATTAAAGAATTAAAGCTAAGTCAAAACCATTTTGTCTATGGCACAAAAAAACAACTTGATTCTTGAACTTTGAAAAAAAGTTAAAACTAACCAAAAATAAGTGATTTTTAGTCTAAAAATTTAAAATTTAGACTTTGGCAATATTATTTTTGATCCTTTAGACTTAAAAAAGTCCGTGACCGTGGATTTACTAGCGATGCTTTGGACAAATCTTCAAGGAATTCAACATTCACAAAAAAGCAGCCTTAAATAAACTTTAAAAAACAGATTAATTACCCCTTGAGTTTTAACCAAGGGGATTTTTATTATTTTAAAATTAACCCTTTGAAAAAAAAAAAAAAAATGTTTGGTCTAAGAAAAAATCCCGAGTTTCCCAGTTTTAAGACAAAAATTCACTTTTTAGTGAATATAAATATGAAGAAACACCCGTAAATCGGTGTTTTTTTAATGTAAAACCTTAATTTTATAAGTAGCATTTGGTAGCATTTTAAGTAATTTTATGGTATAATTATAAATTATGAAAAAACAAAAATTAACTAAGTTGGTTTAGTATCGATGTTGCAAAAATTAAGACAAAGGGTTGAATTTAACACTTTAGATCAGCAAATTATATTTAAAAAACACGATGGTGTCCCTAGCGATCCAAACATTTGAAATAGATATGATTTTTACTTTGATATCTTAATAAATCACTAATAAAATTGTAACCAACTTTTACCAAAAAACTTAAAAAAGTCCCTAAAACCGGATACTTTTTTAAAATTACCTTATGAAACTGGGAAACTCGGGAAAAAAAATGTTTGGTCTAAGAAAAAATTGTGTTATAATAAATAACATTAAGAATGAATTAATAAATTGATATTGAATTAGGGAGGATTTGATTATGTTTTTAGTTTGAAAAAATTAAATATTGCGAATTTTCCATCATATTTTTAAATATGATGCAATGCCTTAAATTTGATCGTTTAGAAATCTACAAATTTATGGCTTTTTCTTTTGGCTCTTTCAAAACTTCACATATTTTTTTAGGCTCAATTTAAATAAAAAGAGTTTTCTATTTGCATTGAGTTTAAATAGTAGTTGTATTTTTTATGGTTTTTGTCAGTGTATCCATAAATTGATTTTTTGCAGTGTTTTAGCTAAAAAAGTAGTTTAAAAATTTCATAATTTTGCTTTTTAAGGTAAAACTAACCAAAAATAAGTGATTTTTAGTCTAAAAATTTAAAATACTAAACTTTTTTGTTAATAAAAAACTTTCATGCTGGAAAATTTGAAAAAATTCTTTTTTTTGCCAATTTTTAATGTATAATTAATTGTTGTATTTTTAATTAAGTATCTTTATTTTTTTATCTAGACAACCCGAAAATCTTTATATTTTAAATTATTAGTTTGGAAATTATATGTCAAAAATTTTAGCAACCCCAAAAGCAAGAGCGATGGCTAAGCAAGCAAATATCGATCTTGCTGACCTTAAAATTGAAGGACGAAAAATTGAGTCATCCGATGTTGAGAATTATCTAAATTCTCTAAAATCTTCGCCTGCTCCTACAGTCGAAGCTCCAAAAGTTGAGGCTCCTACTCCAAAAACCCAACCAGCCTCAACAACCACGGTAAGTTCAACATCAAAACTAGATGGAAGACGCGAAAAAATTGCTCCAATCCGTAAAGCGATTGCAAGAGCAATGACAAATTCATGAAATTCTGTTGCTTACGTTAATTTAGTAAACCAAATTGACGTAACAGATCTTTGAAAACTTCGTAAATCTGTTTTAGAATCAGTGCAAAAAACAACTGGGATAAAACTAACATTTTTAGCTTTTATTGCAAAAGCCATTTTAATTGCACTTAGTGAATTCCCAATTATTGCTGCAAAATACGATGAAGCTGCAAATGAAATTGTCTATCCTGATACTATAAACTTAGGTTTGGCCGTTGATACTGAAGCTGGTCTTATGGTTCCAGTAATAAAAAATGCCCAAACTCTTTCAATCGTTGAAATTGCCAGCGAAATTGTTAGACTAGCCAAAGCAGCTCGTGAGCGTAAAATCAAACCAAGTGAAATGCAAGGCGGATCATTCACTATTACTAATTATGGATCTGTTGGTTCTCTTTATGGTGTTCCGGTAATTAATTATCCAGAATTAGCTATTGCTGGAGTTGGTGCAATTATTGATTCTGCCGAAGTTAAAGACGGACAAATTGTTGCAGCCAAAATTATGCATTTAACAGTTGCAGCCGATCACCGTTGAATTGATGGAGCTACAATTGGTCGTTTTGCCGCAAGAGTTAAAGAATTATTAGAAAAACCAGAAATTTTAGGAATTTTATAATGTATAAATTTAAATTTGCTGACATTGGAGAAGGACTCCATGAAGGAGTAGTCGCCCAAATTTACAAAAAAGAAGGCGACCAAGTTAATGAAGGTGATTCGTTGTTTTCAGTTGAAACTGACAAAATTACCGCTGACATACCTTCGCCAAAATCCGGAAAAATTGTTAAAGTTTTAATGGCTGAAGGTGACACAATTCACGTTGGTCAAGAAATTTATTATATTGATGATGGATCAGGTGATAGCGATGTTGCCGAAGTTAAAGAAGTTAAAACTGAAGAGAAAAAGGAAGAAGAAGCAAGTGGAGCAAGTGTTGTTGGTGAAGTAAAAGTAAGCAATGATCTTTTAAGTTTTGATTTTGGTCCAAAAAAATCAACACCAAAACCAGCTAAAGCTCCTGCCCCAAAAGCTGAAAAAGCACCTGAAAAACCTACCTCTTCTGTAAATACTGGCAAAGTTTACCAAGGTAAAATTGACCAAGAATTTGATGTAATTGTTATCGGTTCAGGGCCTGGTGGTTATCTTGCAGCTGCCGAGGCTGGAAAAAGTGGTTTATCAACCTTAATTGTTGAAAAAGAATATTGAGGTGGTGTTTGTTTAAATGTTGGCTGCATTCCAACAAAAGCAATGTTAAAAACTGCCGAAGTTCTTGATTATGTAACTCACTTTAGTGACTATGGTCTTGAAGGAAAAACTGATGTAAAAATTTCCTGAGAGAAAATGCACCAACGAAAAACTGAAGTTGTTAACAAATTAGTTGGCGGAGTTAAGGCAATTGTAAAATCTGCAAGAGCTACAAGCATTTTTGGCGAAGCCAAATTCCTAGGTGCGCACGAAATTTCAGTTGAAGATAAAGTTTATCGTGGAAAACATATTATTCTTGCAACTGGATCACGTGACCGTAAATTGAATTTACCTGGTTTTGAACAAGGTTACCAATCTGGAAAAATTTTAACTTCAAAAGAAGCAATTAATCTTGAAGAAAAAATTAGTTCAATTGTAATAATTGGTGGCGGTGTTATTGGTGTTGAATTTGCCCAAATTTTTGTCGCTGCTGGAGTTAAGGTAACAATTTTACAAAATCTTCCAAGACTTTTAGCAAACCTTGATGGCGAAATTTCACAAATTATTACAAAAAACTTAACTGACCGTGGTGTTAATGTTGTCTTAAATTCTAATATTATTAGCTATGAAAATGATAGTATTATTTACGAACTTGACGGAAAAAGACAACAAATTAGTGCTGATAAAATTTTAGTAAGCATCGGTCGTGAGCCAAATTCTGAAGGTCTTAGCGAAGTTGGAGTTGAACTTGATGCTCGCAAAAGTGTTATCGTTGATGATCAATGCAGAACAAATGTTGACGGAGTTTATGCAATTGGTGATCTTAGTGCAAAAGCAATGCTAGCCCATGTTGCTTACCGTCACGCCGTTGTTGCAGTAAGTACAATAACTGGAAAAGGTGAAAAATATAACGATAAAACCGTTCCAGCTTGCGTTTATACTCATCCCGAAATTGCTTCAGTTGGTCTAACTGAAGAACAAGCAAAAGAGCAAGGTTATGATTTTGTTGTTGGAAAAGCTAGTTTTGCTCACATTGGAAAAGCAATTGCTGCCGGAGATGCCCACGGATTTGCTAAATTAATTGTTGATAAAAAATATGGCGAAATTCTTGGTGCTCACTTTATCGGTCCAGTAGCTACTGATATGATTTCAGAAATTGTCGTTTCAATGGATGCTGAGGTAACAATTCATGAACTTGCAGCAGCAATTCACCCACACCCTACTTATAGCGAAGTAATTTGAGAAGCAGCCCGTGCTGCACAAGCAAAACTAAAAAGATAAAATCAAAATTAGTCAACTCAATTGATTTCTTCAAAACATTTAAAAAAGGGAAATTATTCATTTAATTTCCCTTTTTTTTGAATTAATGCAAAAAACTAAAAATTTTAAGCCGTTTTGATTTTTGTTTATCTTTTTATTGTTGCTTTTTTGTAAATTTGTCCAAATTCTTGTGCAAAATGCAAAATTTTAATTTTTAACCTTTAGACTGTCAATTTTGATGTATTTAAATTTGTCTTTAAGTCTAAATTTGTATTGCTTCATTCTGATAGAATTTTTTTTGAATATTCTGGAATAAATATACTATTTTACAAAATCTCTTTGTTTTTTTTTTTTTTTTTGCTAGAATTTTTTATAGAATACTTAGGAGGAAGTGTGTCGATGAGTACAATCACTAAAAAACTACTAACTAAAAAAAATATTTTTCTTTTAGGGCTAAGTACTATTGCTGGTGGAGCAATTATTGCCGTTCCGCTAGTTGTTTTTGCAAATTTAGAACTAAAAAACCCGCGAATTGATGTGCAAAACCAAGCAAAATCAATTTCTTTCATTAGTATAAAGGATAAATATTTAAATGCTAATTCAGACTATTTAGATCTAAAAAAGAAACTTTTGAACGACGATAATACCAAAAAAACTGACATTGATTTAACAGATTTTTTTGATTTTTACCAGACAAATAACTCTAGCATTCCCGTTAATTTTTCAACCGATCATAATTGAAAACCTTTCAAACTGGAAATTTTTGATATCAAACCTGATGATAATGAGCAAACATTCGAAGTTTACTGGCGAGTTTCACAAAAATTAGCCGATGGTAAAACAGCAACTTCTGACTTATTTAAACAAAAAGTTGCTTATAATTATGTTCCAGATTATTCGCTTTCTAATTTTTCAACTTATTCAGAAGACCAACTCAAAAAATTAAGACCTTACACAAATAGTGAGGTTAATTTTTCTTTTAAAAAAGAATTGACAAAGCTAATTTCAGTTGAAGATTTTCAAAAAGAAGTTAATAGCGCAAAAAATGACACTGAAGCTAGAGAAATTATTAACAAATACTTTAACCTTGATGAGACAATTTCACAAATTTTTAGCAATAAAAGTTTTTACTTTGAATCTGAAAGTGGTATTCAAAAGCCTCGCTATGATATAAATTTGGTAAAAGATCAAATTATAACTGATCGATATTTAGTAAAAACAGCAATGCCTGGGATTTATAAATTGACCTTTGTTGCCCAGTTTTCTTCTGATTTTTCAAAGGAAATTGCCGCTGATTTTAACAAGGATTCCAAATTTTTCGTTACTACTCAACTCGATTTAAGTAATTCTTTCCTTGATAATTCAATTAGTGATGATATTGTTTTAAGCGAATTTTCTGACAGTGATTATTTTGCAATAAATAATTTTAGCCAAAATAATTCAACTTTAATTACAGGGTGAGATTTTCTAAATTACTATAATAATGAAATTTTTGCAACCAAAGAAAAACGCGCTGATTTTCTTAATTCACTTATTGAAAAAATTGTAAAAACACCACTAATATCAAAAATTAGATTCCAAAATAACCTAGCAAATTTAAATTTTAACCAAATTTCAAAATTTTTAGATCTTCAAATAAAACTAGATACTGAACAAGTTAATTTAGATTTTAAAGATAACAGTGTTGTTGCACAAATTAATGGCGATATTGTTGTAAAAGATAAGAGAAACGATAAAATTGTTGCTACAAAAAAATTTTCACAAAGTATTAAAAATTTTGAAATATTAGCTCAAAATGATCCTGATTTTGCGACTTCAGTTAATAAAAGCAGTTTGACTATTGAACCAAAAGTCCAAGAATTTGTTAGAAAAGAAAATCAACAAGGAATTCCAAAAGAGGAATTATTAGCACTAATTGAGTCAAATAATTTTGATAAATTAAAGAAAGTTCTTCAAAATTCTCGCTATTATGGCTTTAGATTTGATGAAAGTCAACTAAAATCAATGGTTGATAGTTATAATTTACCAACTGTTGAAGATTTAGTTAAAAATTCAAATGTTGATGATGCAGCTTCTAAAGGAATAACATCGATTTTTTCTAATTATTTTAATAGTGATGAGAAAATTTCACAATTTTTGTCATTTTTATCAAAACAAGACATTAGTTTTGTCGCAAAATATTGGTTTGATTATCTTAAACATTTTAAATTAATAGAAGATAAAGCAAACTGACCAGAAAATTCTAATAGTAATGAATTATTTAAAAAATTAAGTGAAATTAAAATTAAGCCTACAAAACAACCGCGTGGTCAAATTGGTGATGAAGCTGGTGACCCAACAGTTTGACTTTTTTCATTTAACTATGGTTTTTTAGATTTAAATAAACCCCTTGAAAATGGTTTTTATATTAGTAATGAGCTTAAAAATACTCTTAATTTGATGAAAACAAATTCATCTTTTAGTCCTGAATATTTTATAAAACAGATTGAATTACAATCAAATAAAATCACTAAACCTGATTTTTCAAGCACAGAAAATAAAAATAATATTGAAAATCTTACCGATTTTCTTGCAGCTTTTTATTCATTAGCTTATTCAAAACAAAAGAGCCAAAAACTTTTTACAGGTAATTTTGGTAAGGATTTTAATTATAAAATTCAATTTAGTCTGGAACCTAATTTAACAAATGTTGATGCTTTAGAAAAATCAAAAACTGAAAATTTAAAAGTAAAATATTGATACAATATTGGTCCAGTTGATAAAAACGGTGATCTAGTTAGCGTTATTTATCAAACAAAAAAATCAGAAATTGAACTAAAAATCAACCCTGATAATAAACTTTTAAGTGATGAAGTTGATAAATTAGATGAAATTGTCTCAACTTTTTCACCAAATTCGCAAATTGTTTTCTTAACCAAGAAAGATTTTGAGGATTTTGAATCTCAAATCAAAGTTGCCATCTCAAAATCAAAGGAAAACGAGCCAGTATCTGTTGATAAACAAGTCGAAAAACTGCCTTTTAGTAGTTATTTAACCTTTGAACACAAAGATATAGATTTAGGCTTTTATGCAATAAAAAAAGCAAAACCGAGTCAAACAACAGGCACAGTAGAAACATCAATGCAAACTAACGACGTTGATACTACCGGTATACTTGAGAAAATTACTAACCCGGCTAGCCCAGTTCAACACAATTTATTTTTATATCTTTATGATAAAAAAAATCCTAAAAATTTCTCAAGTCAGCCTATCCGCGTTATTATCATGGAGCATACAAGCTCTCTATTATTAAAATAATAAGCTTATAAAGGGAATTATTATGAAAAAACTTAAATTAAATCATATAATTTTTGCAATTATTGGAGTTAGCTCGGTCGTTAGTATTTCTGCCAGTGTTCCGTATTTAATCTCCTTACAGTCAAAAAATTATAATTCAAAATTATCGGAATTTGACGAAAAACTAGCTAATGCTACAAATCTAAATGTTAATTCCGAATTTAACACTACTGAATTTGATAGCTTAGTTGCTAATTTAAAACTAAAGTCAAAATTTGCTAAAAAATTAAGTGCTTCTGATGCGCTAAATTTGCATTTTGATACTGCATATAATTTTGACTTAAATAATGCAATTGATTTTAGCCAAATTAGTCAAAAATATCCAGATTTCAATTTCAGATTGGTTGTTCCAAAGAGCCAATCAGAAGTAAAAATTGAGTCAAATAAAATAAAAAACCTTGCCGTTAATATTTCAAATTCGAGTAAAAGTATAAATTATACAGCAAGTTTTGACTTAGATTTTTCAGATCAAGATAAATCCTTGAATTTTTCAGCCCAAAATTTAAGCGCATCAATTAGTCTTCTAAATCAACAATTTTTAGAAGGAAAAACTGCGACCGAAATTGCAATTTTGTTTTATAATGAATTTAAGGAAAATTTTGAAAAAACAAAAAATTCAAGTTCAGCACTGTTTGCAACATTTTCTAAATTTGGTGGAATTTCTTTTAGTATAAATTCTGAACCGGTTTTTGTTTTTCCTTCCAATTTTGAAATAAAACCTGAATTGCAACAAGAAAAATTAAATTTTACAAATATTGATGATGTTAATAATAAAATTGACTTAGCATTAAGTTTAGTTGATAAAAAAACACAAAAAAGTAGCAAATTAACACTTAACTTTGTCGATATACCTAAGAAAACCGACCAAAAAAAATCTTCTGAATTATTAAAAATTTTTAAAAAAAATTATAAATTTAACTCAGCAATTTCTAAACATTTAGCACAAAATAAGCTTAGTGTATCAGAATATTTTGCCCAAAACCCTCAAAATTTAGATCTTGAACAGTTTAATTCTTGATTTACTTCAAATTCAAATGAAAATGAAAATGAAACATTTCTAGAAGATATTAAAGATTTAATCCCTAATTTTAGCCCAAAAAGTATCACTTTTTCAGTAAAAGAAAACAAAAATGACCCTAAAAATTCTAATATTGTCAATGTTGGACTAAATATTGAAGGTAATTTTAGTGATGAAACATTACTTCCTTTAGGTCTAAAACTTGGCGAAAATAATACCTATACTTTCAATTTTGAACTAGAATTTGATGCAAACGAGGAAATTTATGGCGCATATTTTAAAAACGCAATCGAGAGTTTTGACCAACAAGGATCACAAGATATTGACAATTTAAGCTTTGAAATCAAGAAAAATTTGCCAATTACAGTTTTTGCTTCAACAATTGATGATAAAATCAGACCTTTTTTAAATAGAACTTACGATATAAAAGATATAACAACCCAGCTAGCCCCTTTTTTCGATGCTCTTAATTTTTTTGCAACAAAAAGTAACAAAATTACTCAAACCCCAATAGTTTCAAACACTGAACAGGACGCTGAACAGAGAACTGAACAGACCACTGATAGCTCAGATGCTTCTACAACTGTTGATACAAATGTTAGTGCTTTACCGACCTTATTCCAAGATACAGAAGAATCAACTCCTGCCCCTTCTCCAACCCCTCACGCTTCTTCAAGTGAAGAGTCAACTACTCCAACTCCAACTCCAGCTCCAAATACAACTACCCCTCCAAGTGATCAATCTTTAGGTGATTACCTAAGAAAACTTCTTGGAAATCTTGAAAAATCTAATCTTCCTGAGGGCACTTCTATTTCTATTTCTGCAAATCATCAAGATGAAACCTATGAAATAAATCTTAAGATTAAAACTCCTAATGGAATTGAAAGAAATTTAACAGTTGAAGTTGATGATGTAAATAAAGATAATAAACTTTATAAATCTTTTTCTGATACCGTAAAAACACACCTATTTTTAGATTGAAAAACTAATATTGAAACAGAAGAACAATATTTAGAAGATGGCCAAAAACAGCAAGTTTTAAAATCAATTTCAGCTGTTAATAATCCAAATTTAAGGTTTAATGCAAACGAAGCGCCTTCAAAAATATCAAAAGAAAAAGTACATATAGATGAACAGGAACAAGGCATTTATCTAGCTGAAGGTGGCATTTCCTTGCACAAAACTGTAAATAACAATACAGATCTAAAATTAAAAGACGGCGTTTCCTTCCTTTATGCTTTTAAACCAAAAAAATTGCCTAAGATAGATTTACTCCAATATTTTTTACTAAAAACAGGTGAAGAAGAAAAAGATTTTAACTTAGTTATTGAAAAGCAATATAAAGTGGACGATGTTTTTAAAATTGGTGCTGATTTTGTCCCTAAGCCGCCGGCTAAATTTCTTCGTGAGAATAGTGATGGATTTCTAACAACCGATAAAGAAGGATTTCAATCAACATATAATGGTGAAATTATAGTTGCAATTCATAAGAGTACTATGAAAACTGTAATAGGAATCAACCCAAAAAATCCTCACAATGATTTTCATGATTTTCTTAATAATTCTAGATCCACTATTATTTTAGGCGTGGATGTTCAAAAAAAATCTAATAATAAATCAGTTATGAACATTAAGTTTTATTCTACCGAATCTGATGATGCTAAAAAACCGATTTTTACCTGAAGCCGCGATATACCAGAAGGTGCAAAATTAAATTTTGAAAAAGGTTTTACTTTTGGAACTACCAAATCACAACTTCAAGAACAAATTGACAAACTACCTTGAGGAAGATCTGAAACTGGAATCACCTTTAAAGGTTTTGTTTTATTTGACACGCCTCAAACTGAAGAAGAATATAATAAACTTTTTGAAAAATTTAGATCCGAATATGTCTAATCACAAATTTTAATTATAAAAAAGCCTCGTTTTTACGAGGCTTTTTTATAATTATGCAACAAAAATTAAGGCCTACCCGAGTTTCCCAGTTTCATAAGGTAATTTTAAAAAAGTATCCGGTTTTAGGGACTTTTTTAAGTTTTTTGGTAAAAGTTGGTTACAATTTTATTAGTGATTTATTAAGATATCAAAGTAAAAATCATATCTATTTCAAATGTTTGGATCGCTAGGGACACCATCGTGTTTTTTAAATATAATTTGCTGATCTAAAGTGTTAAATTCAACCCTTTGTCTTAATTTTTGCAACATCGATACTAAACCAACTTAGTTAATTTTTGTTTTTTCATAATTTATAATTATACCATAAAATTACTTAAAATGCTACCAAATGCTACTTATAAAATTAAGGTTTTACATTAAAAAAACACCGATTTACGGGTGTTTCTTCATATTTATATTCACTAAAAAGTGAATTTTTGTCTTAAAACTGGGAAACTCGGGAAAATTAAGGCCTAGAACTAAATGAATTAACAGAAAAATTAACAAAAGTTGAACAATCAAAAATCATAGATAAAAATTAATGTCTGAATTTCTTCTACTAATTTTCAGAAAAAATAATTATCTAAGTTTTTTTAAACTTATTTAGTGTATAATTTAATTTTATTTTCTAGTTTGCTCCTTAACTAATTGGACCAATCTAATCGATTTTTATTAAAAAAATCTAGAAAAACAAAAAGAAGCGGGGTAAAATAATGAAAAAAAGTATCTCAAAACCTGATTTTTCTAAAGCATTCAAAATATTTTTGAGTTTTAGCACCTTATCTTTAACTATTTCTGGAATTACTTTAATTGGTATAAAAAATCGCGATAAAACCGATCAAATTAACATACCAATTACCCACTCAGTCCAAGAAACTGAAGAGCTTTTGGATAAAATTAATTATTTATCATTAGGTGATTCAATTTCTGCTGGTTTTAACTGGGATTATTCTTTTGATGTTAGAGGTATGCTTGATGAAAATAATCAAGTAAAAGGACTTTCGTATCCTGCCTTTTTTGCTAATTTTATTCAGAAAGTTAATCCAAACGCCCTTAAATCGTTCGATAATTTGGCACTTTCTTGAACAACAGTCACAGATTGACTATATTTACTCAATCCTGAAAATGAAAAATACAAAAATTCAGACAAAACACATTTTCGTTTCAATTATCATCTAGACAAAAAATTAAATTCGCCATATGGAAAGCAAATTCGTGAAGTTTTTGATGACTTTTCGGCAACAAGTTTTCCAAAACTCCACAAAAAAATCCAAGATTCAAATTTAATAACTCTTTCATTAGGAGCAAATGATTTAATTGAGTCTATTGATTTTCGTGTAATTGCAAAACCATTGCAAAAACTTGCCACAAAAGCTGAGGCAAGTTTTGAATTTATGCAAAATATTGAACTAGCTTACCAAAAAATTTACAGAAATTTGCTAGCCTTAGTTGAAAATTTGCGCAAAATCAACCCTAATGTTCGAATCGTTTTAGTCGGTTATAATTCCTTGACATCAAATATTGTTAAATTTTTTGAAAAATTACTAACAAATGAAATAGGTTTGCCCGAAAATTACGCTAATTTAGCAATAAAACGACTAAATTCAACAATTAAACAGGTTGCCAAAGTTCAAAAAGTTCAATATGTTGACTTGTATAATGAAAAAATTTGACAAGAAAATCCAACTGAGTTTGCAACAAAAGAATTAGATATTCACCCTTCGACAAAAGGTTATAAAAAAATGGCCCAAGACCTCTTGTTCAAACTTGCTTTGGAACAAGATATTTTATTTAAAAACGAAGAACACAAAAAATTAGGCTGAGATAAGGATTATATCGAAAAAGATTTAAATAATTACCGTCGTACTTTAAATATAGCATCAAATTCACAAATTCTTGAGGCCTTAAGTCTTGAAGGCTCAACTGATAAGTTTATTTCTGAGACCTCTAAGATTGAAGAAAGAACGACTGCAGATATTCAAAAAACTGAAAAATCACCGCTTGAAAATTTTGTAAATGTTATATTAAATAATAATTTTGGTGATTTTTTAAGCCGTTTTGTCCAGTTAGGACTCCAAAATAATCCAGGCGTGCAAAAAACTTTAACTGATTTTTGAAAGGAAAATCAAAAAGCTGGCGCTTCTTTTGCCCAAATTTTGCAAAAAATTTTCTCAAGTGGCTTTTTTAGTCAAATAATTACGCGCTTTCAGACTTATGTTCAAAATATTATTGACACCCAAGACTGACAAAAGGCAACAATTTCTGATTTAGTTAATCAAATTTTTGCCGGCTTTAATGAAAAACAGATAATTGATGTTTTAAATACTGTTGTAACTTCTGAATTTGCTAGCGAAAATCCTGAAAAAACTAAAGAACTAATTTTTGCTTCTATTTTTGGCCAAAGTTTAGTTCAGGATCTTATAATTAATAATATTATCAAACTTGATGTTGCATATAAAGATAATTTAAAGGTAGTTTTTACTTTTGACTCAATTAGAAAATTATTTACAAAAATAATTACTGATTTTCAGCTTCGCACAAAAGACTATAAAAATTCTGCCAGTTTTCAGCAAATAATCCAAACTTACCTTGAAAATCCTCAAAATGACGCGGATAATGTTAGTTTTATCCGTAATTTTATCTCTGAAACACTAAAACATCATGAGTCTGTTAAGGTTCTAGTTGGAATTATTAACGATAATTTTAATTTTAATTTGTCTAAAGATGATCAAGATTCGCTCACTGATCTTTTAGTTTCGCTTGCTGATGTTATTGTCCGAACAAATGTCTGAACCAAATTGAATGATATTGCTGCTAAAAACTTTTTAGAAGTTATTAAGAAATCTGATTATAAAAATATTGAGAGCATTTCATCAATTTTTGCTGACCAAATTTATACAAATTACACATCTTTTTTTAAAGATTCCAAAAATTTACTTGATTTATTTCATGAACTTTTAAGTTTTGAGCTAAGCAATAATCAAATTGAATCACTTAAAAAATTACTTAATAAATTTTACCCAATTTTAACAAAATTTGACCTAAGCAACTTTATTGATACTTCTTCGCCAAATTATGCTAGTTTTTCCTTTCTTTTTGATTCGGTCAAAGATTTTTTAGTTTCAAATTCATTCAAACCTTTATCAGATATTGTAAATTCTGCAATTAATGATTTTTTGATAAATAAAAGCCAATATAAGCGAATTGATGATTTAAATCGTTTTGGTTTTCAGTTTTTAGCTAATAATTTGCCAAAACTTGAGGAAAATATTTACGATTTCCTTGCAAAAAATGTTAAAAATGAAGAGTTTTTAACTAGTCTAATTAATTTAATTAGCAATTCGCTAAGTGAGCAAGGTCTAAAACCTACATCGGTTAAAACTTTTTCGGAAATTATTAGGCTAATTTTTGAGGATTTTTACGCTAAATATCAAATTTGAAAAGATGATAAAACAAGTCCAACTAACAACTTAATTTTTGCTTTTGTCAAAGGCGCAATAAATACTTTTGAAACCTTTACAAAATCAAATTTTAGCCAGTATGACTCACTTAAAACTAACCTTGAATCGGCAAGAAAAGCAAATAATGAATCAGAAATTCAAGAATATTCAGCAAAAATCGCACTTCTTGACCAACAACTTTCATTTCAAAATTTTTCTAGTTATTTTCTAAATAATTTTTTTAGCCAGGAGCAAATTTATAAACTTTTAAAAAGTCTTGCTAGCCTTGATTTTAAAAGCAAAATTTCAACTCAAGATCTGCTTTTATTTTTCAAAAACCTTTTTGATCAATCATTTTTACATAAACAGTTAATCGAAAAATTAAACCAAAATAGTTTTTTTAACAAAGAAAAAATTCAAAAACCACTTTTAAATATTTTATCTAGCTTCTTTGAATCTTCAGAAGTTGAAGCATTACTTTCAAAACTTATTGATTACTTTTTTGACGATAAAAAGTTTGAAGAAAACCCTGATTTTAGTTCGTTAATTCAGAATTTTATTACACAAAACTCTGAATTAATTGAAAAAGTTTTTACACTTTTTTTAGGAAATACAACAACTTGAGAATCAAT
This sequence comes from Mesomycoplasma ovipneumoniae, assembly GCF_038095995.1. Classification (NCBI taxonomy): domain Bacteria; kingdom Bacillati; phylum Mycoplasmatota; order Mycoplasmoidales; family Metamycoplasmataceae; genus Mesomycoplasma; species Mesomycoplasma ovipneumoniae. Next base: position 525,913 of record NZ_CP146005.1, read on the forward strand.
TTCTCAATTTTTACGGGCAATTTTGGATGAATATAAACTAAATTTAAAACCAGAATCTGTTAATACAATTTTAGAACTTGTTCGTGATTTTTTGACAAAACTAAAGGATTCAATTCTAAGTATTCAAAAAGAAACAACAATTCAACCGCCGTTAACAATAAAATCAATAATTACTATTATTCTTGATGCAATTTCTAATAATCCAACCCCTAATAAATCGGTTATTGAGACTTTATTTGATAGTTTTAGTGTTGATATTGCAAATAATTATTATTCTTCAGAGGCAACAAGCAAACAAAATCAAAGTAATCTTAATCAACAAAAAATTTCTTCATTAATTGCCGAAGTAATGAAAACTCAGCCTATTTCAGAACAAATTAAATCAAGTTTATCGAGCATTCCAGATGAATATCGTGAAGATATTGCTCCAATTTTTGATTCATTTTTACAATCTGATGGACTTAAAGATTTATTTAATTCCTATTTTAAAATAGTTGCAAAAGCAAAAATTAATAAGCCATTGAATAATTTATCGTTAATTAAGTCTTTATTTGAAAAGCAATATTTTAATAAAATTATCGGTGAATTTATTGTTCAATTAGACGAAAAAAAGAATAATCTAATAGGCAATTTTACAAAACTATCAGAAAAAATTTTTAAAACTGAATTTGAACAGACAGAATTTGAATCTTTTTTCAAGTTAATTAAGAAAATAATTAAAAATAATATTGATAGTTATTACGCCAATGAGCCAGAATCAATAGATATTTTTTCAGATCAACCTCAGCAAATAAATGTAAGTCAAGATATTTCTGATTTTGAAATTAAAGCTCAACCATTTAGCGATTCTGGTTCTGAGCAACAATCTCCAACTTCATCTTCAACAGAAACACAAAACCAAAATTCAGTCAAAAAGACAGCAAATTATTCAAAAGAAAATGCTTTTTTAACAAAAATTATAACTGTTTTGACTAAATTAACTAGCGGTCAGTTTTCTACTTCAAATTTGAATTCATTATTAGAAACCGAGATTGCAAATGAAGAGTTTATCGTTGAACTAGTCAAGCAAATTGGAACAGTTTATAGTGAAATTGAAGAGTCAGAAAAAAATAATATTTGAGATATATTGACCAAAATTTTTAAATCTAAATTTTTCAAAGAAAAAATCGACCTATTAAGCGTTGGAAATATTTCCAGTTTTTCAATCTTTAGCGGTCTGTCAGAAGAAACCAAGAAAAAAATTGAGCCAACATTTAAAAGTTTGTTGTTAGAATTTTTACCAAATTCTGCAAACAAACTTTTTATTTTTCGAATTTTAGACTATATAAATAAAAATCAACAATCATTTAAAGATGTAAAAACATTTTCAGCAATCTTAACTAAATTTTTAGGCGATGATAAAAGTAATAAAACTACCGATCAAAGCCAGAGTTCGCAAAAGCAAACTAATAGCCAATTTTTGAAGGCCTATTTGTGACATGTGCTTGATTTTTTAGTAAAAAATGATGGATTTTTAGATATAGCCGTTGATATAATTGCCTCATATTTAAACTTAAATTTAGACAGCAGCAACCCAAATTTAACTAATAAAGTTCAAAAACCAAGAGAGATTCCTAAAACTTTTTTAAAAGAATTTATTGGTCTTGGCTTTGATAATCCTTTAATTTCTGATATTTTAGATCAAATGTTAAATGCAGTTAAAACTTTAGATTCAAGTAAAGAAGCATCTAGCTTTTTCAGTGCTATTTTTAGTAAATTAGATTTTGCAAAATTAATTAATCTTGATTTAGTGGTCAAAATTGAACCAAAAATTAGCGTCGATGACTCAACAGGTCCAAGTCAAAAGGAACAAAAAGAACTAATTGATGAAAAAAATTTAACATTAAACACACCAACTGGACAAAAAATATCAACTAAAACACTCGCTGATTTCTTTGATTTAATATTTTTAGCCTCACCGGACTGAGATAAGACAAAGGAAAATCACGCTTCGCCAATTTTAAAAGAATTAAATCATATAACTTATACTGGAATTTCTTTTCAGGATCTTTTTACATCAAATAAAAAAGATCCTCAGCTTGAAGCAATTTCAAAATTATTTTATAGAATTTGATACTCTGAGGGCACAAGTTCTAATAGAATATCAATCAGCAATTTTAAAAATTCATCAAAAGGAAGACTCCTTTATAGACTGGCGCTAATCCTTCTTTTTTATACTTATGAATCTAGGATTTCTAAAGATTGGTTTAGAGACCAATTATTTTATGGTAGTTTTTTTTCGTCCTGGAAGGCTTCTGAAATAATACGCGCCTCATTGCACAATGGAAACCAATCTAAAGTAAGCAATTCGAGGGATAATGAATACAAAAAATTTATTAATGACATAATAGGGAACCCTGCCGAATCCAAAAGTTGATGAGGGGGAACGAATTGATATACTCCTTCCAACGTAAAGCTAAATGACATGATTACAATGATTTATTATAACGCTAACGATAATCGATTTTTTAGCCGCACAAAGCAACCTAAATTAAAAGACCAAATTTTGCAACAAATCCATGATGGAACTTATCCTGATAATTATACAGACCCTAAAAAATAATATATTAGTTGAATAAAACTTTCATTAACGAGGTTTTTTCTATCAAAAAGTTTACGAATATTTTTCTATCTTCAAGTCATTTTTTATTATAGTTACGAGGAAATCCACTACTTGAATTTTTTCATCAAAATTTTGTCAAAATTAGAAGAATCCTTCTAAAATCGATTGTTTTTCTCACTAAGTTTATAATTTCTTTCGAAAATTTAGTTTTCAAAACAAAAAATTTAGTAAACAATTAGTTTTGTTTTTTAAGTGGTTGAGAGTAGATATTAATTTACTTTTTAGAAAATCCTAAAAATTTCCTAAAAAGCCAAAGCAATTCTAGCAAACCTAAGAATCTAAGCAAAAACCGCCTAAATTATAGCTAAAATTACAAATGTTTTAAGAATTTATAATAAATTTAAGTTAAAACTTAAAAACAATAATTAAAGCTAATTTACTAATAAGAAAACATTATTTGATATTTTAAAAATTGTATCGGTATAAAATAATAATATCGAGTAAATTTATGGTATAATTTCACAAAATGAAAATCTCAAAAAATCGCTATCTTTTTGTTCTTGATCTTGATGGTACAGTGCTTTCTGATAGTGCAAATTCTGAAATTCATCCCGATACTGAATCAGAAATTAAGCGCGCTGTTGAATTAGGGCATGTTGTTTGCATTCTGACAGGAAGACCCTGAAGATCAACAAAACCAATATACGAAAAATTAGGTCTAAATACAATTGTTGCTAATTTTAATGGCGCTTATATTCATAACCCAACAGATTCTGAATTTATTCCAACAATTAATTACATAAATTTGAACGACATTTTATATATAATCGGCGACAAACGGGTAAAAGCTGAAACCTCAAATGTTGCAATTGAAGGACCTGGATGAGCTAAAATCAAAAAACGCGATAAACAATTAGAGCAAGTTTTTGGATTTGACCATATTAAAAATCTAAAACCTGGTCTAAATTACAATAAAATACCCTTAAAACCGACTTGTTTAATTCTTGATACAAAACCAACTACAAACATAAACGATTTTAAATCATATTTAGAGCGACGCTACGGTGATCTAGGTGAATTTTCGGCTTGATCAAAGGGAGAAAATCACACATACGTTTTTGATATGACCGCAATTGGGGTTAATAAATCTAAGGCAGTTTCAATGCTTTCACGTTATTATAAAATTGACTTAGAAAATATAATTTCAATTGGTGATAGTTACAATGATATTGGTATGTTTGAAATTTCAACAATTTCTGTTGCAATGGCAAATTCGCCTCAGCAAGTAAAAAAGCATGCAACCGTTATTCTTAAAAAAACAAACAAAGAAGGTGGAGTTGGTGATTATATTCGCCGTTTTTTAAAAAATCCTGTAAAAGAAATTCAAAAATCAAAAAAACTTAAATATATGCGTTCAGCAGTTACATTTGAAGCAACCGAGTATTAAAAAATGAAATTAGAAAAAATTGCAATTTATGGCGGTTCATTTAATCCCGTTCATAAAGCTCATATACAAATTGCAAAAAAAGCAATCGATTTTTTAAATTTAGATATGCTTTTTTTTGTACCAAATTACATAAATCCGTTAAAAAATAATAAAGAAAACAACATTGATCCCGCATTTCGTTTTGAAATGCTAAAATTAGTTCAAATTGAAAAAACACAAGTTTGTGATTATGAAATTAAAGCAAAAAAAATTAGCTACACAATTGAAACAGTAAATTATTTCAGACAAAAATATCCTAATGCAAAACTTTTTTTAATAATAGGTTCAGATAATCTTGCCTGTTTTAAAAAGTGGAAAAATTACAAGGAAATTCTTCAAAAAGTCCAACTTGTTGTTTTTAATCGTAAAAATTATCCTGATTTAGGAAATGTTAAGCGTTATAATGCCTTAATTTTGCCAACCCAGCTGCCCAATTTTAGTTCTTCACAAATAAGAAATGGAAACTTTTTTGGCCTTGATCCAAAAGTAAATGCTTTTATTGGTGCTAATTTTTTATATGCTAATTCAATTCTTAAAGGTTTTCTTGGCAATTCAGACCGATTTATCCATTCAAAAAATACCGCCGAACTCTCTAATGAGTATGCTAAAATTTATGGTCTAGATTCAAAACAAGCTTATTATGCTGGCTTATTTCATGATTTAACCAAAAAATGAACCAGGCAAGAACATATTGATTTTCTTAAATCCCAAAAAATTGATGCTAGCGATCTTCAAGACTATGAACTTCACCAACTTTCGGCGTCAATTTGATTAAAAAATGTTTATTTACTACCTTTTGAGCAAATAATCCGCGCTATTTCTTGTCATACAACCCTTTGTTTTGAAATGTCATTATTTGACAAAGCAATTTATGTCGCCGATAAATTAGCCCGCGGACGTCGATTTTCAGGTATTCAAAAATTACGCGACTTAGCAAAACAAGACTTAAATAAAGCCTTTAGTCAACTTGTAAGAATGTCCAAAATTGAGCATGAAAATATGAAAAACTCAGCCAATCAAATGAAACTATATGAAAAACATCAAGATTAAAACCGCTATTTTTTATGCTGATAAGCAAGAACAAGTAAATTTAGAGTTACTTGGTGCAAAATTTATAAAAAATGTTAGTGTTTTAGACCTAAATTTTCCAGTTTATGAATATAAAAATATTTATTTTTTTTATATTCATTCGCAAATTGGCTTAATTAATTCGGCTATTTTTGCCCAGACAGTTGCAGTAAAATTTTTAATTACTAATATAATAAATTATGGCGCTTGTGGTGGAAGTTCATCAATTGATTTTTCAAAAATGAAATATCAATTGATATTTCCTAAACGTTTTTATTTACTTGATGCAAAAACACCTTGATATCAGCCAGGCCAACTACCATTTGAACCTAAATTTTACGAGAATAATTTAATTGCTGCTCAAAATTTTAATTTAGGCTCATCAAATAGTTTTATTTTTGAAGAAAATCAAGTAAAAGATTTTCAATTTGTTGATTTTTTTGATATGGAATCATTTTCTTTTGCTCAAATAAGTGCTAAAAATAACTTGAATTTTTATTGTATTAAATATTTGAGCGATAAAATTGGCCAAAATCTTGACATTTCCCAAATTAATTTCAACATAAAACAAGGCGCTCAAAGTGCCGCTAAATATGCCTTAGGTCTTCTTGAGAAAATCTAAAAAAATTTATTTACTATTAATTACTAGAAAAAATTCGGAAAACTAGTTTCTATCTATGATTTTGATTTTTGTTAATTTTTTCTAACATTTTATTTTGAAAAATCTGAAAAGATAATTTATCCCAAATAAAAACTTGTACTTTTATTTGGAAAGCAATAGTTACATTTTCAAAATTTTGACCTTCTGACTTTCCCAGTTTGATGGCAAAAATTATTTTTTAGTGAATATAAATATGTAAAAATACCGGTAAATTCGGATTTTTTGACGCTAAAATCTTAATTTTTATAATTTTGAAATTAGCCCTTTGAAAAAAAAAAAAAAAATGTTTGGTTTAAAAAAATTTTAGGTTATAATAAAACTCACACTAAGAATAAATTAATAAATTTTGATATTGAATTAGGGAGGACTTAATTATGTTTTTTGTCTAAAAAACTAGTTATGCGAATTTTTCATTATATTTTTAAATATGATGCAATGTCATAAATTTGACCGTTTAGAAATCTATAAATTTATGGCTTTTAATTATTGTTCTTTCAAAACTTCATATATTTTTTTAGGCTCAATTTAAATAAAAACGAGTTTTCTATTTGCATTGAGTTTAAATAGTAGTTGAATTTTTCTTTCATGAGTGTTAGATTTAAAATTTAGTTTTTTTCTTGATAGTTATTTTTCCTGAGTTTGCCAAAAAGTTAAAAAAGTCCATAAAACCCGACGCTTTTTTAAGATTATCTCATCAAACTGGGAAACTGGGATTTATTTTTGTCTTCAACTATCGATTTGAATTGTTTCATTTTGACACATTTTTAGACCAGCCTAAAACCAACATACTAATTTATAATTTATCTAATTTTACATTTTTTTGCATTGTCTCATTTTTTATAGTAAAATTTATCTCATGAACAATTAGAAAGGGTGACCCTGATTATGAGATTGAGTATTTTACCAAGAGTTTCAAAACGAAAACAAACAATTTTATTAGTAACAACCCCTGCCTTAATTGCAACTTTAGCTATTGGATTTACCCAACAATTAAATCCTTATACAGGTGAAATTCCTAGACCTCAAATAGTTTTTTCTCCCCAAGATAGAAATGAAGTTCTGAAAGAACCAGAAAAACCAGTACAAACTGAAATCGCAAAACCGGAAGTTACTAAAATAGATGTTCCCAAACCAGTTCAACCAGCAGAAGTAGAAACACCAAAACCAGAACCAAAACCAGTCACATCAACCCCTAAAAAAGCAATAATAGCACCGATAAATCAACCTAGAGTCGAACCTAGACCAATCCCTCGTGAGGAGCCAAAAGTAATTAGTCCATCACAAACGCAAGTAAATTCCAATCTTGAAAGATTAAAAGCAATTGCACTAGCGCGATATAGTCAAGCAATCGATAATTCAATCAAAGAAGCAAAAGCAAAAATTGCTGGATTTCAACAAGAAATTGACGAAATTAATCGTATTTATGATAACTATTTTGACGATCCGCGCTACAATCGCGATCTTAGGTCAACTAAAGTCGAGTGAGAAAATTTTCGTATCCAAAAATTACGAACTTTTATTGGTTCAAATGCGCCTGCATATCAACTCGAGCGTACCCAAAGCGATCTAAAAATACTTGAAGAGCTAAAACAAACAAAAAAATCATTTAATCAAGAAGAAATTAAAATGCTTTTGCGCGGAATGCTGCCTTCGGTTGATTCACCCTATGTTTGAGGTTATGAAAATGAATCTGATAATCCTGTGCTAAATCGACTAAAAGAAGCAAATAAAAAACGGCTAATAAATATTCCTTCATGAGCTTCACGAACTCCGGGAACAATTTCTGACCTTAGTTATGAAGGTTGAGACCGAAGTGATATTTCTAGTCAATTTAGCGGAATTGATAATTCACTAGGAAATTCAGTAAAAATTTATAATTATACCCCTAATGATAAAAATGAGGACAGAGCTAATCGCCAACCACTCAAAGTTATTGTCCTTGATGCTAATGATAATGATGCATTTAAAAAATTTCAGGAAATTTTAACAAAAGTAATCCAAAAAGATAGTAAAATTCAAGCTGTTGTTCTTAAAAATGTCGGCGATAAAAATTCTAACCAAAACGTTGAAAATATTTTAAGTTCAATTCCATCTTCAATTAAAAAGTTAACGCTTTTCCTTGATAATTACAATGCAACAGCTAATTTACGTCCTTTAGAAAAAATCAAACTTGATGAACTTGAACTCTATTCAAATATTGATGCATTATCAGATAACTGGTCAATTAATCCAAATGCACTAAAAAACATTGATTATATTAGTTTTGATTATAATAATGCCGCAACTTTTCATAAAAATTATCCTGGTGAAAAAATACCTGGATCAATTGTTTTTAGCACTTTAGCCTGAGATGCTCATGATACAATTCAAACTGTTGACGAAGGTCTTTCAATTGTTTTTGACTCAAAAGTTTATCAGCGAATTTTCCAAGGATCTCACGGAGGTAAAGGCGGTCATCCGGTTAATCTTGATTTTTCACGGGCAAAGAACATCAAATCACTCAAAGGTTTAAGTCTTGAAAAATACGATAAAATCTGAAATGAACATGTTAAAAATTGAAAAGATGATCCTTATGCAAACGATGATTTTACCGGATTTCGTCCGATAAAATTTAAAAAATTAATTTTTGGCCTTGATCAAACTAACAATTTTGTTGCAAAATGAGACGATTTTAACGGTGGACAATTAAGTTCACGACTAACCTTTGACGAACCAGGTGGAGCCCAAATTGAGTTTCGCGATAATAGTGGCGCCCAAACTTCAAGCCCAATAGCCATCTTTTTATCTGGAACACCAAGCGGAGATGCAATAACTGAAATTAGCGCTTTTATTAGAGCCGCAAATTCACGTAATTTATTAGTAAATCATCTTTATGTTGAAAATGAATCAGTTTTAAAACAGGTTGGTTCACAAATTGGTTTTGTTCAAGTTTCAGTTAAAAACGTTGGACAAAACAGTGTTCAAGATGGATTCTCAGGAGATGTATAAAATGAAAATTAAATTTTTATTTCCACTTTTATCTGTTCCATTTTTTGCAATCGCTTGTGGTAGCAACCAACAGCAAAAACTACCTTCAGAACAAAATCAACAAAGTCAAAAAACCCCTCCAACTGAAGGAAATTTTTCGAGTTCGCCCGAAACTGAGTTAGTTTTCCAAAAAATTAATTCAAATTTTGAATCACTTTTTGGCCAAAAATCAGAAAACGAGTTTAAAAAATTCATTTCTGAATCACAAAAGTCAGTTTTTCAACTTCTTGATAATAATGTTAAAGATTTAAGTAAAAAACAGGAAAAAATCAACCAAATTAACAATGTTTTTAGCGCTCTGGAAAAAATTGCAAAACAAACTCAATACGACCTTGAGGTTCAAAGATCCACAGCAACACTAACCTTAGGCGCGCTTAAAGATATTTTTAAAGAAGAAAAACCAATCAATCAGCAGCCGCCTAATAGCCCCCAAAACCCTCAATCATCAGAAGAACGTGATAAAAAAATTGCTGAATTAATTAGTAATTCTCGTCCTTCTGGTCAAAATTTTAGTCGTTTTTCCAGTGATGGCAAGCGCACAATTTTGGATCAATACGAAAATGATTTTCCCGAAAAAGAATGAGATTGGTATCGTATAAATTCTACTTTTAGCGGCGGTGGTATTGGTTTTGGATCTAAAAGTGAACTTGAAAAAAAGCCCGAAAATTTTCCAAAACAAAAGCCTGAAACTATTGCAAAATTAAATCAAAAAGCAAAAGAATCAAACCAACCTTTATTTGAAAATGCACAATTTCGCCTTTTTTCCTTACCGGTTTTTGATGATAATGGAAATACAAATAAAATAAAATTCAATACTTACGAGGCAGGATTTAAAACGCCGGCTTGATGAAAATCTAGCGAAAATTCTGACTATACTTTTGGTGGTCCAAATCGACTTGGTTTGCCAAGAAAAATTGTTTCTGAGGATTATAGGAAATTAATTCCAAATGTTGTTTCAATAAAAATCGAAAATTTAGTCGCACATGAAGCCCACCCAAGTCATAACAACAATCCATTAACGCGCACAAATTTTTTCTTTGGAACCTTAGGAATTTTAGACTACCAAATTCCGCAAAATTCATCCTATCCACTAAAATGATTCTTTTTAACTAACGCTCACGTTGCAAATAATTTGCAAATTGCCAATGATTTTCATGAAGGTAAACATTATGGCCGTGATTTTTCAAATTATAATGATTCTGATTTACGTTTAAATACACAAAGTATAACTCTTACAAAATTAAAACAAAGTGTTCCTTTAAATACAATTTTGCCAACCTCAAGAAATGCCTCAACTGGAGATGAATTTTATAACACAGTTAAACTTGATATCAAAGAAAACAATGGCAAAATTTACAATACCGGCTGAGAATCTCCAGAATCAGTGGGACCTGTTGACCAAACAAAAGTCCGCCAAAAACCAACTCAAAGTATGAATGTTAGAACTATTTTAATGGGTTCTGATGTTTTTAAATTCAAACCTAGCGATTTTAGTGATCAACAAGATCTCCAGAATGTTGATGATTTTCTTGACTTTGCAATAATTGAAATAAATTTCAATAATGAGTGAGAAGCTAAACAAATTACTGAAGAATTTTATAATAATCACAAATCAAATTCACTAAAAATTTCCGAATTTAATCCGTTTAATTCAGATCAATATTCAAATCTAGAAAAAACCCCTTTTTATAGTTTAGGTTACCCAGGTTCAAAAGGCGACCCTACTATTTCTCAAAACGATTATCCAACCGATTTTGCACTAAAAGATTACAGCGTTTCGCCTTGGATTAATAAAAATTTCCGTCTTTTTAATTCTAGAAACGAAAAAGATCCTTTAATTAATGGCGGTTCGGAATTTTCTTGGTCAAGATCCTACCGTAGTTTTGTAAATATTCCCGGAATTAGCGATTATTTTATAAGCGCACCAGTATTGGCTAAATCTTTTACAAAACTCGATTATTTTGACCAAACCGATAAGCAACGTAAATCCAAGAAATATTTAAATGGTGGTCTTGGAACTGTTATTGATAATTATACTGCAAGCGGTGGTTTATCTGGTAGTCCTGTTTTCTTTAAAGATGGTCAACTTTATTCTGTTGTTTATGCCTCAGACTCACAAGCTTCGGCAAATTTAACATTAAATTTGCGTTCTTATGGCTATGATTATAAAGGTTATTATGGCAAATATAATCTTCCTAAATATGATTTAATTTATGGCGATGCTTCTAGTGATGCTCAGCAGCAAAAATCTTATTGAAAAGCCCTTTCAGAACTTTATAAAAATCAAAGTGATTTTAAAACTAATTTATTTCCAGAAGGTCTAGGCACACAAAAAGATGTTTTTGCCAAAAAATAGCTTCTAAATAAAGCTATTTTTTTAATTTCAAGGCAAAAAATCGTTAGTCAAAATTTAGCAAATTAGTCATCTTAATTGTTTTAGTTTTAACAATTTTGCTTAGTATTTTGGTTTAATTTAGAAAAAATTAACAAAAGTGGTGCAGCCAAAATGATAGATAAAAACTAGTTGCCTGAATTTTTCTGCTAATTTAAATAAAATGACCTTTTGAGTTTGAACTAAAGGGTCATTTATTATTTTAAATTTAGCCTTTTGTAAAAAAAAAAAAAAATGCTTGGTTTAAAAAAATTTTAGGTTATAATAAAACTCACGCTAAGAATAAAAGAATAAATTTTTGATATTAGAATTAAGGAGGACTTGATTATGTTTTGGCACAATAAATTTAGATAATGCCATTTTTTCCATTATGGCTTTAAATATAATGGAATGCCTTAAATTTAACCGTTTAGAAATCTGTAAATTTAAGGCTTTTAATTATTGTTCTTTCAAAACTTCATATATTTTTTTAGGCTCAATTTAAATAAAAATGAGTTTTCTATTTGCATTGAGTTTAAATAGTAGTTGTATTTTTTTATGATTTTTGTTATTTTATCCTTGAATTGATTTTTGCCAGTGTTTTTAACCTAAAAAAGTAGTTTAAATATTTCATATTTTGCTTTTTAAGTTAAAATTTTGGCATCTTAGTTTGCTTTATTTTATTAATAAGTAGATTTTTCTTTCGTAATGGTCAGATTTAAAATTTAGTGTTTTTGTCTTGATAGTTATTTTTCCAAAGTTTTTAGGCACTTTTTTAGATCCTATAAAATTAAATATTTATAGTTTTTATAAAATCCTGAATAATAAGGCTAATTTTTACCCCGAGTTTCCCAGTTTCATAAGGTAATTTTAAAAAAGTATCCGGTTTTAGGGACTTTTTTAAATTTTTTGTTAAAAGTTAATTACAATTTTTTTACCTATTTATTAAGATATTAAAGTAAAAATCGTACCTATTTCAAATATTCGGATCACTAGGGACACCATCGCGATTTTTAAATATCATTTGCTGATCTAAAGTGTTAAATTCAACCCTTTGTCTTAATTTTTGTAACATCGTTACTAAACCAATCTCAGTTAATTGATTGTTTTCAAATAACTTGTTATCACTAATATGTTTGTTGATTTTAAAAATTATAGTTTTTAAAATAACTAGCGAGATAAAACACAAAAGTGTATGAGCTAGAATATGCTCGTCAATTCTTAAAAATACAGGACGAATATTCAATAAACCTTTTAGACTTCTAAAATTAGCTTCAATATTCCACTGTTTTTGGTATTTTTCAACTATATCTAAGACATTCAAATTTAGCATATTTGTTTCATAAACATAGTAACCGTCAAATTGTTTGTCTTTGTCAATTTTACTTTGATCTAATTCAAATTTCATGTTTGAAATTTCCTTAAAATATTTAGGTTTTTTACCAAACAATTTGTTTACCTCAATAAAACCGTCTTTATTTTGTTTTTTAATAAAACTTTGGATTTGCTCTTCGCGAGCTTTTCTGTCTTTTATTGCTCTTTTTGTACTGTAAGTAATAATTCTTCTTCTGATATTTTCGGTGTACCTTTTATTCTTATAAGATGAATAAAATTCTTCTTTTTTATACTTAAAATCCGCATTTACATTAACATAATCGCTAGGATCTAGTAAATAATTTTTAAATTTTTGAGTCCCTACCTTTGCCCGATAAGAAATAATGAAATTATAGTTTCTTGATTCAAGAAATCGAATATTTGCAGCAGTTGACATGCCACGATCAGCGATTATTGTCATATTTTTGATATTATATTTGGATTCAACATCTAAAATAAAAGGGATTAATGTACTAGAATCACCGGTATTTCCTTTAAAAACTTTAATATGAAAAGGAATACCATTTTTATCACACGCTAAGCCAATGACAATTTGATCTTCTTTGAATTTAGCATCTTTAGAATAACCAGGAATTCTTAATCCATTTCTTTCAAATGTCTCAAAATAGATTGTTGATGAATCAAAATAAAATTCATTGTCCCTTTTTCCAAGTTCACTTATAACCATTTTGTTGACACTATTTAAAAGTTGATTTTGTGACTCAAAGACAAGATCTAAGAGTCTATAAAAGCTATTTTTGGAAGCATTTATTTGATTTGAGTAGTCATCTTTTTTATCAAAAGCATTAATAATGCTGCCAGGATCAGTGATCCGTTTTGAAATTAAGTAGTTAAAAATTTCTTTCATATTTTTATGTCTACTTTTAGGAAGTGATTCAAAAATATTGTGCTTTTCAATAAGTTTTTCAATTAATTCCCCGCCAACAAAAACTGAACCTTCGATTATGGTGGAATTTTTAATAGAATCAAGTAAAGCAATCTTAACTTTATGCATGTCATCTAAATTTGAAAATAATTTCAACTTTTCTTTGATAATTTGAATAGCATTTGGATTAATTTTTTCCAAATTCTGCACATTTCCTAAACTAAATCACCGTTTTGGAGCTTTACCGTAACCTTGTGTTCAGCCAACATATTTATATAGTTTATCTTTCGAGTTTCCTCAAACATTAAATAAAACCAAATTTTGTTTTTTCATAATTTATAATTATACCATAAAAATTAATTTAAAAATGTAATTAAACGGAATTAATAAAAAATAAGGTTTTACGATAAAAAAATACCGATTTACCGGTATTTTTCCCAAATTAAAAATATAAATGCAACACATACGTATTTTTAAAATCGCCGTTTGGCGATTTTTTTTAAATGTTAAATCACCAAGTTATCATTAAATACCTCTAAAGCAGATTTTCAATTAAAAATTTCCCTAGGCATTGAGTTAATTTTACTGATTGTATTTTGCAAATCATCATCGCTGATTAGGTTGAAATCGAAACCTTTTGGATAAAACCTTCTAATTAATCCGTTGGCATGTTCGTTAGAACCTCTTTGAAATGAAGCATATGGCTCTGCTTTATAAACTATTATTTTTAACCAATATGCCAATAATGCAATTTGCTCAAATTCAAATCCATTGTCGCAAGTGATTGTTTTGATATATAAATTATTTTCATTTGCAAGATCTTTGATGGCTTTATTGATGACTCTGGGATTTTTATTTCGTACTTTTTTAGCAAATAATTTTCTGGTTTTTCTTTCTACTAAGGTAAGGATACTATCGTGTCCGCTAACTTTTTTGCCAACTACTAAATCTAGCTCTCAATGTCCAAAATCTTGCCTTGAATCTATGGATTTATCCCGTGCTCAAATGGGTTTTACATAACCTGATGGAACTAATCTTTGCACGACATTTCTGGTTCTTTTTCCACCTTTTTTGTAATATTGTCTGAGTCTGTCACTCCTAACTATTACCCATTTATTAGTTTTGATTCAGTTAAAAACAGTCTTTAAAGATGGTCTTTCAATGTTCGGAAAATTTTCTGCTATATAAAAATATGTCGCTTTAACTCCATGAACTTTTTTGTCATATTTTACTGCAAAAATTTTGCTAAATTCCTCGTATTTTCCTAGTTCAACAAATCTAAAATAATACCTATGATAATATCTTTTTCGTCTTTTTGTTATTGCCAAATTAGCTTCATAAATTCCATATTCATTTAGATTTCTTTTAATTTCTCTTGAAACAGTTGAGGGTGAAACATTAAGTTGTTTAGCAATAAATCTAATACTTTTATTGTTCTGCAATAAAAACTCAATTTTTACTAAATCTTCAAAACTAAAATGCTTAAATTTTCTTTTTTCCATGATACTTCCTAAATAAAAAAATGCAACAATAATATTATTATACCATACGTTGCATTTTTATCTTCTATTTAGGAAAATACCGATTTACCGGTATTTTTTTATATTTGTATTCACTAAAAAGTGAATTTTTGCCTTCAAACTGGGAAACTCAGGAATAAGGCTAATTTTTACTATTTAATAAAAGTAAAAATAAAAAAAATTCCAAACAATTAAATGTTTGGAATTGTTGTTTAAAATTGTACTTTTTTACAAAAAGCCGTCTAAAAATGCTTGCTGGAAAAAATAGATAATTGCTCAAAAAGTTAAAGCAGTAAAACCCAAACCAACAATAACTGATACCCAAATAAATGATGATTGTAATTTAAGTCCGATTTTTTCTTTATTTTTTTTAAAAAAACTTGTCAATTTAGTCATATTTTATCCTTTTACCGTTGATCCTTGGCGTGAGACTGCGTTCATTATTCGTTTACGAAAGACAAAATAAGCAATGAACATTGGTAAAATTGTTAAAATCGCACCGGCCATTCTGATGTTTTTAAAGTAGCCTCCGGGAATTTGGGCTGTTTCATCAGCAACCCCAACTTTTTGTAATAATCAAGTATTTAAAGTTGTTAAATCAGCCGAATTAGACTGTAATATTAAAAGTGGTCAAAGGGTTGAATTTCAAGCTGAAAAAGCAGTTAGTATTCCTACAGTTCAAATTGTTGGCGATATCATTGGTGTTGCAACGCGGAAGAAATATCTAATACCAGAACAACCATCAACCATTGAGGCTTCTTTAATTCGATCAGGAATTTCTTCAAAAGCATTTCGGAACATAAATCCGGAAAAAACTGAGGCAACAAATGGACTTGTTAGGGCAAAAATTGACTGAAAACCGTCATTTCAACCAAGCATTACCATAATTCGGTATTGCCCAATTAAAAGCGCAGTTTCGGGAAGGACTAAAATTGAAAGGAAAACAACTCAAGAAGCATGTTTAAATTTTCACTTTCTTAGTGAAAAAGCATAACCAAAAGTCATTGAGAAAAAAACTTTTGCAACGACAGAAATTAAAGTAACTAAAACCGTGATTCCTAAAGCGGCAAAATAACCAGACTGGGCAGCTTTGACAAAATTATCCCAAGCAAAATGATTAGGTCAATAAACCGGAATACGCGTGTCAAGAATTTGCTCTTCAGGTGAAAGTGAATAAACTAACATAAAATAAAAAGGAAAAACTATTAAAATTCCAAAAAAGAAAAGCACGATGAACTTGAGCAAAAAGCTTGAAATTGCACTTGTAATATTTCTATTGCGAACTTGAGAATTAATTGACTCAGTTACTCTAGCGGTTTTTTTATCGCTAATATATTTTAGAATTTTTAATTTTATAATGAACATTTTTCTCCGTAATTTTGTCAGCTACTAAAAATATTGTGCTTAAAAACTTTTTGACAACAACTGAAAGGGCAATTCCAAAAACAAAAAGATAAATAGTCAAAGCACCTGCTTGGGCAAAGTTAGGTGTTCCGCGCACATTTTTGTAAATATATATCAATAAAGTTGCGCCCCCATTACTAATTGCTTCAGTTTCGTTTGCAAAAATACCGATTGGAAAAACTTTAATTCCGCCGATAATTCCGATTGTAATTAAAAAGTTAATCGTTCTTGAAACTGAAGGTAAAGTAATTTTGAAAAATTGACGAACCGGACTAGCTCCATCAATTGCCGCTGCTTTATAAAGTGTTGGATTAACTGAAAGCATTGCGGTTGTTAAAATTAAAACTTCAAAAGCAAGACTTCTTCAAACTCCAGACATTAAAACAACTAAAAGCGCATTAAAAGATGAAGGATTTCCTGAATTTAGTCACCTTGTTGAAATACCAAAAAGACGG
Organism: Mesomycoplasma ovipneumoniae; assembly: GCF_038095995.1. Taxonomy (NCBI): domain Bacteria; kingdom Bacillati; phylum Mycoplasmatota; order Mycoplasmoidales; family Metamycoplasmataceae; genus Mesomycoplasma; species Mesomycoplasma ovipneumoniae. Next base: position 542,767 of record NZ_CP146005.1, read on the forward strand.
TTAATAAAGCCAGTTTCACTATCAAAAATATAGGCAAAAGCAACTGAAACGGCAATACCTGAGGTTACATAAGGTAAAAAAAAGACAGTCTGTCAAAATCCACGGGCATATTTTCGGTGTAGTGAGGCAATTGTCGAGGCAATAATTAAACTAATTATTAAGCCAAGTGGTAGTGCTGCTATCGAATAAATGACAGAATTTCGAATTGCAATATGAAAATTAGTATCAAGGGTAATTAAATCAACAAAATTATCAAAACCAAGTCGAGTATTACCGGCAATATTAGGATTAATTTCGATACTCAAAGACTTAGAAATTGAGTATAAAAATGGTAAAAAAGTAAAAATAAAAATAACTAAAATTGAGGGCAGCAATATTAAAAAAGGCTTTCAAAATGGTTGTTTTTGGTCCAAAATTCCTAGTTCAAGATTAGTTTTTTTAATTCGCTTTTTTAGGAAATATCTATTAATTAAATTCATTGGATTCGCTCCCTTGTTTGATAATCAAATAGATGTAATTTTCCTGATTTAATATTAAATTTGACAATTTCATCGATTTCATAGGCCGGTTTTTTACGCAAGATTATTGAAATTTGACCGATATTTTCAACATCAATTTTGGCAAGAATATCTTTTCCCAAATATTCAATCACGCTAATTTTGCCTTGAAAATTACCAGCTTCATTTTCAACTAAATCTTCAGCCCTAATCCCAACTCTTATTTTTTCATGCTCATAATCTTTTAATAATTCAAAAATTATTTGATTATCAACAATGACGCTTTTAGTTTCTTTGTCATAAAAAGCATCAAAAATATTCATTTCTGGAACACCTAAAAATGAGGCAACAAATTCATTTTTAGGATTATGATACAACTCAGTTGGAGTTCCAATTTGCTGAACATATCCAGTTGACATACAAATAATTCGATCCGAAATTGACATCGCCTCTTCTTGGTCGTGAGTAACAAAAACAGTTGTTATTCCGATTTCAGTTTGAATTTTTCGAATTCACTGACGAGTTTGGACTCTTAGTTTTGCATCTAAATTTGAAAGTGGTTCGTCCATTAACAAAATATCAGGATGTCGAACAATTCCACGGGCAATTGCAACTCTTTGTTGTTGTCCACCAGAAAGTTTTGTTGGTTTTTTAGCTAAATTTTTAGTTATTTCAACCTTCTCGGCTGTTCGTAAAACAGCACGATTTATTGCTTCTTTTATTGAAATATTATCATTTTGATACTCTTGATATTGCTTTAATTCTTGCTCGTTTAACTTTGAAGTATTAAGCGAAAACTTATTAATCAAGTTTCTTTCATAGTCTAAAAAGAGTTTTAAAGTTTCCTTTTTGTAAGTTTTTGATTTAGTTTTAAGCGATTTTAAAAGCAACAAATTCGGTGAATGACGAGTATTTGTTTCAAGAAATTTCTTTTTTGTCTCAAGGTAAGTTTGCTCAAGATTTGCAAGTTTTCCTGAATTTTTAATTTGATTTTTTTCGTTTTCAATTTCAGTTTTAAATCAAAGCTCTTTTTCTTTTTTTCGTTGATTGAAAGCCTCAATTTGTTCTTGATAATCTAATTTGATCGATTCAGCATCTTTTAGACTTGTTTTATTAGAAAAATTTTTAAAACCTTGTTGAATTTTAGCCAGCTCTATTTTTGAATTACTAAGAAATTGTGCTTGCAATTTCTCAAGTTTTTCTAATTTTTCATATAAAAGTGCTTTTTGTTCCAAAAAGTTTTGCCGAGCTCGAACTAGTTCAGGAGCATTTTTGATTGCGTATTTTTCATCCTGAATTTTGTTTTTATGAGCTTTTTTGTCAAGTTTGGCTTGTTTTTTAATTTTTTCAACTTTTAATTTATAAGCTTTTCGAAAAGTAATTGCCTGTTGAATTGGACAAATTTCCCCTTCTTTTTTACCAAAAATTCTTTTTCAAAAAGCCCAAAAAATTGATGCAGACTTGCCTAATTTTAAAAAATCAATAGTTAAATTTTTAATTTCAGCCTGTTTGTGTGCTTCAATTAAAAAATAATCGGTCTGAAGTTGATTTAAATTATGATAAATTTGTGTTTTAAGTTCGTTATAATCATGTTCTAATTGGCGGTAAATATCAAAATAATCAAATAGTTTATTTTTGTAAATTTCTAGATCTTCAAGTGAAGCACCATTTTTGGCCAGAACAATTGAATTAGCATTTACACGTGCAAGCATCGATTTTTCAAGTGCTTTTTGCTTTCATCTTGGGTCATTATGCAAAGAAAAAGCAATGTTTCCAAAAACATTTAAATGCGGATAGAGCGCATAATTTTGGAAAACAAGACCAATTTTACGCTGCTGAGGTGACTTTCGAGTTACATCTTCGCCATTGAAAATAATTTGACCTGAAGTTGGATTTAAAAGACCAGCAATTGCATTTAAAATTGTAGTTTTACCTGAACCAGAGGGTCCTAAAAGTGTAACAAGTTCACCTTTGTAAATTTTAATATTTGCACTGTCAACAGCCAGTGTTTCACCAAAGTCAATTGTTAGATCTTTAATTTCAATTGCAGGTATTGAAAATTTCGATTTATAACGACTATTTGAGGCCTGCCGAATTTTTTTTAACTCGGATTCAAAGTTATTTTTTTCGATTTTTTTATTATCATCTGCTTTTTTCATATTATTTATTATTTCCACTTTTTGTATCTTTTGAATTTTCTAACCTAAATTTATACCAGTCAACAACATTGTTATTTTCATTTTCTTTACCTAGAACTAAAAAGTCAGAAATTTTTGCAAGACCTCGTGTTTTATAGATAGATTCAAGATTTTCATTAAGCGAAGATATGCTTGAATCTTTTAATTTTTCATAAATTCCGAACTTTTTATTAATGGAATTCTCAACTGCTGCTGCTTGTTTGATTGAATTATAATAATAAATTGTAGTCTGGTTAGTTATTCCTGAAAATCCTGATTGCAAAGTTGGAACCGCAAGTCCTGCTTTTGTTATTTCAACGCCATAAGATTTATAAAATCCATTATGACCAAAAAATAAACTTCCAACATAACGGTTAAAAGAACGCGCTGGACCTGTTTTTGGGTAGACAAAATAAACTTCAGTGCCTTTTGGCAACATTTTTTCGGCAAATTTAGTTGCCCGACCAGCATATTCGGCCTCAAGTCCTTCAGTTTTTTTATAAGTTCCAGATTGGGACGTTCCTACCTCGGGAGTGTCAATACTTTCAATTCTGACATTAAAAACAGGTTCGATTAGAACTTCGCCAACAGATTTTAAGGTCGCTGTATCGCCATCAGTCCATTTTTGAATTTGAACTTTTTGGAGGTTAAAAAATTTTGAATCAGGCAAAGTATCGTCTTTAAATTTCAGTTTATCTTCTTCAGTTCAAGAATAATTTGGATTAAGAAATTTTGCAATGTCTTTGGCATATTGACTATCTTGGTTTTTCAAATCAAGCTCAGGATTTTGTGAAAAATCCTCTATTTTATAGTATTTTTGGGCCTGAAAGTAACCTTGGGTGCCTTGATTTGTTGTACAAGCGGCAATAAAAAAAGGGATAAAAGTAAAATTTATACTAGTAAAAAACAGCTTTAAAAATTTTCTTTTCATAAGACAAATTTATCAGATTAATTTTTTTCTCTTGCAAATTCAGGTCCTAAATTTTGACTCAAAGTGTTTAGAAAATCGTTAAAACTAGGAACAGTGCCATTGGCTGCCTTAAGTGATTGCATTTGTGCAACGGTTGAGTCTAAATTTGAACGAAATTTAGAGGATCTAGCATCAGCATTATCATAAACAAGCGAATAATTTGCTTTAGCTTGTTCGTCATTAAAACGACTAAATTGTTCAAGTGCTAATTTTTGACCTTTGTTTTTTGGTTTAGAAACAACTGGACTTAGCGTTGATTTTAGTGGTAATAAATATGAAGTTGCTTTTGAAAAATACTCAACAGGAGTTATTTTTCCGAATTTGTCACCAAAGTCGACTTTTTCAGTTAGGATTCAATTTACAAAAGCCTTAACAGCACGGTCTTCTTTTTCATTTGCGTGAATAAAAATCAAATCAGGGCCTTGGGCAGCAACGGCAGTAATTTTTGAATTATTGTCAAATTTGTGCGGTGCTGCTAAAATATCCATTTCATCTTCGTTAAGTGAACTTGAGGCTTCTGTTATTTCAACGCCATTGTATCCGGTAATTACAATTGGCTTAAATTTTTCTTCTTTATCAAGAACTTTGTATGATCCTTCAATGATTCCAGAAGGAACCTCATCTCGGTCAGTAAAATAAAACAACTCTTTTTTCGGGTTTTTTTCTAGAAGACTTTTAATTTCAGCTAAAATTGATTGCTTAATTTTAACGGTGTCTTTACCATTAAGCGCTTTAACTTTAATTTCTTTTGAGATGTCTGCTAAATCTGATGCCTTAATTACTGCCGAAAATCTTGCATTTGGGCTGTAAATATGTTCAACATTTTCGTGAGTAAAACTTACTTTGTAATTTTTGTCGTTTGCTCTTATGTAATTATGGTGAAATCCTGCTGTTGATCCGATTGAAAAAAGTTGTTGATGATTACGGAAATAAGTTGAATTATATTCACCAGGAGTTGTAAAATAAATTGACTTATCAGCCATTCCTTTGGTGAGTAGCTCATAAACTTGTTTTAAATTTTTGTATCTGTCTGATTCAGGTTTTTTGAAAAATGATGTATAACTAATAAGATTTTCTTTTCGATTTAAAACGGTAACTTCTTTAGATTTATCATTTTCTGACAAAGAACGTGAAAGCCCATAAATTAAAGTAGCTGCATTGTCAATTCCTAAAACTGATTTTGCCGCAGTTAGACTTGAGCCTTCAAGTGCTTTTGGAAAAGCTTTGACAATTCTTGAAGATAATTTCTGTAAATCACTAAAGTTTTCAATATCAGATTTTTTAAACTCATAACCAGAAAGACCATCAGCGCTTGGCACATATTCTTTTCAAAGTTTTTGAATTTCCTTAACATCTTCAGTTTTTTGGGTAGCTAATTTGGTAAATTCTTCAAAAAAAGCTTTGTCTTCAGGCTTAATTTTTGCTGGATTTGAGTCATTCATTGCCTGTTGAATAATTCAACCAAATAAAACTTTATTTACATATAAACCTTCAGAAGATTTTCCAAACGGAAGAGTGTAGACTCCTTTTTCATCAAGAAACGGAATTTCTGAATTAATTTGCAAAAAGTCTTCAATTCCTTGCTCTTTTAGGAATTTTTTGGTAATTTTTTCATTCTCATCAGTTGGATCTTGATCTGATTTTAGATCAGTAACAATCGGAAATGTCATTGAATATTTATTTACAATCGCCAATAAAGATGAATAATTTGTAACAATATTAGGTAATTTAAGTCGATCTTTTGTGTTTAAAAAAGTGTCAATTGAATTAGATGCTCCTGAATATCCCCCTTGAAAGGATTGCTCTTTCATTTCTACAAAATCAGGTTTATCTTTTTGGGTTGTATTTCAAAGTTCGATAATTTTATTTAATGCTTTAATTTCATTTCCGCTTGAAGAAAAATTGTGACCAAAAACTAACTTACCATCTTCAGGAGTGTCAAATGTAAATCCTCTAACTCCATTTGAACCGGACACAACACCACAAGAAGCAATAAGTCCAACTGGTGCTAAAACTGATAAAGAAGATAAGAAAATCCGACTAATTTTCTTTGCTATGTTATTTTTATGCCTTAATTTTGTACCTTTTTTACTATGTGTGTTCATTTTTTTCTCCTTAGTATTTTATTTTTGTGTATTTTTTTCTGTTTTTAATTTAACTGATGCCCCAATATTCTCCTTTAGAATTCTAAGAAAAGTATTAAACTCAAGATTTAAATTCGGGTTGGCTAAAAACTGATTGTAAAGTTGAGAAACACTTCCTAAAGTTGCTTTTCGGAAAGTATTTGAGTCAATTCCGGCAGGTTCGGTAAAAACTCTATATTTTTCAGGGTTTTTTAGCTGACTTTGGAATTGTTCATAAGCAACTTTGAAAGCATTATTTTTTGCAAAAGCTGGATTTTGATCAAAATTTGATTCCAAATTTGCCTTAGTTGGATTGATGTTTGAAGCTGAAAATGCTAAAAAATCGCTTGGAGTTACAGTCATTTTTTTGTTATTTGGCCCGTCAAATTCAATTTTTTCTGAAATAAATCATTTAATAAAGTTAAGTGTGGCTTCATTTTCGACTTCATTATTATAAAATCCGATCAAAGATGGACCTTGGGACGTAACAATATTAAATTTATTTGACTCTTGTGTTTTTGAAGGCTCGTTGAGAAATTCTAACTCGTCTTCATTAAGTTTTTGGTGTGATTTTGAAAAAATAAAAGCATTTTCAGGTTGATTAAAGAGTTTAACTTTGTTTTTTGCTGATTCAACATAAAGTGAAGAGGTGTTTGAATCTTCTTTTGTTTTATCAGCAACTCACTTGTCAAAATCAGAATCAATTGCTAAAAAATTAAAACTATTTAAATTAGTCTTTGATTTTATAGCGTTTTTTATTTTTTCAATTAGATCCTTGTCATCAGTTTTGCTTAAAAAAATATCGTTTTCTTTGACAGAAAATGCATCTGCTTCATAAACATAACCGGTTGAATTATCTAAAATTTGGTGAACTTTTGCAATTGCATTTGCAGGCATATTTTCTTCACTTACTATTTTTCAAATTTTAGATTTTGAGCCAACCGGGTAGTCAAAAGTTTTTGTATTAACTTTTAGACGTAAAAAATTTTGTCCTTGTTTTTCAAAGTTACGCGAATAATCACTTGTTGAAGTAATTGCAAAAACTAATTGGTGATTTTTTAAAAATTCGCTAGCTTTAGTTCTGCCGCTTGTTGGACCAAGTAATTTATTTTTTACTAAATCTGACAATATTTCATAGGCTTTTTTTGTATTTTGGTGACTTTTGGTTGTCTCATCAAAAAGACTTGTATAGTTGAGCGAGACACCATCAAGATTTTTAAAATAACTTGAATTTTCATATTCACCATCTGCCTGGGCAAATGCTACAAAAAAGAAGAGTGCAGCTGTATCATTTAGTCCGAGTAAAAAGTTAACTTTTTCGGTTTGACTACCTTTTTCGGCATCTGGGAACGATTTTCTAACTCGACTTAAAAAATCAATTAGGTCTTTATAATTATTGAATTTTTCAAAACTAAAAGTATAGCCTTCAAAACCGCCTTGATCTGAAGGAAAACTTTTGTACTCTCCTCAGACTTTTTTAATATATTCAAGATCAGTTTTTTTTGGATCTAGATTTTCAACTCGTGTTTTATCAGACTCGCTAATTTTAAAATTAGGACTTGTTTTTGCCGATTCTAAAATGTATGATAAAACTGGTTTGTCGAGCAAAAGTGCCTTTGAAGTTTTTAGAATTGGTAAAAAAGCTAGTGTATTTTGGTCAATTCCAGGTACATTTTTTGTTTCAGCCAGAAATCTTTCATCATAACTATTTTTAATAGTCTGGGCTAAATCGCTTTGGGAATTTAGATCCAAAATCATACCGTGTTTATTCAAACTAGCCGCCAGAGCTGGGTAATTTAGTGTTAAATTCGGCAGTTTTTTTGTATCTTTAACTTGTAAAAATGTTGTTAAATTAGTTTGATCATCGATGTAATTTGCCGCGATATTTTCTAATTTTACCGGTAAAAATCCTGCCTGTTTGTCTTTAACTTCGGATTTTTGGTTTCATTTTTCAAAAATTGCTTTTAGAGCTTGAGTTCGGGGATCTGTAAGTCCAAAAATTACGCGAAAATCGATTGTATTGTCATTTTCGGTTTCAAAATGAAGTGGATTGTCTTTTTGTGATTTTAATTCACTGTGATTTGCATTTGAAAAACAGGATGTCAAAATAGCCAAAGAAGAAACCGGTCCTAAGCTAATTGCTGTTTTTAAAAATATTGACTTAAATTTGTTGATTTTTTCCATTGTTGTTAAATTTCTTTTTTAATAAGAAGATTTGCAGTATCTGTAATTAGTGTTTATTTATTTTTTAAAAGTGACTTTAATTTTTTAATTTTATTGTTCCAAATTGCTCTCCTGTTAGTTTTTAAAATAAAAAAGCACAACGATAAATTATCTTAATTTACTTAGTCAAAACTTTAACAATTTAGACCAACTAACAACAAATAATTTCCAGTTGTGCTTAACATTTGAGATTATTATATAACTTTTTAGAAAAAATTAACAAAAATTACTATTTTTTCTTAAATTTGTTGAATTTTTTTCAAATTAATTAAACTTTAATTTAAAAAAGTTAAGCCTTTGGTCAAAAATTAACTCACGCTTGCTGAATTTAATTTTGTCTTCAGTGCTGTTAAAAATTTATCAAAACTTGCTTGATCTTGGGATCCATCAGCAACAAGACGACCCATTTGGTTTAGTGTTGATTTTACCTCAAGACGGATTAGTGCACTTCTTGAGTCAACTGGGTCCATATAAAATGAGTTGTGCTGCGGGTCATCATTAACGGTTTTAAAATTTTTAAATGCGGCTCTAAAAGAATTATTTTGCTGAAATTGTTCAGTATTAGATAAATTTTGGCCAAAAACTTGTTTTGTTGGCGCTAGATAATTTCCACGAAATGCAACATATTCACTCGGACTACCATGATATTTTGCCTCACCAGATTGGCCTTGGTAAGTAAAGTCTTGTTTGTGAGTTAGCATTCATTTTAGGAAATTTTTTGTTGCAATATCTTCTTCGGCATTTGAGTGAAAAGCGATTAAATCTGGACCTTGGTAAGTATAAATACTTTTTGAATCACTGCTTGAATTTTTAATTGGCTCTTGGAGGAAAACAACTTCATTTTGGTTTAAATGTTTATCTCCACCTGGATTTTCAACACTGGCATTTTTTAGTAAAAAAATGTCATTTTTATCATTTTTATTTGTAAGATTAATTATTTCTGAGTCAGTGTTTTTAATTTTTTCTTGATAAAACTTAGAAAAATCTTCACCAAAAACTAAATAAGATTGACTAGAATTTTTTGAATTAGAATCAACAAATTCTTTTACTTTTTTAGCTTGACTAGTGTCTTTAGGATCTAAATAAACATTTGAATCAGCATAAGTTGAACTTTTAGTCTCATTTATTAACTGGCTAATTTGACTTGTTAAGACATTTTTTAGTTCATAAATTGCTTTTTGGGAATCTTTTTGGCCTGTACCTAGCTCACGAATTTGGTATGCTTGGATTTTTGAAGAAAATGGAATTTTTTCAGTTTTGCCATTTACTTGGAAAACAAAATTAGAATTTGACTTTACAAACCGGCGTTGATAATTACTTGTTGAGGAAATTGCCATGGCAAGTTGGTGATTATTCATCAAATTGTTGGCAAAACTTTCTTGGGAAAACCTTCCTGGATAAAAAAATGCATCAGATTTAAAAAGATCTAAAATTTGTTCATAATTTTTCTTTGTATTTTGATAACTTTGCGAATTTTTGTTAAATAATTTATCAAAACTAACTCGTTCTAATTCTTTTGATTTTTCCCTGGTTACCTCAAACATAAAATTAGAATAATTCCCGCCAGCTGATGCAAAAATTTTGGCAAAAGCTAAATTTTCAATGTCATCAGTCCCGAAAGGAAAATCTCCTGTGCTAATGTCAGCTGGTTTTAATACAAATCCTTGTTTAATTCTTTTGGAAAAATCAAAAACTTTATCATAATATTTGAATGTCTCGTGTGAAAGTTCAAAATTCTGTCAAGGATTAGGGTTTTTATCGTCAAATTTTCGCGGTGCTCAGAGCTTTTTGATATGTTCGGTGTCTGATTTTGGCAAAGAAAACTGTTCAAAAAAACGTTTATCTTCCGGAGAATCTGCAATTTTAGCGCCATTTTTCTTTGCATTTTCAATAATTCAGGCCATAACTGGTCCGTCTATAACTAAAGTCTGCGAAGATTTAACAAATGGAATTGTATAAATTCCTTTTTCATCAAGAGTTGCGATTTGAGTATTAGATTCGAGAAATTTTGGATGATAAGTATCTTTTATAGCCTGAGCTAAATCTGGAAACTTATTTAGATCTAAAAGCATTTTATGTTTAGCCGCACTTGCCGCAACAGCTGGATAATTTATTACAAGATTTAGGGTTTGATTTTTATCATTGGCAGAAAAAATTTGCTCGAATTTAGCAGCCATTACGGTGTAATCTTTGTCATAATTTGGAGTTAATTTAATTGGTAAATACTCGTGATTATTTTGATCTTTAACTTCTGGTTTTTCATTTCAAAGTTTAACAACTTGATCTAAGGCCTGAAATCTTGGCTGTTTTTCATTTCAACTTGTTACAAATTGAAGCTGCCCGTCATTATTTCCGTCAAATTTAAATTCCTTAGCATTCGTAGTGCTTAATGTACAGGATACTAAGGCTAATCCCGAGATAAGAAGTGGTGAGAATAAAATTGGTTTTGCTAGTTTTTTCATAGTTTTTTGATCCGTCTTTTTTTGTTTTGTTTTTAAAAATAAAAAATCACCCCAAAAAATAAATTGTTTGAATTAAAACAAGTTAATAAAAACAAACGGTAAATTTTTTGAGATGATTTTAAATTTGCCATCATTATAGCACAAATTTCCAAAAACAAAAATATTTTAAAATTTATTTTTAATGACCTGACTTTACCAGTTTGATGGCAAAAATTCACTTTTTAGTCAATACAAATATGAAAAAATACCGGTAAATCCGGGCTTTTTGAGGCTAAAATCTTAAGTTCTATTATTTTAAAATTAACCTTTTGCAAAAAAAAAAAAAAATGCTTGGTCTAAAAAAAATTTCTGTTATAATATAGTCACTAAGAATGAATTAATAAATTTTGATATTGAACCAAGGAGTGATCAAGGATGTTTTTGTCATAAAAAAATCAGAAAATGCGAATTATCCATTATATTTTTTAATATGATGGAATGCCTTAAATTACCCGTTTAGAAATCTTTAAATTTAGGGCTTTTGGTTATTGTTCTTTCAAAACTTCATATGTTTTTTTAGGCTCGCTGCAAATAAAAACGAGTTTTCTATTTGCATTGAGTTTAAATAGTAGTTGTATTTTTTTATGATTTTTGTTAGTGTTTTAACTATAATTTATTTAAAAAACCATTTTTTTTTTTTTTTGCAATTTTGGGGATTAAATTAGTTATCTTAACACTTGGAGCAAATATAATTCAAAGGCTATTTTGTTATTAATTTGCGAAGTTTTGATTTCTGTATCTAATTTTGCAAGATTAATTATTAATTTTTCAATTTTTTTAATTCCGTTTTTATTATATAGTTCGACTGCTTTTTTAAGTTGGAAATCAGAAATATTAAGATTTTTAGTGATGTAAGAATCTTTTTTACCTGCTTTTTTGTGTAAAAAAACAATAAAACTAAGCAATAATTTTGAGTTAATTTGCCCTAATAACAAGCCAATTGTGTGTCCTTCTAATAATTTTTGTCGGTAAAATTTTAGAACTTTTGTTAAATCAAAATCAACAAATGATTCAATAAAACCTCAAGTAGAATATGATGAGTAATCGCTTATATATTCGCGAATTATTGCTGAATTTATAGGTTTATTTAGAGTTTTTAGCTTTGCAATTTCATTATAAATAATTCAACCATTTAGCGGTAAGACTGATTCAAGCTCAAAAATTTTGGTTGCTTCTAATTCAACATTAAATTTTTTGACCATTTGAGCAATAAATTGGCCAACATTTTGTTTTGTAATTTGCTGGGCTTCAATTATTTTAGTGGCCTGAGGAGTAAAACGCTTATAAATTCATGAATTTTTAAGAGCAAAATTGGTTAAATTTTCATCAAAAACATACTTAAAAATGATTGTGTGTTTTGTCTTTATGATTTTAGAAGCCAGTAGATTATTTAATTTTTCATTTTTTGAAAAAAGCAAAAAATTATTAAAAATTAATACTTTTTTTTCGTCGAAAAGTGATGAATCTTCAAGGTTTTCCTGTATAAAATCTAGCGAATCATTTGCAAAAAAATTTATTAATAATGAGTTTTTAATTTCTGGGAGTCTGAAAATTTTTTCTTGGACAAGGAAATTGTCGCTTCCAATGATGAAAAACATACTAATGAAATTATACATGAAATAATTAAAAAAGCTAAACTGGATTGAATATTTAAAGTTAAAATTTGAAATTCCTGAATATAACCAACACTCTGGATGAAAAACTTGCTAATTCACTCAACAATTTGTGGATTAAAAATAAATATAAGCAAACTTGCGTATAAAAAAGTAAAAAAACCAGTAAAAACAATCGTATTTATTGGTGCCATAAAGTTGTAATATGAATTTAAAAAAGTTGAAAAAATACTGCTAAAAAAATTTATAAATAAGAAATTAATAACAACTTTATGCCAATTTTTTGGAAATTTTATCTGACTTATAATTGTTATTATAAAACTAATTGTAAATGTCAAAACAAACCCTACTGAGTAAAAAATCAAAGGATTTATAGATAAAATTAAAATTCCACTCATTGATAGAAGTTCTATTTTATTAAATTTTTTATTCAAAAATAATTTATTAACTTCAATGATACCTCAGAATAAAAATCCTCTTAAGAATGAAATTGAAAAATTGAACAAAAACAGTTGAAAAGTCAAAAAACAGAAAAATAAAGGTTTGTATATAAATTGCCGTATTTTCAACATTTTGGAAAATGAAAAAAATAATTGTTTAAAAAGGTTAATATGAAATCCTGAAACGACAAAAATTTGGTAGACTCCAAGATTTACTAATATTTTTCGAAATTCACTAGCATCCACCGGAGTTTCGGCAAGAAAAATCATCGGAATGAGCTTTTTTGAATAATTTTCTTGAATCGAGAAAAATTTTCTAACTTTTGCAAAAATAGTATTGCTTTCTTCTAAAAAAGTAATTTTTTCATCTTCTAAAACTAAAAAGGAACCTTTTGACTTCAAATACGAAACAAAGTCAAAATCTGATGTGTTTTTAGGTCTAACAAGTTTCCCGCTCAGTTTTAATAGTGTTCCAATTTCATATTGATTGCCGCGGATAAAAATTTTGTCACTCTCAAACTTTACAAAATTTCCAAAACTAACTTTATCGACAACTTTACTTTCAAAACTAACGCTTGAATTTGCAATTTTTGGAAACATTAGTCAATAAGATACTAAAAAAAATAACAATAATATCAGTAAAAAAATAATTTTTTTAAATTCACCAACAAAAATTAAAAATGAAACTGATAAAAATAACAACATAACTCAGGTAATTCTAAAATTATCAACTAGTAAAATTGTAAAAACACAACTTAAAAAAATTGCTAATCAAGAATAAAATTTTCTTGAAGAATTTTTAAAGTTGCCGAATCAAGATGTAAAGCTCATTCGATTTCTTTTCAAGTTATTTGTTTATTTTTTGATTCTTTTAAAAAAGCATGTAATTTTGTTGCTATTTTTTTGTTAGTGATAATTTTTTCTAATGCTTTTAGAGTGATTTTATTTAATGTGGATTTTTTCTCTGCAGGTTTTAGGGAAATTTTTTGGTCACTTGTAACTTCTAGTTCGGATTCATATTGGCTAGTGTCATATCCGCGAATTACATCAAAATCGGCAAAAATTTGCCGTCATTTTGTTCCATAATTGAAAAATTTTGTACCAGGATTGCGAACTCCGTGTAAAATAGTTATAGAAATCTGCTTCTTCGGCCTGACATGAGATTGAAGTTTGTATGCCAAAAACGAGAATCCAGCAAGAGACCCAGCCAAAACAATTAAACTGATAACCTGTATTTTTTTCATGTACTTAGTTTAATTTTTTAACTAGTTTTTGTCTAAAAAAGGAAAAAAACATGAAAAAATATTTGTTTTTCATGTTTGTATTTATATTGATAAAAGAAATTTAATCTTAAGGATAAAAGTTATAATGAATATCCCGAGTTTGCCAATTTGATGGCAAAAATTCACTTTTTAGTGAATATAAACACTGAAAAATACCGGTAAATCCGTGCTTTTTTCCCTAAAATCCTAAGTTTTATTATTTTAAAATCAACCTTTTCAAAAAAAAAAAAAAAATGCTTGGTCAAAAATAAAATTATGTTATAATAAACCTCACTAAGAATGAATTAATAAATTTTGATATTGAATTAAGGAGGAATCAAGGATGTTTTTACCATAAAAAAATTAGAAATTGCGAATTTTGCATTATATTTTTAAATATAATGGAATGCCTTAAATTTGACCGTTTAGAAATCTACAAATTAAGGCTTTTAATTATGGCTCTTTCAAAACTTCACATATTTTTTTAGGCTCAATGTAAGTAAAAACGAGTTTTCTTTTTACATTGAGTTTAAATAGTAGTTGAATTTTTTTATGATTTTTGTTGTTTTATCCATAAATTGATTTTTGCCAGTGTTTTAAAATAGGTAATTAACTTTTGCAAAGAAAGTCAAAAAAGTGCCCAAAAGCGGACACTTTTTAAGATTATCTCATCAAACTGGCAAACTCGGGAGAAATTTAATTTTAAGGATAAAGGTTATAATAAATATTTTTTTGCGCCAACATTAAAAATCATATTTTTCAATTTGACCATGATCGCGAGTATTTTTTTAAAATAATTGTTTTGAATAGATATAATAATAATTTCGATAGATAAAATTAAAAACCATGTTACTCACGAAAAAGTAAAAAATGCAGTTCTATCACCGGCAATACCTGTCTGGGAAAGGGTTGTGAGCTTTTGTCCCAATAAAGATCCGCCAAAAATTCCATAAAGAAGCAAATCATGAATTGAATCTGAAATTTGAACCGATAAATATTTAAAATATTCCTTGTAAATTAACGGGAAAATATAGTGAGTTATTGTCTTAAATTTACTTCACTGGCGAAGTCTTAGCAATTTGTATTTTTGCCAGTCGATCGAATTAAGAGTTTCATTTAGTTTTTTTGCCATTCCAAGGCCGTTTTTAATTCCAACAAGAAATGTTACCCATAAAATTGGTTGAACAGCAAAACTCAAGAAAAGATAAAAAATAACAATTGACGGGATTATCCTAAAAAAGTTAAGTAAAAATTTAAAGAATGATCATTTAATTCAATGGTTTAATTTTTCATTTGCAGCCAGTAGTCATAAAATTGAAACTACACCAATAATTGCAAGACAGACAATAACTTGAGCTAAAAGTTTTCAAACCATGTAAATTGGATTGTCTAATTGTCCTTGTAAAAAAACACTTCAGTCAATAACAAAAAGTGATCCAAAAAAACGATTAATTTGATGTTGATTAACGTTCCATGACTCAATATCCAAAATGCTAATAATTAATAAGGTTAATATAAGAAATCCAAAAAAAATCCTTAAAATTCAATTGTAATTTACTTTTAACCATAAAATATATTTATTTTTTTGGTTTATATTAACAGATCTTTTGTGTAATATAAATTTATTAAAGAAAATTATTAAAAATTCTAAAAAAGTTGCAAAGACTAATAAAACTGCAAGTGGTATTCCGACAATTTTTCAACCCAATGCAGGATTTTGAACCCCATCATTAATTAAAATTCCAATACCAATAACTCCAGTTGCTGAAATAATCGTTGTTCAACGAATATTTGCTTCAAAACTGAATAAAAATAGCCCAAAAAATTTATTAATTACAAAAGGTAAAATTTCATTTTTAAATGCAAAGAAGCGATTTTTTCCTTTAATTATCGCTTTTTGATACCCGCTTAAATCAAGTGAATTTAAAAAAGAATAAAAATACCGATGTAACCAAATTCAAGAAAATCAAGTCACAATTAAAATTGCCGCTAATTTTGGAGCAAAAATAAGTTTTAAAGGATCAATTATAAACGTAATTGGAAAGGATTTAAGAATTATAATAATTCATCAAATTATGCTTTTTAAATATTTATTTTTAATAAATTGTGAGCTAAAAAGCGCAGAAAAAAAAGCAAGAGTTGCACCGATAAAAGTGCCAAGAAAAGTGTATTTAATTGTGATTCATAAAAATCTCATGCTTAAAGAAAAAACTGAATCACTATAATAAGGATGTTTGTTTGAAAAAGCAAACAAGTCAGTTAAATTTTTTTTAAAAAGGGTTCAACCATTATAATTAATTTCTGAAAAAATTGAGTAAAAAGATACAATAAACAAAACTAAAAAAACAAATGTGAAAAAAAGTTTTGTTTTTTTAAATCTTTGGTAAGGCTTGTTTTTAAATGCGCTAATGATCGTCATCTTCATTGTCATCCTTACCAAATATTGAATCTATTTGTTCTTGGTCAATATCTGAAAATGAATTATAAAAGTTAGCATTTCCATTGTTTATTAGTAAAATTCTGCCATCATATTTTTTCACTAAATTAATATTATGAGAAATAATAATTGTGATTGAATTATTTAATTTTCCAAAATTAATAATTAAATCAATAATTTTTGAAGCTGTTTTTGGATCAAGAGCTGAAGTTGGCTCATCAGCAAGAATTATTTTTGGGTGGTGTAACATGAGCTTTGCAATTTCAACTCGCTGTTGCTGACCTCCAGATAAGTCCTGAAAAATAGAGTAAATTTTTTCTTCCAGACCAAGTTGGCTCATAATTTTAATTATTTGTTCTCGTTGGCTTTTGGTTGGAATCGCAAATAAACTATAAAAAATATTTTTATACTTAGGTAAATTTTTAGCTAAATTTAAATAAACACTTTGAAAATTTATTGAAGTTGGTGTTTGAGTAAGATATCCGACTGTTTTTAAAAATTTTTTTTTATTTTTTTTGTTTTGATCTAATAAATTTTGTTCTTGCCAAATTAGCTTACCTGAAACAAAAATATTTTGTAAAATTGACAAAAAAAACGAAGACTTACCTTGACCACTTGGCCCAATTACAAATAAAAGTTCTGTATTACATAATTTAAAATTAAGAGGATTTATTAAATTTTTTCCGTTTTTATCATGTCTAAATGAAAAATCTTCAAAAATTAGACAGTTTTTAGTTTGACTTTGATTGGGCATAAATCTTACGGAATTCAGGGTCTTGTTGATTTACTTTTCTATAACCATTGTACCCAACGTTTGGGCCGTATTCATCTTTTCCGTTTTTTGCCAGATTAATAAATGCTTGGGAAATTAAATCAGCTTGAATTTTATTGAATTTTGGGCGGAATGAACCAATATCATATGAAGCTGGGTTTGTTAGCATAAAAATTTCAACTTTAGAGTCTGGTTTAGATTCTGTTTCGCTTGAAGTATATTGTTTTGAATCTTTTTTATTTTCAGTTCAAGCAAAAGAAGCCTCATCATCAAAAGCAATTCTAAAATTTGGATCTTGACCAATTGCATGGCCATCTCCTTGAATATATTTATCAGAATGTCCTAGCCGATCTTCATTTAAACTAGCCGATCTAAAACTTGAACCAAAATGTTTTTTTAGAATAAAATTCTGCATTTTAAATGTTCCAGCAGAAGTTAGATTTCCATGAATTATTCCATAATTTCTGAATTTAGGTCAGTCTTTATCATGTCAACTTTTTTTAATTTCAGCTCTTGTTTTTTCATCGCCATAAATCATAATCATACCACGGTAATATGAAATTATTTTTCGCGGGTTTGATTCATCATATAAAAATCGATAGGCAATTGTGTCTCATTTTTGCGCATCATTTGGATCACTTGACCATTCATTATAAGGAGTTTTATTAAATAGTTCATTTAATTGTTTTGCACCTTTATATAATGGATCATTTTCTGTTCCGTCGGTGTAAAAAACCGGCGATTCAGGGCTATTTTTAAAAGCTCATGTTAAAGTTTGGAGACCATTATAAAGTTGTTTGTCTTGGTCATCCTCGATAGTTGTAGTTGCATCAGCAATTACAAAATCGAGAGCATTAGCTGAGTTATTTGATGATTTTAATTGCAAAATTTTTGATTTTGCATCATCATTTCCAACAAATTCAAAATTCACATCAGGCAAGTCTTTAGTTTGCGGATTTGCCTCTTTTAGTTTCTTAAATTCTTTTGTTAAATTGGTAAGAAATTTATTAACTCGATCAGGTTCTTTAGATTTAAGTTTAAATCAACTTTGACCTAAACCAAGGTTAACTTTTGTATCTCATGTTTGAGCTAGTTGCTCTGGATTTTGATCTGAAGTATTGATACATGCAGAAATCACTAATGGTACTGTTAAAAAAAAAGAAAAAAAAGATAATTTTTTTAAAAAATTTCTTTTTTTAGAGTGAAATTTATTTTTTTTCGTCATTACAAACAATTTTCCTTTTGTGTTTTAGTAAACAAGGTGTTTTATGACGATTTTAGCATTTGCTTTTAAAGAAAAAAAGGACAAACTCGTTACGCTAGTATTACCTAGATCAACTTTTAAGAGTTTTTCTCAGCCCAAAACGGACACCTCTGTTTACCTAGTCTAAATTATAGCATAATCATTTAAAAAATTTAACAAAAAATAGTATGAAAAATCAAAATTTTTTTCAAAAAATTCATTTTTTAATTAAACTTAAGCATTTTTTAACAAAAAGCCAAAAATTTTTTTATATAAACATTTTAGCAATAAAACTATTTTTTAAATTTTTTAAATATTCAACTTTTTGCTCGTATGCAAGAATTAGTGAGTCAAAAGTCTCAAAGAATTGTGAAATTTTTTGTTGTTCAGCAACATCTGGGGTGAATTTTAGCTCAATTTGAGCAATATCAATAATTTTTAGAGAAGGAATAATGCCATTTGTGACATTTTTTTTCGTTTGAAATCCAATTGCAATGGCAAAAAATTCATTTTCAGGATATTTTTTTGATGTTAATATTCCACAAGAACCTGTTGCAAAAAATTTTCCTTTTCGAAAATTAACAACTCCAGCATTTACGCCTGCGGTAGTCCAAGTTATTAAATTTTCACCCAAAAATTCTTTATAATATCCCAAAATTCCGTGATTTTTTGTTTGTGATGAATAAACCGGGTAGATGTAGTCTCTCTCTCTCTCTCTCTCTCTACAGGTCTAGTTTTTATTTGGTTTTTGGTTAGTGATTCGCCTCGGGAAAGCTCAAATAAATTTTTGACTTGATCAGTAATTCAAGTTGGTTTGAAACCTTTGAATCTAATTGAAGGAAAATCTGAACTAAAATTAGCAAACATTTTGTTAGTGAAATCATTTTTAAGATTTTTCACGAGGCTCATTTTTTCTTCAAGTTCATTAACTAAGTTATCAAACGTCTCAAAAAGTTGCGAAATTTTTTGCTGCTCGCTAATATCAGGAGTAAATTTTAATTCAACTCGGGCGATATCCTCGCTTTTTAGAGAAGGAACGATACTTCTTGAGACTCGTTTTTTGGTTTGTAATCCAATTCCAATAGCAAAAAATTCATTTTCAGGATATTTTTTTGAAGTCAATATTCCGCAATGACCAGTTGCATAAAATTTTCCTTTTCGAAAATTAACAACTCCTGCTTTTACACCATCAGCCGTCCATGTTATTACATTTTCAGCTAAAAAATCTTTATAATACCCCAAAATTCCGTGATTTTCTGTTTGCGATGAATAAACTGGGTAAATATATTGTTCTGAAACAAATGTCCGAAAATCTTTTTTAGTTAAACTTCCACCGCGACTTATTGAAAATAAATCCCCCACTGCTTTTGTTAGTCATGCTGAGTCAAATTGTTTAAATCTGATCTGTGGGGAACATATTTTTTTTAACATTAATTTTCCTTGATTTTTTCAAAAAAAGTTTTTTTAGATTAAATATTTTACTACAAATTCACCAAATCTAGTTTAAAGAATATAAATTTAACTATTTTTAAATAAAAGTTAATGACTTAATTAAAAAAATCGCCTTGAATTTAAAAGCCTTTCAAGACAAAAATTTTTGCAAAAAATGTACTTTTGTTATCTAATTTTTAATTTTGACAAAAAATTAGACAAAATTAAAATTTATTATAAGATTTTACATTTTTATAAATAAAAAAATCTTAGCTAAATGGTATAATTAAATTAAAAAATGCACAAAAAGGGGGCTAAAAAATGGACAACACCATCAATCAAAAATATATAATGACACTTGATTCAGGAACAACTTCATGCCGAAGCTTAGTTTTTGATAAAAATGGCGATGTAATTTCCATTTCTCAAAAGGAATTTCAACAATATTATCCACAATCAGGTTGAGTTGAACATGATGCAAATGAAATTTGGAATACTCAACTCTATACAATGCAAAGCGCCAAAACGCGTGCAAATTTAAAGTCAGATAACTTTATCGCGCTTGGGGTCACAAACCAACGTGAAACTGTGGTTTTGTGAGACAAAACAACCGGTGAGCCGGTTTATAATGCAATCGTTTGGCAAGATCGCCGCACAAGTGACTTTTGTGATGAACTAATTTCACAAGGACACCAAGATTATATTAAAGAAAAAACTGGACTTTTAATTAATCCGTATTTTAGTGCAACTAAAATACGTTGAATTTTAAAAAATGTCCAAAAAGCCAAAGATGTTTTGGCACAAGGAAATCTTCTTGCCGGAACAATTGACACTTGACTTGTTTGGAAATTAACTCAAGGAAAAACTCATGCTACCGATGTCTCAAATGCATCAAGAACAATGATGTTTGATATCAAAGAGAAAAAATGAGACCAAAAAATACTTGATTTATTAGAAATACCAGTCGAAATTTTGCCAAAAGTTTTACCTTCTGCGGCCGATTATGGAATCGTTGAACCAAGTTTTTGATCAATTAATGCGAAAGGAAAAGTGCCAATTTATGGAGTTATTGGTGACCAACAATCTGCCTTATTTGGTCAGCTTTGCACTGAAGTTGGAATGGTAAAAAATACCTATGGAACAGGATGTTTTACCTTAGCAAATACAGGTCAAAAAATTGTTCAGTCAAAAAACAATCTTTTAACAACAATTGCCTGACAAATTGGCGACAATCCGGTTGAATATGCCCTTGAAGGTTCGGTTTTTATTGCTGGTGCAACAATTCAGTGACTTCGTGATGGACTTGGAATAATCGAAAATGCCGCTGATACTGATTATTTTATTTCCAAAACTGATAAAGACGACCACCGGACAATTTTAGTTCCATCTTTTACCGGACTTGGAGCTCCTTATTGAGATTCTTATTCTCGGGGTGCAATTTTTGGTCTTGAAAGAGGAACAAGAAAAGAACATATTATTAAAGCGGCCCTTGAGTCAATTGCTTTTCAGTCAAACGACTTAATTAAAGCGATGAAATCTGACTTAGGTCAGGAAATTACCTTAATGAAAGTTGATGGTGGTGTTTCTAAAAGCGACTTTTTAATGCAATTCCAATCATCAATTTCTGAGCTTGAGATCTCAAGGCCAAAAAACACCGAAACAACAGCAATGGGTGCGGCTTTTCTTGCAGGATTGCATGCAAAATTCTGAAAATCAATTGACGAATTAAAACAAATTTCACAAATTGACAAAACATTTAAACCACAACTTGACCAAAATCAGGTTCAAAAACTAGTTGCAAATTGAGATCTTGCTGTTAAAAAAACTCTAAACTGAGTAAAAGACATAAAATAAAAGGAAATTTTACATGGAAAATATCATTTATTTATCTGAATTTCTGGGAACGGCAACGCTAATTTTGCTAGGAAATGGCGTTAATTATTCTGTAAGTGCAACAAAAATGTTTGCAAATCAATCAGGAAAATGGATTGTTATTGCCCTGGGTTGAGCTCTTGGTGTGCTTTTGGGAATTATGGTTGCTAACGGAATAGCTCCTAAAATTTCTGTTGCCCATTTAAATCCGGCTGTTTCAATTTTTTTTGCTATCAACCAAAAAAATGCCGAACTTTTAGCGCTTATTCCTTTACAAATATTAGGGGCAATTTTTGGCCAGATAATCCTAAATACGATCAATTGAAGTCATATTAAAGAAACAAAAGCAGAAATTATTGCCTCATGTCACCACACCGGACCGGCATTTAAAAAATCTTATGTAAGCAACTTTTTATACGAATTTATCGGAACTATTGTCTTACTTGCCACAATTGCCTTTTTGGATAAATCATTTCAAACAATGGGACCAGTAATTGTTGCACTAATCGTGCTTTCAATTGGACTATCACTTGGTTCTTCAACTGGTTATGCCATAAATCCTGCGCGTGATTTTGGTCCAAGATTTATCTTTTTCCTTACTTCATTTGTCTTAAAAAAACATAATAATTTCTTGAATGTTAATAATTGAAAAGAAATTTACGGATTTGACTATTCATGAAATCCAATTATTGCTCCTAGTTTAGCCGCGGTTTTACTAGGTTTTGCGATTTAATTTGCCTTTTTTACTAAGTTTTTTTGATTTCTTTCTTGGAAATTTTTAAGCAATTTGCTATAATGTATAGTCAATATTTGGTTTAGGGGCATTATGAAAAAACTTAGAAAATCGTTGTTTTTACTATTAATAACTTCAGGGAGTTTGCTTTTAACTTCTTGTGGAGTTACAACGTCACGAATTGAGTTGCAAAACAAAAAAGATGAAAGTGCCAAAACTCAATCTCAAGAGAATGATTTTATTCAAAAACAAACTCTAACAACTGAAAAAACCGGCGATTTGCTAGATAATTCAGAAGCCCAAATTAGCCAAAAACCCATTTTTGAACAAAAAATTGATCAAAAATCAAATCTAGTTTCAATTCCAAAATCTAATAACAAATCAAAAATAGTCAAAAAACAAATTTTAAAAAATTTTAACCAAAATAAAAACCACAACCAGCAACAAAAGCAACTTTTAAGCCCAAAAAATGATAATAAAACCGAGATTATCACTAAAAAACAGCCAGAACCGGCTGTTTTTGCAAATTTTTCGCAAAAATATTTGCAATTAGAAAATGACGTCAAGAATTTTATTAACACTGAATTAAAGGAGCTCAAACACGAATTTTTCAGGGATAAATTAAATCAAGTAATTGACGAGGTTGAATATGAAAAAATTCGTGACCAAAAAAATCAAAATGACTCCTTTTTCAAAAATAACATCGAAAAACTAACAAAAATTTTTGATGAAGTTAAAACTAATTATAAAAGTTCAACTGATTTTTCACAAATAATTGAGCCAAAAATTCAAGTTGAAAAACCAAAAGAAAAAGACGAAAATTATTATCCTTTAGGCATTGAAAAATACCAAGATTATCAAGGTAATTTAAATTCTAATAATTCTGCCAAAAGTTTTATGAATTTAATTGATCCAAAAGATGTAAGAAATTTTGAATATCAAGGCTATAACGAAAAAAATCGCAAAAAAGTTGCTGATTTTACTAAAAAATTAATCGATGAATCTAAGGCAAAAACTGATCAAGAAAAAATAAAAATTATTTTTGACTGAATAGTTAAAAACGTAAAATATGCTTGAAATCTAAGTCGAATTCCCGCAGTTGAACCTTCGGCTGTTTTAGAAGAATTATACGCTGTTTGTGGCGGTTATTCTAATTTATATAAGGCGATGCTTGATTCAATTGGCGTTAAAAATTCAATTGTTATTGGTTGGTCAAAATTTGGTCCACACCAGTGAAATTTAGTTTTTGATACAAAAACCAAAGAATTTTTTCACTCAGACCCAACTTGAGGACAATTCAGAAGAAATGATGCTGAATTTGCAAAAGATCATAAAACTTTTAAAATTCTTGACTCATTTTATTCGGAAAACGGCCAAACTTATGAGTATAATTTAGGTGTTTCGCTTGTTTCTGCTAATACTAGCGATGCTAAGCCTGCCTTTGAAATTAAAAATAAGTCTAAAGTAGTCGGAATTTCTAATGATTTTCTAAAAAAAGCAAGCAAGTTATACATTGGTCCAAATGTTACGCGGATTGATTATCAAAGTGGAACTTTTAGTGTTAAAAGTATTGAAGTCGATCCCCAAAATCCTTATTTTGCATCAAAAAACGGCGTTTTATATAATAAAAACTTGACAAAATTAATTATAATGCCTGAAAAATACGAGTTTTCTTCATTTGCTTTGCCAAAAACAGTACAAGAAATCGAGGATTACAAGTTTTCTCTAAATGCAAAAAATTTAGAAAAAATCACTGTTGAACCGGGAAATTATTACTTTAGAGACTATGGCGGAATTTTATACAACAACGATTTAAGCAAAATTATTTTTATCCCTAAAAATTATAAAGGCAAAATTATCACTGCTAAAAATGTTAAATTAGACCCACATACATTTGCAAATAATCCAAAAATCACTGAAATTGAAATTAGCCAAGGTGCAAAAGAAATTCCTGATTTTACATTTAATTCTCTAAGTTCGCTTTCAATTATTAAAATACCACAGAGTCTTGAAAAATTTTCTGAAAACGCTTTTGTAGGAATTGATCTAAGAAAAATAAAAATAATTTACCCGCCAAACATTGACAAAAATGTTGCCAATGTTCTAAAAAAATTAAAAAAGATGCAGTAAATTCATTGCATCTTTTTTAATTTAGGAAAATATTATAAATATTAGGCAGAGTGATCTAAAATTACTTTTTTATTAAGTTTATTTGATTTTTCTGATTTTGACAGTTTGATGGCAAAAATTCACTTTTCAGTGAATATAAATATTAAAAAATACCCGTAAATCCGAGTTTTTTCCCGAGTTTCCCAGTTTGGTGAGGTAATTTTAAAAAAGTATCCAGTTTTAGGGACTTTTTTAAGTTTTTGGAAAAATTTAATTACAATTTTTTTACTGATTTATTAACACATCATGGTAAAAATCATACCTATTTCAAATATTCGGATCACTAGGAACACCATCGCGATTTTTAAATGTTATTTGCTGATCTAAAGTGTTAAATTCAACCCTTTGCCTTAATTTTTGCAACATTGTTACTAAACCAACTTCAGTTAATTGACTGTTTTCAAATAATTTTTTATCAGCAATATGTTTGTTGATTTTAAATATTATAGTTTTTAAAATAACTAGTGAGATAAAACACAAAAGTGTGTGAGCTAGAATATGCTCGTCAATTCTTAAAAATACGGGGCGAATATTCAATAAACCTTTTAGACTTCTAAAATTAGCTTCAATATTCCACTGTTTTTGGTATTTTCCAACTATGTCTAAAACATTCAAATTTAGTATATTTGTTTCATAAACATAGTAGCCATCAAATTGTTTGTCTTTGTCAATTTTGCTTTGATCCAATTCAAATTTCATGTTTGAAATTTCCTTAAAATATTTAGGTTTTTTACCAAACAATTTGTTTACTTCAATAAAACCGTCTTTATTTTGTTTTTTAATAAAACTTTGGATTTGCTCCTCGCGAGCTTTTCTGTCTTTTATCGCTCTTTTTGTACTGTAAGTAATAATTCTTCTTCTAATATTTTCGGTGTATCTTTTATTCTTATAAGATGAATAAAATTCTTCTTTTTTATACTTAAAATCCGCGCTTACATTAACATAATCGCTTGGATCTAGTAAATAATTTTTAAATTTTTGAGTCCCTACCTTTGCATGATAAGAAATAATGAAATTATAGTTTCTTGATTCAAGAAATCGAATATTTGCAGCAGTTGACATACCACGATCAGCGATTATTGTCATATTTTTTATATTATATTTGGATTCAACATCTAATACAAAAGGGATTAATGTACTAGAATCGCCGGTATTTCCTTTAAAAACTTTAATATGAAAAGGAATACCATTTTTATCACACGCTAAGCCAATGACAATTTGATCTTCTTTGAATTTAGCATCTTTAGAATAACCAGGAATTCTTAATCCATTTCTTTCAAATGTCTCAAAATAGACTGTTGATGAGTCAAAATAAAATTCACTGTCCCTTTTTCCAAGTTCACTTGTTACCATTTTATTAAGACTGTCTAAAAGTTGATTTTGTGACTCAAAAACAAGATCTAAGAGTCTATAAAAGCTATTTTTGGAAGTATTTATTTGATTTGAGTAGTCATCCTTTTTATCAAAAGCATTAATAATGCTGCCAGGATCGGTGATCCGTTTTGAAATTAAGTAGTTAAAAATTTCTTTCATATTTTTATGTCTACTTTTAGGAAGTGATTCAAAAATATTGTGCTTTTCAATAAGTTTTTCAATTAATTCCCCGCCAACAAAAACCGAACCTTCGATTATGGTGGAATTTTTAATAGAATCAAGTAAAGCAATCTTGACTTTATGCATGTCATCTAAATTTGAAAACAATTTCAATTTTTCTTTGATAATTTGAATAGCATTTGGATTAATTTTTTCCAAATTTTGCACATTTCCTAAACTAAATCACCGTTTTGGAGATTTGCCATAACCTTGTGTTCAGCCAACATATTTATATAGTTTATCTTTCGAGTTTCCTCAAACATTAAATAAAACCAAATTTTGCTTTTTCATAATTTATAATTATACCATAAAAATTAATTTAAAAATGTAATTAAACGGAATTAATAAAAAATAAGGTTTTACAGTAAAAAAACACCGATTTACGGGTATTTTTGCTTATTCGCATTCACTAAAAAGTGAATTTTTGCCTTCAAACTGGGAAACTCAGGAAAAATACCCGTAAATCCGAGTTTTTTGATTTAAAATCTTATTTTTTTATTATTTTAAAATCAACCTTTTGCAAAAAAAAAAAAAAATGCTTGGTCTAAGGAAAAATTATGTTATAATAAGTATCACTTAAGAATAATTAAT
Organism: Mesomycoplasma ovipneumoniae; assembly: GCF_038095995.1. NCBI lineage: Bacteria > Bacillati > Mycoplasmatota > Mycoplasmoidales > Metamycoplasmataceae > Mesomycoplasma > Mesomycoplasma ovipneumoniae. The sequence continues at coordinate 569,414 of NZ_CP146005.1, forward strand.
AAATTTGATATTGAATTAAGGGGGAATTAGTTATGTTTTTGCCATAGAGAAATCAGAAAATGTTAATTATCCATTATATTTTTAAATATGATGGTATGCCTTAAATTTACCCGTTTAGAAATCTATATAAATTTAGGGCTTTTAGTTATTGTTCTTTCAAAACTTCATATATTTTTTTAGGCTCGCTGCAAATAAAAACGAGTTTTCTATTTGCATTGAGTTTAAATAGTAGTTGTTTTTTTTATGGTTTTTGTTGTTTTGTCCATAAATTGATTTTTGCCAGTGTTTTAAAATAGGTAATTAACTTTTGCCAAAAAAAGTTAAAAAAGTGCCTAAAACTAAACCAGGACAAAAAATAACAGTTTAATATTATTTTAACATCATAGCATATTGTTGTGGTGTTTTTCGATTTAAAATTGATTGAATTCTATAGTTGTTGTATCAAAATATATAATCTGCAATTATTTTTTTCAGATCTTCTAAAGTTATTCTACTGTAGTCTAACTCGTTTAAGCATTCACTTTTTATAATTGAAAATCAGCATTCAGCCTCCCTATTATCTAATGAATTTCCTACACGAGACAACGAAACAGTTCCTCCCATTTTATTTATTTTGTCAACATAGATTTTTGAAGTGTATTGAAATCCATGGTCTGAATGAATAACAAAATCTTTATCAATAGACCTAAATGTCTTTATATTATTCATAACTAAATTAAGATCATTGTTTACAGATAATTTAAAATCTCTGATTTTTTTTAGTTTTATGCTTAATTATTGCAGGCAAAAATACATGGCTATCCTTAACATCTCTGGGAGCTTTTATATATGTAACATCAGTAGCAAAAATATTTCTATTTAATTTATCATTGTAGTCGCGTTTAACATTATCCGGCAGTGCGAATTTGGTGTTCTTAATTTCGCTCTTTCTTCTTTATTGTCTAATTTTGCATACTAAATTCAATCTTTTTAAATGCCTTCCAAGAGTTCGAGGGTGAATGTAAATATTATATTTCATAGAAATATAAGCACTCAACCTTAAGCGACCATATCTACCTTCGTTATCAAGAAAGGATTTTTTAATTATTGCGTCATTTTTGTACTCCTTTACTTTTATAACTCTAGTTTTAGATTTTGCCACTGATTGTCTGCATACATTAAAAATTTTTGCAGATTTGCTGTAGGGAATATTTAGTGTTTTGGATTCACTAAGTTTTGCTGATTTTGATTTATTTTTATTGATTTCGTAATATCTCTTAGCTTTTTCTATTAATTCTTCTTTTGTAAATTCGTTTCAATCAGGTTCAATTGATTTTTTAGGTCTGCCACTCCCTGGCTTTCTGCTTGAACCCTTTTTATCTAATAATTGATCTTGCATACCATTATTATAGTATCTAATAATTTTTTTGATTCTTCGAACTAGTTGTGTTCTGGTTATAAAATTTGTATTTGGCGAAATATCATTTATATAATTTATTGTTTGTTTTAATCCAAATTCATTGTAAATTTTATAAATCATATCAAACTCGTCCTTTTTAAAGTGTCTTGACATTAGTATTCTCCTTTTTGTTGCATTTGAAAATTTAAAAAAGCTAACACTTTGAGTGCTAGCTTTCTCCTTAAACTCGGACAAAAAAGCCAACACCTTAGTGTTAATTTTTTTGCCTAGTTTAAACCGGACACTTTTTTAAGATTATCTATCAAACTGGGAAACTCGTGATAAATATTCGCTAGATTGATCTAAAATTACTTTTTTATTAAGTTTATTTGATTTTCAACTAATTTTACAATTTCTAAAGCAATTGCAGGGGCTGCTGATAAACCTGGCGACTGCATTCCGGCGGCAAAAATAAAATTAGGATCTTTATAAGAAGGTCGAATAACAAAATCACTATCCTGAATTTCAATCGGTCTTGAGCCTGCAAGTGCAAAAATTGTTTCCTGATAATCTAAGGTTGGAATAATTTTATGACCAATTTTTTGAATTTGCTCAACAAGACTAAAGTCAAGACAATTTACCTTTGATTTATCGATGTTTTCTTCGGCTGTTGGTCCAACTAAAATATTACCATCAGGACGAGGCGCGACAATCACACCTTTTCCATATTTTTGAGGCACTAGAAAATAAACATCTTTTACATCAGGGTGATTTTTAAGAATTAAATATTGACCTCTTCTTTGTTTTTGACTAAATTCGGAAAATCCGGCTAATTTTCCAATTTCATCAGCATAATGACCGGCGGCGTTAATAATAATTTTAGTTTGAAAAATTTTATTTTCATCATTATTTGTTTCAATTTCAAATAACTGTTGGTCATTTTTTGAAATTGAAACAACTTTTGTATTAGTATAAGAATCAACACCATTTTTAAGGGCAATTTCTAAAAAAGCAAGACTAGATTTGACCGGATCAATAACTCAAGAATTATCACACTCAAGGGCTAAAGATGCTTGTTTTGAAACTAAAGGATGTTGAGTTTCCAGTTCTTTTTTTGATAAAACTCTTAAATGTGATTGACTAAGTCCGTTGATAATTCCGCGCTCATAAAGATCATGAATAATTTTTTCTTCTTCTGAATCAAAGGCAAGAACAATGCTTTTTGCTTGTTGACGAGGAAAATTTACTTTTGGAAATATGTTTTCAATTCACAATTTATGTCCTAAAATATTTAGTTTTGCTTTTAATTTATGTGGTTTTGGGTCAAAACCGCAGTGAATTATTCCTGAATTTCCTGTTGTAGTTTCTGATGCAACGTATTTTTTAGTCTCAAGTATTGCAATTTTTAGTTTAAATTTACTCAATTCATAAGCAATATTTGTGCCGATTATCCCAGCGCCAATAATAACTACATCATATTTTTGCAATTTTTTAGTTTCCATATGTCACTAATTCCTTTTGATAATTTTATAACTTAATTATATCAAAATAATCGCTATTTATTGGTTGATTTTAGTTTGTTTTTATATAAACGATTAGCAATTTTCTTTTTGATAATCAATGACGGAATAATTAAAAAAATCGAAATTAAAACTAAAACAACTCGTAAAATTAGCAAAGCTCTTGTTGAATTAAGCGGATAGGTAAGCAGTAAAAAAGTTAGTGAAAATAAAATAACAGTATAATAAAAAATAAAAGAAAAATCGACCACTTTTAGCCTAGTTAAAATTAATGACGCAAAAAAACAGACAAAAAAATTTAAAATCCCAATAATGGCTAAAATTCAATATGAAATTATCTCTTTTTGCCAAAAATCAGGCGAAAAAAATATATAAATTAAGCTAATTGGAATAAAAATTACAATTAATGCAAAAACAAAATCCGGAATTTTTGTTATTTTTTTATACATTTTTTTCGCGGTTTTTTAGCAATTCAATAAAGTCAACTAATGAAATTTTAAAAGATTCTTGTGAACCAAATTCACGATAAGTAATTTCATTTTTTGCTATTTCTTCATCACCTATAATTATCTGAAAAGCAGTTTTTTGTAAATTTGCTTCACGAATTTTACGTGTAATTCGTTCAGATCTTAAATCAATTTCAGAATTATACCCTAAATTAAAAAGTATTTCATGGATTTTTTTACTATATTCATAATGTTTTTCACCAACGGGAATCACGATAATTTGCTTTGGTGAAAGTCAAAATGGTAATTTTCCTTTAGTTTGTTCTAACAAAATTGCAATAAATCGCTCATAAGTTCCAATCAAACCACGGTGAATCAATATTGGAGTTTCTTTTTGATTAAATTCGTTAGTAAAACTAATTCCAAATTTTTGTGGCAAGAGAAAATCTAGCTGTAAAGTCGAAATTGTAACTTCTTTATTTAATGCTGTCTTAATTTGAAAGTCGATTTTTGGACCATAAAAAGCAGCTTCACCGATTTTTTCAACATATTTTACGTTGTTTTGATCAAGAAATTGTTTTAAATCATTTTCGGCTTGATTTCACATTAAATCATCTTGGAAAAATTTTTCTTTGTTTTGTGGGTCTCTTTTTGAAAAAGAAATATAAAAAACTTTTATTTTAAAAAAATCAAGCACTTCTTGAATCATCTTAAAAAGGTGGCTAATTTCGCTAAAAATTTGCTTTTTTGTGACAAAAATATGTCCTTCAGTTAAATCCATTGCTCGAACTCGTTCCAAACCTGAAAGTGCACCTGATTTTTCATAACGATACAACCTAGATTGCTCTGAAACTCTAAAAGGCAAATTCCGATAACTAAAATGTTGCTCAGAAAATAAAATTATATGGTGTGGACAAGTCATTGGTCGCGGAATAAGTGCTTCATCTTCAACTTTAATTGGCGAAAACATGTCATCTTTATAATGTTGTAAGTGCCCTGAAATTTCATAAAGGCTTTGGTGACCAAAATGAGGGGTCAAAACTTCCCTAAAACCGTAATTTCGGTCAAATTCTAGTATTTTTTGCCTAATTTTGTTATGAATTTTCATCCCATTTTCAAGTCAAACTGGGAAACCAAGTCCAAAATAATGGCTAAAACTAAAAAGTTTTAGCTTTGAACCAATTCGGCGGTGATCTCTTTCTTGTCTTTCTTGCAAAATTTGAAGAAATTTTTCAAGATTTTCCTTTGAATCTCAACTTGTGCCATAAATTCTTGTGAGCTGCTTATTTTTTGAATTTCCACGTCAATAGGCACCTGCAATTTTTAGGAGTTTAAAATTTTTTATTTGATTCAAACTCTCAAGATGTCTTCCAGCACAAAGATCCTCAAAAAGTATATTGTTTTGTTGATCAACAATTGAAAAATAGGTCACTTTTTCAGATTTGTTTTCAAGATCAGATTTTAGCTCTTGTTTGTAAATTTGACTTTGAAAATCAAGATTATTACCTTCTGTTTGAACAATTCTTAAATTTTTTGAAACTAATTTTTTCATTAATTTTTCAATTTTTCCAAAATCTGACTCAGAAAGTGGAGTTTCTAGATCAAAATCATAATAAAAACCATCATCATAAACAGGACCAATTCCTAATTTTACATTTGGGAAAAGTGTTTTTATTGCAAGCGCTAAAAGATGAGAGGTAGAATGATTCAGTTCATAATCAATTTTTAATTCCATGAGTTAAAGCCCCATTTTTTGTTTTATTGTTTTTAAATTTGAATTTGCTATTTGATTTGCTTTTTTCGCCCCATTTTTTGCAAAATCATCAACAAATTGTAACATTTTTTGGTGTTTTTTTTGTAAATCTTCGAGAAAATTAGCAACGATTGTTCCGACTGTTTCCTTTAAAAACTTATAGGATTGATCTTGAAAAAAATTAAGGGTTTCTTCTTGAGTTTTATCAGTAAAGCCCATATAAATATTCAAAAGATTATTGATCCCCGGCTTTTCTTGGCTAAAATAAATTTTATTTTCAGAATCAGTTTTTGCTCTTTGAATTTTATTATAGGCTTCTTGAGGCGAATCGCTTAAAAAAATTGCCGAGTTTTTTTGGCTTGTTGATTTAGACATTTTTTTGGTTGGATCAGTAAGTGACATTATTTTTTGCGCATTTTGGGAAATTATTGCCTTAGGAATGGCAAAATCTGTCTTATAAATTTTGTTAAAACGATGAGCAATTTTTCGTGTAAGTTCTAAATGTTGTAATTGATCAGCGCCAACGGTTACAAAATCAGGATTATATAAAAGAATATCTGCAGCCATTAAAATTGGATAAGTTAGCAAGCCTGTTGGAACTTTTTCGGTATTATTTTCCTGTTTTTGACGAGATTTATCTTTAAATTGCGTCATTCTTGAGAGCTCGCCAATTGTTGTTTGGGATTGTAAAAGTCAAAAAAGTTCACTGTGAGCACTAACATCAGATTGAAAAAATAACACTGTTTTTTCAGGATCAAAACCGCATGCAAGATAAAATGCAAAAATACTAGCCCGGTTTTGAGTTAATTTTTCTGGGTCGATTGGCAAAGTAAGGGCATGAAGATCGGCGACAAAGATAAAATTTTCGTACTGATCTTGAAAAGAAAGACTCGGTTTTATCGAACCGAGAAAATTTCCAATCGTCAAGTTTCCAGTTGCAGTTATTCCACTTACTAATCTTTTTTTCATAGCAAAAAAATTTTAGCATAATTATATGAATTTTTTAGAAAATGAGTATAATTTAAAAAGATATTATGAAGCTAATTTCCAAAATCATTTATTTTCTTTTGCAAATTTTTAGCTTTGGTTTGTTTGCTAAACGTATTAAAGAAAAACATAATAAAACAAAGTCTGAAATCACCTTTGATGACAAAATCGGTTTCAAAGTTGATGATCTAGTTAAATTTTTAGGCGGGACTAAAAATATTGACTCATGTGATTTTACAGTTTCTAGATTAAAAATTAAATTAAAATCAACTGAAAGCATCAATGTTGAAGAAATTGGAAAATTAAAAGGGATTTCAGGTGTTGTTGTTGGTTTAAACGAAATTAATTTAATAGTTGGTAATAAATCTAAGGCTATTTGAAAAGCTATAAATAATTTTGAATAAGTTTAAAAACAGTTTAAAAAATCCTAAGGAAATTACATAAAAAAATGCAAAAATTTGGAACCCATACCCGTGAAACCCAAAATTCAACTGGTACAAATCAAAATTTAAGCTACGAGCGTTTACTAGCAAATTTAATCACAATTGAACGTGCAGATTCAGCACTTTTTACAAGAATCGACAACGAAAATTATATTGATTTATTTTCTGCCCTAAAAACTAGCGATCTTAGAAAATTAATCTCTTCGCCAATTTCTTCTGTGTCATTAACAACAAGTGAATTTGATGATTTTATTGAAAAAATAGAATCAATTAATGACAAAGATGAATTAATTGAATACTTAAAAAATTCAGACTACAAACTAAACCCGCTTGCCCAAAGAGCGCTTAATTCTGATTTTCAGTCAGCAAAAAAAGACATATTGAACAAAATATCATATAAAAAACAAACAAGTCTGGCAAAATGAAAACGTTTGATCAAAAAAGCTTATGATATTCTTAGAGATCGAAATGTTTGACCTTTGCACATTGGATTTTGCTATATTTCTTTGTCAATTGAAGACCGAAGTTTTTTTGGACCTTTATTTGTTAAAGAATGTGAAGTTACAATTGTAAATTCAGTGCCAAGACTTAATGCTGATGGACATATAAAATTAAATAATAAACTTCTTGCATTTTTAAAGAAACTTGACATTGATTTTAATTTTGATTTTGATTTTTCAGAATTTTCAATTGAAGAAGTAATTGAAAATGTTAAAAAATTTTATAATGATAAGTTTGAAATTCCTAACATTGAAGGAAAAATTGCAAAAGATGTTTCAACTCCAGAAGATACAATAAATTTTCACCCCGGAGTTGTTCTAGGATTTTTCAACATTGGCGGATCACATCAGCGTCAAATCATGGAAAAAATGATCAAAACTGGTGAAATTCACAACTTAATTGATGTTGATATTAATAAAACAACATACAGAAACAATGTCGAAAAATCAATTTTTTCACCGAAATTTACGGGATTTTTTAAAATTCAGCCAACTAATTTTACCCAGGATTGTGCCCATATTTCGGCAATTTTACAAAACACAATTATCTGAGGTCCTCCTGGAACTGGAAAATCTCAGACAATTGCAAACATTATTTCCAATGTTATTGCACTAAATCGAACTGCGCTTGTTAGCTCGCAGAAAAAAATTGCTCTTGTTGTTTTAAGAAAAAGACTAAAAATGATGTCATTTTTCTGTCTTTTTGTCATTAATGAAAAATTGGAAAATTATAAAGATTTTTACAAGCCAATTGAAGAATATATTGAAAATATTGAAAATTTCAATATGGAATCAAAACTTAAAGAAATTAAAGTTTTTTCCGATGATGATCGCCAATATTTAGAACTCTTAGAAAAAATTTTCCCTAAAATTGAAACTTTAACAAATACACTTGATGCCTATAAAACAATTGAAAAAGCAAACAATTTTTTTAAACTAAGTATTGCTGAAACTCTTTTTAAACTAAATAAATCGATTAATATCAATCCAAAAAGATCGCCACATTCAAGAACTAGTCTAAAATTACATATTATTGAGTCCAAACTCAAACGTAAATTAAAAATTTATGAAAAAGCAATGCATATGGCTTCTAACGAACTTCGCCAAGATGTTGACTTAATTCTTGAAAACCTAGCTAATTATGATGACAATTTGGAAAACATCTATAACAAAATTTCAAAATTAGAAATTTCTAATTTTGAAAATCTCGAAAAGTTTCTCAATTTTGTAAAAAAACCAAAAGTTGAAGTTCTTGATGACAAAGCTTTATTTATTTTCCATGCAAAAAAAGTCTTTGAAGTTTTAGCAAAATTAAATAATGACCCTGAATTTCAACAGCTCTACACTCGCTTCAGACTTAGTGTTAAGCAAAAAAAGAAAATGTCTCCTTACAAGTTTTTACTAAAACATGCCGAAATTATTAAGATTTTGTTCCCAGTTATTATTACAACTCCTGACATTGAACTTGTAATGTTTGAAAAACGTTATTTTGATTACATTATTATTGATGAAGCTTCACAAATGTTTTTAGAAGAAGCACTCCCACTTTTATTTTACGGAAAAATTAAAGTTCTTGTTGGTGACCACCAACAAATGCAACCAATTCGTTGGTTTGCTTCAAAAATGAATGATGAATCAGAAGATGATGCCTTTGCAAATATTGAATCAATTCTCGAATATGCTCATTCCAAAGGTGTTTTTAACATTATGTTAGACAAAAATTACCGTTCACATCATGCTTCCTTAATGTCTTTTAACTCCCGTCATTTTTATGATTCAGAGCTTAAAATTGCCAATAATCATAATTTTGAAGGCAATGATGTAATTGAAGTTCATAATGTTAATGGTCAGTGAGACGGTCAGCAAAATATTGTTGAGGCAAAAGCGGTTGTTGATATTGCCCAAAAAAATATCAACAAGTTTTCGACAATGATAATTTTGGCTTTTAACAAAAATCAGCAAAATGCAATTGAAAAAATAATTTTTGAATCCTATCCAGAAATTGAAAAATTAATCTATACTGATAAAATTATTGTAAATAGTCTTGAAAATATTCAAGGAGATGAGGCTGATTTAGTAATTGTCTCAGTTGCCTACGACCAAAGTGCAAAATTTGGTTCAACTTATATAGCGCGAAAAGGTGGAAAAAACGCCCTAAATGTTGCTACCTCTCGTGCCCGTCAAAAAATGATAATTTGCAAGTCAATAAATGCTGACGAAATTCAAAATACTTCTAACTCTGACGATCTAGAAATTTTTAAATCATGAATTAATTTCCTTGACCTTGATGTTCAATCACAAATAAATTATTCACGTAAAAATAAAGTACAACTTTCACTTTCAGAGTTAAAAAATGTTGCAAAATCAAGCTTTTTTGCTGATTTTCAGCAAGAATTTGCCGAAGAATTTTTAGGACTTTTCCCAAGTTTAGAGTTAAAAACCAACTATGTTGTCGGAACCGAGCAAATTGATGTTGCTATTTTTGATCAAGGCAAATTTTTACTTGGAATTTATTTAGATTCGCTTGAATATCGCAAACCTAAAGAGTATATTGAATATTTTGATGCAATCAAATTCATTCAACAAAAAAAATATCCAATTATTATAATTAATTTTGTTGAATGAAAACTCAATAGAAATAAAGTAACCGAAAAACTCAAAAAAGAAATTATCAATTTGAAGGAAGATGATCTTGTTTAAACCGGAATTATATCAGGCTGATGATTTAGTAATTGGCTGTGATGAGGTCGGTGTTGGCGAGTATTTTACAAATTTAACTGTTTGCTGCGCTGTTTTTTGCCAGTCAGAAATTGAAGGACAACTTATTGAAAAAATTGTTGACTCAAAACTTTTAAATGAAAAGAAGATTAGTGAACTTTTTGAAATTTTGGACCAAAAAATTACTTATAAATTTATCTCTTTAGAGATGAAGGACTATAATGATCTAATCCAAAAAGGACTAAACTCGCATGAAATCAAAGCTTTTTTGTATTTTAAAGTGCTTAGAGAGCTAGTTTTAATTTTTAAAGATGTTCCAATTGATAAAATTTTCATTGATGGTTTTGTCTCGGCGCAAAAATTTAGTCAATATTTTGCTAAAATAAGTAAATTTTTCAATATTGAGCCATGAAATTTTGAAAAATATCCCTTAATTTTAGAGAAAAAAGCCGACACAAAAATTAAGCAAGTTGGAGCTGCTTCGATAATTGCAAAACATGTCTTAAGTCAAAAATTCAACAAACGGCAAGAAAAATGAAAAGCAATTTTTCCGGCTGGTTCAAATCAAATTGAAAAAATTGTTAATTTTTGCCTTGGGCAAATTCAGAAACACGGGACAATTTTCCTTGAAGAAAATGTAAAATTACATTTTAGCATTACTGATAAAGTCTATACGAAACTAAAGGAAAAAAATGGAAAAAATAGCTAAATTATTTCAAGAAAATTCAGAACAAATTATCTCAAATGTCGGTACAGCTGGCGGAGTTGGTCTTGGTGGCTGAATTGGCATAACTATTGGTGTTGGAATTATTTTATTTATTATTGGCGGAGTGATTGCCTTAATAGTCTCAAAAAAAATGTTTGAAAAACAAATCCGCGAAAATCCACCAATAACTGAAGGCATGATTCGCGCAATGTACATGCAAATGGGTCGAAAACCATCTGAGGCACAAATTAGAGCGGTTATGCGATCAGTAAAAAACGCTAAAAAGTAGGAAATAATGAAAAAGAAAGTTATTTTAATTATTATTGACGGCCTTGGATTGCGACCTGAAAGTCAAGGAAATGGTTTTGCACTTGCAAAAACACCGGTTTTTGATCACCTTTTTGACAATTATCCAAATAGTTTGATCGCCGCATCAGGTCAAGAAGTTGGACTCCCTGAAGGACAAATGGGAAATTCAGAAGTTGGCCATTTAAATATCGGAGCCGGATTTATTGTCTATACCGGAATTTCAATTATAAATAATGCTTTAAAAACCGGCGAGTTTTTCAAAAATGAAAAATTTATTAAGGTTTTTGAGCATAGTATCAAAACTGATACACCCGTGCAAATTATGGGACTTTTTTCTCCAGGGGGTGTTCACTCACATCAAGATCACCTTTTTGCCCTAATTGATTTTGCAGCCGAATTTGGTGTTAAAAAACTTAATTTACACCTTTTTGGTGACGGACGAGATGTTGCGCCTGAATCAATTAAGCCAAATCTTAATTTATTAATAAAGAAATTGAAAAATTTTGAAAATTACAAAATTGCTTCAATTTCTGGTCGTTTTTACTCAATGGACCGCGATAAAATGTTTAACCGTGTTGAATTAGGATATAATTCTATTCGCGGAAAAGCCGAAAATACCTTCACAAATCCAATTGATTATGTTGATTCTCAATATGAAAAAGGAATTAGCGACGAATTTTTACAACCAGCAATAAATTTGCAAGTTAATAAAAATGATTTTCTTAATGACAATCATGGTGTTATTTTTTTCAATTTTCGACCTGATCGCGCAAGACAACTTTCGCATTTAATTTTGCAAACAGATTTATATACTTTTAAACCAAAATATCCTGTAAAAATCGACACTTTTGTGTCAATGATGAAATATGAAGGGATAAATTGCGATATTGCTTTTGAGGAAATGAAAGTCAAAAATCCACTTGGAAAAGTAGCTGATGAGGCAGGATTAAAACAACTTCGACTCGCTGAAACGCAAAAATATGCCCATGTAACTTTCTTTGTTGACGGTGGCGTAGAACTTGAATTAAAAAATTCTGACCGAATTCTTGTTGATTCATTAAAAGTTGAGTCTTATGCTGATTATCCGCAAATGTCGGCCGTCGAAATTACTGATAAATTAATCCAAGTTGGGCAAAATTATGACCTTATTATCGTCAATTTTGCAAATCCAGATATGGTCGGACATACAGGAAACTTAAAAGCAACTATAAAAGCGGTTGAAATTTTAGATTCACAGATTGGTCGAATTCACAGCTGAGCAAAAGAAAATAATTTTCATTTTTTCATTACAGCCGACCATGGTAATGCCGAACTTACTGAGGATGAAAATAATAAACCCTCAACAAAACATACCGTATTTCCCGTTATGTTAATTTCAAGTGATAAAAGTTTGAAATTAAAAAATGGAAGATTGGCAAATATTGCCCCAACAGTTCTTGATTATTTAAATATCAAAAAACATCCTGACATGGATCATGAATCCTTAATAATTAAGCAAAACTAAACTTTTACAGACTAATTTTTCTTCTTTAAAACCAAAATCATTTTCCTTTTGATTTTGGTTTTTTTAAAAAGTTAATTGCCTATTTTAAAACCTGACAAAATCAATTTATGGATAAAATAAAAAACCATAAAAAAATGCAACTACTATTTAAACTCAATGCAAATAGAAAACTCGTTTTTATTTGCAGCGAGCCTAAAAAAACATATGAAGTTTTGAAAGAACAATAACCAAAAGCCCTAAATTTATAGATTTCTAAACGGGTAAATTTAAGGCATCCCATCATATTTAAAAATATAATGGATAATTCGCATTTGCTGATTTTTTTATGACAAAAAACATAATTAATTCCCCTTAATTCTAATTTCTAAATTTATTAACTATTCTTAAGTGAGCTTAATTATAACATAATTTTATTTTTGACCAAGCATTTTTTTTTTTTTTACAAAAGGTTAATTTAAAACTATAAAATTAAGATTTTAGCCTCAAAAAACCTGGATTTACGGGTATTTTTGTGTGTTTACCCCACTAAAAAGTGAATTTTTACCATCTAACTGTCAAACTAAGGTGCTTTTTTTAGAAAATTAAAAATTTATAATTTTTTAATATTTTTTAGTATTTTTTACGAATTCCTAGAAAATATTAAGAAAAATGGTATAATTTGTACTATTAAAATATTAAACAAAATAAGAGGTGTAAATGGCACGCAAGCTAACAAAATTAAGAAATTTATTTATCCTTTCGACCCCTATTGTTTTTTTAGTAGCAACAAGTTGTGGCGTTAGCCAAACAAACGAGGGAGAAAAAGAAGGTCAAAAACCCCAACAGATGAGCGAAAAAATCGCTGACAAATTAGGGTCAAGTCTAAGCTTTGACGTAAATGGTAATCATGTTTTTACTATTAAAAATGACAAATTCAAAGGTGCAACAGAAGTAGTGGCCCATTTTGAAGGTAAAAGCGATGATCCAGCTATTACTCTGCCAATAACTGCCGAAGTTAATGCAAGTATAAATAATTCAACCGCAACTTTTAACACAACCGGAAAATTACTATACGATTACAAGTGATCACTCAAAAAAATTAAAGTTGGTTCTGAAGAAATTTTGCAAGATCAATTCCCTGATGATTTAAAAGGTGACGTTTGGTTTGAGAAAAAAATTGCGATAGTTAAACAAGATGCTGCGCTTTGAATTGATCCTCAAATCCAACTTTTAAAAAATTGAATAAACACTAATGCAAATGTTGAGTTAAAAGCTGAATTTATCAAAAATAACGAGAGAAAAGTTGTAGATACCAATTTCAATAGTTCGTTAAATAAATTTCGAGCTGACTTACAAGAAGGTTATAAATTTAATAGAATTCTAATTCAATCTAAAAATAACTCCTTTGCAACAATTAGTTTACCTTATAAACCTTTGGAGCAAAAAGAAAACACACCGCAACAGATGAGCGCAAAAATCGCTGACAAATTAGGCGCAAGTCTAAGCTTTGACGTAAATGGTAATCATGTTTTTACTATTAAAAATGACAAATTCAAAGGTGCAACAGAAGTAGTGGCACATTTTGAAGGCAAAAGTGATGATCCAACTATTACTCTGCCAATGACTGCCGAAGTTAATGCAAACATAAACAATTCAACCGCAACCTTTAACACAGCCGGAAAATGACAATATGACTATAAGTGATCGCTCAAAAAAATTAAAGTTGTTAAAAATGGTAGCTCTGAAGAAATTTCGCAAGATCAATTCCCCGATGATTTAAAAGGTGACCTTTGGTTTGAGAAAAAAATTGAGATAGTTAAACAAGATGCTGCGCTTTGAATTGATCCTCAAATCCAACTTTTAAAAAATTGAATAAACACTGATGCAAATGTCGAGTTAAAAGTTGAATTTATCAAAAATGACGAGTCAAAAGCGAGAAAAGTTGTAGATACCACTTTCAATAGTTCGTTAAATAAGTTTCGAGCTGACTTACAAGAAGGGTATAAATTTAATAGAATTTTAATTCAATCTAAAAATAACTCCTTTGCGACAATAAGTTTACCTTATAAACCTTTTTAATATAATTTCTAAAATAATAAAAAAAGCAATTTCATTCGAGAAATTGCTTTTTTTATCTTTAAGTTATGAAGATTAAATTAAGTATTAAATTAATTCAAAGTGTTTTAATTGTGATTCTAATACATCAGCAGGAACATAACCTTCAAGACGATGTACAAGTTTGTGATCTTTATAAAATAATGTTGTTGGAGTTCCATGGATTTGGTTATCACGCGCAAATAAAATATTTTCACGCACGTTAACTCTAATTATAACTAGACCATTTACTCCGTATTTATCGTTCATTTGATCTATTGAAGGTTCATAAAGAACACAGGCTCCGCATCCAGGTTGGTGAAATACGAGAATTGCAGCTTTGCTTGTTAAAATTTTTTGATTAATGTCATCGGTTGAGTGAATATCAAAGATTGGCATAATACCTCCTTTTTTATATAAATGATACCACATTATTGTTTTTTTGCAAGATATAAATAGAAAAATTAATAGGATTTTGCAAATAAGACAAATTTAGTAGTTTTTTTACCGCTAAATATTGAATTAGCGCTTTTTGGTATATTAAATATTGAATTTTTTGGCAAAATACAACGAGCTGTTGCGGTAGTTTCATCTTGAATTTGTTGCTCTTTTGCTGAAGTCTCACTAAAAGGAGCAATAACAAATTTCCCTTTTTGTATTTCAGTTTGAAGCTCTTGATATGAAGTTACAAAAACTGTATTTTCAACTATGCGTGTTTTGGCTTTTTCAAACAAGTTTTTTTGAATTTCATCAAGAATTTTAGGGCATTTGCCTTTTAATTCATCAAGGCTAAAATAAATTTTTTGGCGGTTATCACGGCGAACAAGGCAAATTTGATTTTTCTTTACATCATTTGGCCCAATTTCAATTCGAATTGGTGAGCCAGAAACTTCAGACTTATTTATTTTAAAGCCAATTTGCTCGTCTGATTCATCTACTTGATAAGTAATTTTTCTTTGTTTAAGAATTCTAGCTACTTTTTTTGAAAAGTCTTTTACTTCTGGATGTTTTTTTGCAAAAAATTCAAGAATATCAACCTTATATGGGGCAATTTTTGGCGGCAAAACTAAACCATTATCATCACTATGAACCATTACAAGAGCGCCAATTAGACGGGTTGAAATCCCTCAAGATGTTTGATATGGCGTTTCAAATTCGTTTTTGTTGTTTTTAAACTGAATTCCAAAATTTTTAGCAAAATTTTGGCCTAAAAAATGTGATGTGGCTGATTGAAGTGCGCGGAAATTTTGCATCATTGATTCAATAGTGTAAGTTGTAACAGCGCCGGCAAACTTTTCACGATTAGTTTTTTTACCAAATATTGTTGGTATAGCAAGATAATTTTCTAAAAAGAATTTATAATATTTAGCTATTTTTTTGGTAAAATTTTGCGCCTCTAATTTATCTGAATGAATTGTGTGACCTTCTTGCCAAAGAAATTCAGTATTTCTTAAAAATGGATTAGTAGTTTTTTCTCATCTTAAAACTTGAGTTCACTGATTTAATTTTAACGGTAAAATGTTATTTGCAGCAATTTCATTTTTAAAATAATCAGCAAAAAGGAGCTCACTAGTTGGTCTTATATAAATATTTTCGGCTAATTTTTTTTGGCCTACATGAGTTATCGTTAATAATTCAGGTGCAAAACCCTTAATATGTTGTTTTTCTTTTTCTATAAAACTTTCAGGTATAAGAAGCGGGAAATAAACATTTTTTACACCTTGGGAAGCAAAAAATGCATCAACTATTTTGGTTATATTAGTTCAAATTGCATATCCAAAAGGTTTGAAGTAAAGCGTTCCTTTGATTGGACCGTAACTCATTAAATTCGCCTGAGTTATAACGTCAACATATCATTTTGCAAAATCTTCACTACTTGGCGTTATCTTTTCAGGTCGTTTCATAAAATAAATAAAAAAAAATGGTGAATTAACATTTGGCTGCCCCAGTTAGATTCGAACTAACGAATGACGGTACCAAAAACCGTTGCCTTACCGCTTGGCTATGGGGCAAAATGGTGGGGGGTGAGGGATTCGAACCCCCGAATCCGAAGAAAGTGGGTTACAGCCACCCGCATTTGGCCGCTCTGCAAACCCCCCGATCCGTTGCAGCTTTTTAATTATAACATATTTTTTTTGATTTGATAATTTTTTTTTATTTTTTTTTTTTTTTTCGGACTAGCGATATTTAGCCACGTCCTCAGTTACTATTTGGAAGACATCATTTACTAGTTTTTCTTGCTCTTCAATTGGAAGATTTGGGTCTAATTTAATTTGCTTATAAGCAAAAATAAAAGAAGGATGTAAAAAATTACCTAATGGACGTCCTATTTTGTAAAGTTCAATTCATCTATCTTTTAATTTTTTAGCAAGTTTTTCATCATCATGTCTTATTTTATATTCGTTTGCTAATTTTTGATAAGATAAAATTTTAAAAATAGCAAAAGTAAATCAAAAATTTTTAACAAATTCAGATCACTTAATAAGAATAAAAAATCCAAGGCCAAAAAAATAACTTAGTGCCGGAAACCAAAAAATATAATATAAAATTTGACTATAAGGATTTAATTGGGCTAAATTTTGACTAATTATTTCAGAATTAACATTTAAAACTATTAATTTATGGCTAAAAATCGGGCTAAGTAAAAATATTAATCTTACAATATAATTTAACAGTAAAAAACTTGAATCGGCAATATAATAAAAAAGTAATTTCCTTGGTTTGTTGCGGTTTTTTAAATTATTAAAATAAACTAAAGTTTGAATAATTACTAAAAATAGAACAAATGAGCCAACAAATGCTAAATACTGTCAGAATTGAAAATTATTAATTCCGGCAAAAAATAATCAAAAAATAAGCATTAACATCGAAACTAACAAGGTTGAAATTGAATAATAAATTGACTTTGCAGTAAAAGAGATATTATTTCAAAGTTTTTCAACAGGATTTATTTTAGTTTTGGTTCTTTTTTCATGCTTTTGAAAAATATCTGAATTAAGTTGGTAAAAACTTGAAGTTCAAGCTGAGTGCTTTTCGCGATATTGCATTTTTTTATTTAAATCACTAATTTCAGCAACAGCTCTTGAGTCGGACAAAAAGTAAAAAAACTGATTTTCGTCATCGTGCAAAAGTCATGAAAAATTAATTTGGTTAGATTTTTTTGGTTTTGTAACTTTTTGAAGTAAATTTTTTGACTCTTTTGTTTGCTCTTGGGTTGTTTCTGAATTTTGCTGTGATTTTAGATAATTAGGTTTATAACTAACGTATTTTTCTGGTTGCTGTTCATATTGAGGGCTATTTTGGGCCTGAATTTCGATGTCTTTTTGATCTACAAATGTTTGACTGTCATCTCCTTGAAATGGATTGGCGGTGTTAGTTTTTAAATCTTGACTGTGATTTGGTTTTTGAAAATTACTATAATGTTGATATTTGCGATCACGGGAAGCAAAATGCGAATTATGAGATTTGTTAGTGCCATAATTTTTTGAACTATAAAAATTAGACTGATTTTGGTCGTTTATTTTTTGATTATTTTTTTCTTGGTCATGATTTTGATTCATTAAATTCTCCTGGGTGACTATTTAACCTATTTATTTTACAAATTTAATTTAAATCTAAAAAGTTAATTTAATATTAGCACCTTTTTCAATTTCTTCATTAAATTTTACCAATTTATAACTAATATTAATTATTTTTTTCTTTTTAATTAAATAAGGTAAAAAAACGCATGTTTTTAATGATTCGGCATTTTTATTCTTATAAGAACTTATATTAATAAATTTAAAAATTTTACAATACAAAATTCAGACATCAAAAACACACTAATTATATAATATATAATAAGCAAAACAGTTAAGCTAAATTTTGCTTGTTTTGAGTCAATAAAATTGCATTTTTTGACAAATCTATAATTTAATTTAAAATTTTAAAAATAAATCATTATTTTAAAATTTTTTTCAAAATGCTGGTTTATTTTAGGAATTAATTTTAATAACTGAAATAATTTTTAATTTCACCATAAAAATACCCTTTTTAGCCCAAAAAAAATGAGCTTTTGATCATAAAAGTTGTATATTTTTTAAATTTTTTGTTGATTTTAGTAAAAATCACTCCCACTTCACTCCACTAATAAAATGCAAAAAATTTAAAAAATACCGCCTAAAAACCGTCATTTTTTTTCAAGTAAAAAATGATAAATAAAAAAAATTAATTTTTTTTTGTTTGAAATGGGATTTAGTGTATAATTGTGGTTGACAGTGGAGATAAAAAATGTTTGGAACTGTTTTCAGAATATTAGATGAAAAAAATAGAATTGTGCTACCTCCTGCTTTTCGTGATGAACTTGATGGTGACTTCTATATTTCAGCTAATTTGGACAAAATTCTCGAAATCAGAAGCCAAGCCGAATTTGATATTATTGCCCAAAAAATTGGAAAAGCAAACTCATTAGATCCACGACTTCGTGATTTTGCGAGATATTTTTTTGGAAATACCGTCAAAGTTTCTGTCGATAAGCAAGGTAGGTTTTTAATTCCCAAAAATTTACTTGACTTGGCCGCTGTCAAAAAAAGAATCTATTTATTAGGGGTTAATAACAAAATTGAAATTTGGCCTGAAGAAAGATACGATCAATTTTTTGCAAAGTTTTCTGACAGCAATGTCACCGCTGATTTAGAAAAAGAATTGCTAAAATCGGGAGTAGAATTATAAAATGCACATTCCAGTTTTGTTAGAAGAAGTTATCTTAGCTCTTGAAATTAATCCCGAAGGATTTTATGTTGATTTAACTTTAGGGCGTGGCGGACATTCCAAGGCGATTCTTGAAAAATTAACAACGGGAAAACTGATTGTTTTTGATAAAGATATCCAAGCCATAGACGAAACTAAATCTAAATTAACTGCAATTAGTCAAAATGTTAATTTTATTTGTTCAGATTTTGTAAATTTTGATTATCACTTAGAAAAATTGGGAATTGATTATATAGACGGGTTTATTGTTGATTTAGGTGTTTCTTCACCTCAAATTGATAATCCTGAGCGTGGCTTTTCTTACTCTAAAGATGGCAATTTAGATATGAGAATGGACACAAGTCAATCTCTTGATGCTTCTTGAGTTTTAAATCAATATTCTGAAGAAAAACTAGTTCAGATTTTTTACAAATACGGACAAGTAAAATTTGCACGGCAAATTGCAAAAGCAATCATTGAAAATAGACCTTTGAAAACCACTTTTGATCTTACTAAGATTGTCAAAAAAGTTATTCCAGCACTGGCGTTATCTAAAAAAAACTTTGTAAAAAATGTTTTCCAGGCTGTGCGAATTGAAGTAAATAACGAACTTGAATCTCTGCAAATGTTGTTAAAAAAGTTACCCAAATTCTTAAAGCACGGTTCAAAAGTTTTAATTATTAGCTTCCATTCGCTAGAGGATCGATTAGTAAAAGATGCATTTTTAAATTTAGTTAGCAAATCTAAGCAAGATTTTTTTAAAAAAGGCGATCCAGAATTCTCAACGAAAGTTTTTCGACCATCACCAGAAGAAGTTTTGCTAAATCCAAGAGCAAAATCGGCTAAATTACGAGTTTTAATTAAAAATTCATAAAAAAGAAAAAATTGAAAAATAGGTAAAAATACTATGGAAAGATGTAGTAAAATTATGCTAATGGGATTAGGTGATTTTGGATCTAAAATTGTTCAAAACATCAATTTAGATCAAGCTAGCTTTCCAAAATTTTTTATAAATTCACGCGATGAATATTCTAATTTCAATTTTAGTGATCAAAATTCACTAATTCTTAGTCAATCAAATTTTGGATATGACTGAAAAAAAGCAAACCAAGCAGTAAAAGATAAAAGTTTAGAAATTCAATCAATTCTTGCTGGGGTCAAAATTCTCTTTTTGATTGTAGGATTAGGCGGATCAACTGGATCAGGAGCAGTTTTAGAAGTAGCTGAAATTGCTCAAAAAATGAATATAATTATAATAGTTTTAGCAACAAATCCTTCTGAAAATGAGTCAAAATTTAGACGAGAAACAAGTTTTGACGTGCTTCAAAATCTAAAAAAAATTGTTGATTCATTGATTTTAATTTCACCAGAAGAAATAAGTTTAACTTTTCCGAGTCTTATGGTTGAAAATGTTCTTCAATTAATAGTCCTAACTATTCAAAAGAAAATTTCAATTCTAACAAAAGCTATTTGTCAACAAAATGCATTAATTCATGTTAACAGTTCAATAATCGAGTCAATTTTATCCAATAATAACTTTGTTTTTGTCGGATATGCAAGCGAAACTGGTCCAAATAGGGCAATAGTTGCAACTGAAAATGCCTTTAAAAACCATTTTGTCGAATTTGATCTCTCATCCTCCGAGGAAATGTTAATTACAATTAGTGCTAATAATTCAATTTTACAAACCGAAATTAACGATGTTCTTAATACAATTAGAAAAAATTTCAAACCAGACTTAAAATTTTCTTATGGCGTGTATACAAACACAAAATTAGATAAAGAAATTGAAATTGGTATAATTGCAAGTCAAAAAAAGCATAGTTATGAAAGCAAAAAAGCAGCAAAATTAAATCTTGCCTTCGATAACAAATTTAGTATTTTCTAAGCAAATTGATTTTGATTTAAACTTTTAGTAAATGCTTATAAAACACCTTTAAAAATTATAAAATTTAGTACGCAAACAAAATTTTATAACAAAAAGGTGTTTTTGTATTATTTTTTTTAAAAAATTTTTTTTATGGCCAAATCGACGGAAATATAGTATAATAATATTGTAGTTTTACTATTATTTTATCAACTAAATTATTATGTCAAAAATCAATAAATATATATCTGACTATTTTCTTGATAGTCAAAAAATACTTGCAAAATTTAATCCGAAAAATATTGTTATTTTACAGTTTTTCCAACGTAAGGATTTTGCCGTTATTGGCGGAATGGATGAAGTTTTAAATTTTTTAGTAGATAATACTGACTATAAAAAATATAAAATTCGTTATTTAAAAGATGGAACTCGTGTAAAAAAACGTGAAATAGTGCTTGAATTAGAGGGCCCTTTGCATCTTTTTGGTCATGTTGAAGGAATTATTGACGGAATTTTAAGCCGCTCAACTTCGATAGCAACTAATGCTTATTTATGCAAAAAAGCAGCAAATGAAAAAGAAATAATCTTTATGGCCGATCGTTCTGATCACTATTTGATGCATCAAATTGACGGAAAAGCAGCAAAAATAGGCGGTATTTCAATATTTAGCAATTTAGCTCAGTCAGGAAAAAGTGCTACTAAAAATTTTGGTTCAATGCCTCACTCTTTAATTCAGAATTTTGATGGCGATCTTATTAAAACCTCGCAAGCTTACCGTAAAATTTTCCCAGACCAACCCTTGGTAGCTTTGGTAGATTTTAACAACAATGTAATTGAAGAATCCTTAGCTGTTTTGGCTGAATTTGGACAAGATTTAGCCGGAGTCAGAGTTGATACTTCTTCAAATATTGCCGATCAAATGTTTGAAGATCCTAAAAAAGACGATTTTGGAATTAATGCAAAATTAATAAAAAAACTACGTGAAGAGCTAGATAAAAATAACGGTCAACACGTAAAAATTATCGCTTCATCAGGACTAAACCCTATGAAAATTAGAGAATTAGAAGAACAAAACGCCCCTGTTGACTTATACGGTGTTGGCGAGTATATGCTTCAAATTCGAAATCATTTTAGCGCTGATGCAACAGTACTAAATGGGAAAAAACTAGCTAAATTTGGTCGTTTTTATCGTAAAAATTCAAAATTAATAACTTTTGAATATGAAAAATAATCTTGAATTGAATAATTTGGGTTATAATGATGACCTTAAAATTTGACAAGACAAGACAAGCTTTAATTATTCAGTTGATACTATTTTGCTAGGAAATTTCATCACCTTAACTAAAAAAGTAAAACTAGCACTTGAAATAGGAACAAATAACGGTGCACTCGCAATTTTTGTTGCTCATCGAAAAAAAGACTTAATTATTGATGCAATTGAAATTAATGAAAAAGCCATTAATTTAGCTAAAAAAAACGTTGAAATCAATAAAAAAGAAAGTCAAATTAATTTAATTTGTGCTGATTTTAATCAGTTTTGAGTTGAACATAATAAAAAACAGTCACGAAAATACGACTTAATTTTTGCTAATCCTCCTTATTTTAAGGTCGGAACCAAAAAAATCCGCAATGTTAGTCCTGAGTTTAAAAATGCAATTTATGAATTTAGCCTTAATTTATCGCAATTAATTCTCGGGGCAAGCAAAATTATTCAACACAAAGGAAGACTATCACTAGTTTTACCAATCGAGAGATTTATTGATGTGATAGAATTTTTGCGTCAGGGTCGATTTGAGCCAAAGCGTGTTCAATTTGTAATGGCAAGAGTGGGATCTAGTCCCAAATTTGTTCTGATTGAATCAGATTTTAATGCTCAGTGAGGAACCCAATTCCTACATAATCTCTATTTACACCCTAATAATAAAAATGAACACGTTTATCGCAAAGAAATTCAGAAACTTTATGTAGCCCGAAAGGTTAAAAATGGCTAAAAAATTTTACATCACAACTCCTATTTACTATGCTAGCGGAAATCTCCATATTGGTCATCTTTATAGTTCGACTTTAGCATGAGTAGTCAGAAATTTTAAAAAAATGCAAGGTTTTGAGGCACTAATGCTAACAGGATCTGATGAACACGGTCACAAAATAAGTCGTCTAGCCCATCAGTCAGGTCTGGATCCCCAAAGTTTTGTTGATCAAAACGTTGAAAAATTTAAAATTTTATGGCAAAAATTTGGCATTGATTATGATTATTTTTTAAGAACAACTAGTCAAGCTCATAAAAATTTTGTTAAAAAAATTTTTTACAAAATGCATGAAAATAATGATATTTTTCAAGGTCAATATCAAGGACTTTATTCTGTAAGTGACGAAGAATTTTTATCTCAAGTTCAATGTATCGAAAAAAACAACGAATTTTTCCACCCAGTTAGCGGTGCAAAAATGGAATTAGTCGAAGAAAATTCTTATTTTTTTGCCATCAGTAAATTCCAAAAATGGCTAGAAAATTATTTAGATGCTAATCCTAATTTTGTTTCAGACAAAAAAATCGCAAACGAGCTAAGGCAAAATTTTTTCCAAAAAGGTTTAGAGGATTTATCTGTTAGCCGAAAAAATTTAAAATGAGGAATAAATCTTGAAAAATTTCAAGATCAAACTATCTATGTTTGACTTGATGCTCTTTTTAGTTATTTATCAATTTTTGACGACCAAATTAATTTTGACTCACCACAGAGTCAAAATTTTTGAAACCAGGCCGAAGAAATTGTTCATGTTGTTGGAAAAGAAATCGCCCGTTTTCACTGTATTTATTGGCCAATTTTTTTAAAATCATTAAATTTCCGATTGCCATCAACAATTTTGACTCACGGCTGACTCATAACTCCTGAAGGAAAAATGTCAAAATCAAAAGGAAATGTAATTAATCCTCTTGAATTACTTGATGAATTTGATGCTGAAATTATTAAATTTTATTTTGTAAGTCAAATAAGTGCCGAAAATGATAGTATTTTTGACAAAAAATTATTAGAAAGTCTATATAATTCATTTTTTGTCAACACATATGGAAATTTAATTAGTCGAACAATTGCGCTTGTTTTGAAATATTTTAATAATGGTTTAAAATTTAAAATTGAAGATTTAGACTGAACAGATATTAGTTATTATGAAAAAATTTTGGTAAGTTTTGACTCATTTTCCGAAAATTTGTCAAATTTTCAGCTTGAAAAGGGCTTTAAGCTAATAATTGAGCTAGCAAAAAATTTAAACGGTTATTTTGATATCAAACAATTATGGAATGAAAAAAACTTAGATAAATTAGGCGCAAGTTTACTTTTAGTTTTAAATGGAATTTACACGATTTCAGCGTGTCTAAACTCTGTTATGCCTAAAACCGTCGGAAAAATTATTGATTTTTTAGGGATAAAAACCACAAGTTTTGAATTAATTACAAAATTAGACAAATTTGACAATATTATTTTTGAAAAACTGGAAAAACCTTTTTTCCCAAGAAAAAAATCTTAATAGCCAAATTTTCAGCGAAAATTATGTTTATCGTTTAGAAATTGAATTAATGGCACTATGTTTATCAAAAAAAGTGAATAAATTGGAAATGAAACTGTTGATTTTAGAATTATTGGTGTTAAATAAAAGAAAAAATAATTTTCAATAAGTCTATCTCTTCCAGTTCGATTCAAGAAACGATTATAATATTGCACAAACGCAAACGGATGTCATAATCAACGAAAAATGAGAAAGCAAATACCAAGGACAAAAAGCGTTATTATTGCATTTTTAAATTTTTGAGTCGGTTTTTTTCAATATAAAATTACTAAAAATGTTGTAAATGCTAATAAAATAACACCAAAAATCCCTATTAATAAAAGCACTAATTTTTTATTAAAAAGTCTTTTTCAATCTTTTGCGACTCTTTGAATTTCAGACTCGCTCATAAAAAAATAAAAAATAAATACCGAAAAAGTTATTAAATAAGTTAAAATTAATAAGCAAATTAATACTTTTTTATTTTTATTTGCAAAATTAAAAGCCAGCGAGGAGAAAATTGCAACTAAAATCGGAACAATTCCATATTCTGGGGTTCAGAAAAAAACGCGACTTGTAAGCAAAAGTTTTCCAAAATCGAACGTAAAAGCAACAATCGCACCTTTGAACCAACTTAAAATTATTCCTATCAAAACGTAAAATGGAAGTTCAAATGCTATGTTAAATCTACGTGGAAGACTAGTTTTAAATATAAAAGCAATAACTAAAAACATCGCCATTAAATATCCTGAAATTACAAGTTCAAAGCTTGTAAATCGAAATATTTTATGGTTGACTCTGAAAAATTCTTTAATATTTGCTCTAAATGTTGTTAAATTCATTGTTTTAATGGTAAATTATAATAAAAATTTAGTATAAAATATTATAATTTAAAAATAAAAAAAAGGATTAAAAAAATGATGGAAAAAAACTCGTTTCAAGAACTTTATCCAGAAAGAATAATCAACATTCAAGCCTATAAATATAATGGGTTTTTGTATCGCCAATGATCAAATGCAAGAGTAATTTCAAATTCACTCACTCATGTTGTTGTTAGTTTAAATGGCAGCATTGTGAAAAAATATGGCACAAAATCATGACGCTTTTCTGAACCGACTATTTTTGTTTTTCCAAAAAAAACAATGCATAATGCAATTATTACTTTTAAACCGGGTCAACATTTTAGTTATCATTACTATATAAATTTAGCTTCAGATTTTATTTTTGAAGAAAATACAATCAAATTTGTTGATTTTGATATCGATATTAAAATTTATAATAAAAAAAGTTTTGATATTGTTGACCGGGAAGAATTCCTTGAAAATAAGGAAATTTTGAACTATCCGGCAAAATTAGAAGGCATACTTTCAAACGAAATTAGCAAGATATTTCTCCTATTTTTGCAGAAAAAATCATTCTTTAGTAACGAGTATCTTCAAGTTTTTATTGATCTGTGTCAACGGCAAAAATGTTGAGTGCGTTAGTTGCGGCGTTAAATTCTGCTTCTTTAATAGATTTTCCGTAGCCAATACCGTATTTTTTCTCTTCCCAAATTAGGTCAACACGAAAAGTTCCATCAGCAAGGCGAGTTGGTAAATAATTGATTTTACTAAGCGAAGAAAAAGACTGAATTTTCTCTTGAAAAATTGACTTTGGATCTTTATACTCTTTTTCGCATGCAAAATTTACACCATTATACAAATATTTTGCCAAAAATTCATTAAGCTTTTCAAAACCTTGATCAAGCAAAATTGCTGCTGAAAATGCTTCAAAAACATCGGCTTTCAACTTGTTATTTTCACGAATTTCAGATGCACCTTTACCTAAAAATACAAGCTCAATTAGACCTAAATCTTGGCAGACTTTAGCTAAATAATTTGTCGAGGTAAGTACCGCGCGAAGTTGAGTTGAATTACCTTCATTTTTATAAAAATTATCATAAATTGCCCGAGTTACAGCATAATGAATTGCCGAATCTCCCAAAAATTCTAACATTTCATAATGTGGTGTTGAGGGATTTGTAAAGTTGTAACTTTTATGTGTTAATGATTGAATATAAATATCTATTGAATTTGGTTTAATATCTAATTTTTGCAAAAATTCGTGAATTTTTTTATTAGATTGCATTGTTCTCCTTTTAAAATTACGGACAATTTAATATTTATTTTTTGAAGTTTAGCGTAAAATGTTGATCTTGAACTATGTGTGGTTGACTTGAATGAAAGTGGCCAAATTCGAGATGTAAAGTAAGTTTTTTATCTTCATCAAAAAATTTTGACATCATTGAAATAAAACTAACCTGTATTTTAGGGATATTTTCAGGCAAAGGTAAATCACTAATAGAGCTAAAATTAAGAATTTTATCTTTTACTAACTGTTTTATAACAAGATAATTAATTTCTTGATCTTTTAGACAATTTTTTGCGCCATTATCACAAGCAAAAGGAAATTCATCAACATTTTTGCTTTTAATTTGCTTAAAAATTTGCTGATATTTTGCTTTAAAGTCTGAATAAGAATAATTTTTATCAACAAGTTCAAGAAGATAAGGGTTTTTTTTGGGATTAACTTCATCCTGAAAACCAGGTTTTGAATTAATAGGACTAAATTCTATTTTAGTATCCCCGCAAGAAACTAAAAAACCTAAAGCCACAAAAGTCAAAAAAATGCTTTTTTTCATTAAAATACTTTCTCTTAATAATATATTAATAAAATAAAAAATTAACTAAATTTTACCATATTTTGGAATTTGATGTTTTATTTTGCCTCATATTCTATGTTTTATTTTTGTCTTTTTAGTATTTTTATATATAATTTATTAAATTATCCATTAATGTAAAAGGGAGTCATGACAAGGAAAAAAAAGATTTTATTTTCAATTTTTGCGTTATTTTTTCTAAGCGCAGCTTCAGTTACTGCTTTTTTGACCTACAATTATTTAAATCAACCGGCGGCTCCTGTAAAAAAAATTAGTGGCATTGATTTACTACTTGAATCAGACAAAGACAAAAAAGTTGACAGCGAAAACAAATTTAGCAAAGATTACTTAGCTGAACTTGACCAGTTTAATGATTTTTTTAGTGATCAAAATCAAGATTTAAGTCAAGAATATGGACAAAGAGAAAGTTTTTTTGAACAACTTTCTCTTTTAGATCTTAAAAAAATAACAGAAAATAAGATTATTTTTCCTGAAGGCTATGAGCGCTTTAAATTTAATACTGAAAATAACTTTGTCACAAAAGAAAGTGAAGAAAATTTTCTTGGCCCAAAAAATAATAATTTATTAGTTTATGACTTAAATTATCCTTTAGTTAATAATTTAATTGAAGAAAACAATAACTTTAAATCTAATATTTTGAATCAAAAATTTACAATTTTTGATTCAAAAGCACGAAATCAAATATTTAAACTTAATAGAATTGGCACATATGCCCAACCCTTAAATAATTCCAATGAATATGATTGAATTTACCAAAAAAACGTAAAATTTAAGACCGGAACTGCTGCAATATTAGATTCTAATAATGAAAAAACATTATTAATTACAAATAATCACGTTTTAAGACCACTGGAAAGTTATAAATACAACGATGAAAATTTCGAAATTAGAACCCAAAAAATAAGATTCTGAAATACCTTAGGCGGAAATTTTCTTGAATGATATCAAAATGGAAAAATTTATAGCATCGACAGGGATAATATAGCATTACTTTTTTATGTAAAAAAAATTTATGAGGAAAAAATTAGCAGCTTTGATCAAGTTCAAATTTTAGAATTTCTTATGAATTTCTATAATGATTATTTTGAAATTCCTTCTGATTTTGATAATCAAAAATTTGATGTTGGAGTTTTTTATTTTAAATACAAAAAGTTTATTGATGATTTAAGAAAATTAGCTACATTTTATAAAGAAAATAAAACCGATATTTTAGCAAAAATTCAACAAAATCAAACCATACCTGACCCTAATAGTGCTAAAAATAATTCAATTGAGTCAAAATTTGAAAATTTTCTAGCAACTTATCAAAATTTTATTGATTTCTGAGAAAAAATGGTCAAAGAAAAACCTGTTCAAATTTCAGAAAAAGTTTGAAAAAAAGGTGATTCAACCTATGATTTTAATGTAGGACTTTTTTGACCAAAGTCAAAACCTATGAAAAATAATTTCAAAGGCGTTTATGCCTCTGATCCACAGCAAAATTTTTCACGCTTATCATTGTACTTTTATACAAACAACGGACCTGGCGCTTCTGGTTCAGGAGTTTTTAACGAAAAAGGCGAACTCCAATTTATTAATGGATTTGGTTTAATTAACAATTTTTACGATAATAATTCACGAATAGAAAAAAATTATTACGACAAATTAAACACAAATATTTCATTATCAGGTGGAATCCCTCTTGTTACTGAAGATTTTAATTTAACAAAATTAATAAAAGAATTTTATCCTTCTAATCAAAAGAAGGGGTTTACCCCAATTCAAAACGATAAAATTATTGTAATAAATAAAAAAGCGTAAGTTTTTTTATTTAAACTT
Source organism: Mesomycoplasma ovipneumoniae (assembly GCF_038095995.1). NCBI lineage: Bacteria > Bacillati > Mycoplasmatota > Mycoplasmoidales > Metamycoplasmataceae > Mesomycoplasma > Mesomycoplasma ovipneumoniae. The sequence goes on from NZ_CP146005.1 coordinate 598,426, forward strand.
ACGCTTGGTTTCATACCGGCGCACCGGTTGCTAGAATTATTATGAGATGGGAATTAAACCAATATTTTTAAAATATTTTTACTTATCTTAAAAATCTCATAATATATATGAAATCAATATTAATTATACCACAACTTTTTTAAAAAGAAGAAATAAAAAAAATGACTTGCGCAAGAAACAGTAAATTAGTGTATTTTTACTATTTTTCTTTTTTCAAAACGAAAAAATTGTTGTAAATAAAAAATAAAAAAGCGTAAGTTTTTAAATTAAACTTACGCTTGGTTTCATACCGGCGCACCGGTTGCTAGAATTATTATGAGATGGGAATTAAACCAACATTTTTAAAATATTTTTACTTATCTTAAAAATCTCATAATATATATGAAATTGATATTAATTATACCACAACTTTTTTAAAAAGAAGAAAAAAATAAAAAAAATAAAAATGACTTGCAGGAGCAACAGTAAATTAGTGTATTTTTACTATTTTTCTTTTTTTATTTTTGGTTCAAATTAAAGGAAAAAAGAAAATTTGCAAAATTATATTTGTAAACTTTATGTGGAAAAAGTAGCGAAAATTCCTTAATATGATATAATTTTTTTAATTTACAGGTGGTTTTTATGAGCAAAATAACTAAACAGCAACTTGGCGCAAAAATTTGAGAAGCTGCCAAAACGCTACGAAAAAATCTTGAGGCCTATGAATATAAGGACTATATTTTAGGCTTGCTTTTATATAAATTTTTATGCCAAAAACAAATTGAATATTTAATTGAAGATGGTGTTAGTAAAGATGATCTTTATCTTTTTGATAATAAATTAGATTTTACCAATTTCGATTTCGAAAAAACTAAAATCGAAGATAAAGATGAAATTGATAAAATTAGAGATTTAACTAAAGATTCAATTGGTTATTTTATTGAATATCATAATTTATTTAATTATTGAGTCGAGAATAAAAACGATTTTAATATTGATGTTTTTCAAAGAGCATTTAATGACTTTAATGATGCCGTTAATAAAACTGAGAAAAATAAATTCGGGCCATTATTTAAGAATTTATTTTCTAAATTTGAAAATGAATTGGACAAGCTCGGTAATAATACTGGAGAAAGAACTGATAATATCCTTGGGCTTATTGATATTATCAAAGACATCCCAACGACTAGACAAGAATATGATGTTCTTGGGTTTATTTATGAGTATTTAATTGCCCAATTTGCCTCAACTGCCGGGAAAAAAAGTGGTGAATTTTACACTCCTCATGAAGTTAGTGACTTAATGTCGCGAATTGTTGCATATCACCTAAGAGAACGCGATAAGATTACTGTTTATGATCCAACAAGTGGTTCAGGTGGTCTGCTTTTAAACATTGGTAAAGAATTTAAAAAATATAATAGTAGTAAAAGTCCAGTTACTTATTATGCCCAAGAAGTTAAGAGTGAAACTTTTAACTTAACAAGAATGAACTTAATTATGTCAAACATAAACCCCACCGAAATCAAAGTTCGCAACGCCGATACTCTTGAAGATGATTGGCCTGATTTTGATAACGGAGATCCTAACGCATATACATTATTACGTGTCGATGCTGTTGTCTCAAACCCTCCATATTCACAAAAATGAGACCCAGAAAAAGCAAGTCATAAAACAAGATTCGATGAATACGGTATTCCTCCCAAAAATAAAGCAGACTATGCATTTTTATTGCATGACTTATATCACATAGAATCTAACGGAATTGGTGCGATTGTATTACCACATGGAGTTTTATTCCGCGAAAATAAAGAAGGCGAAATTAGAAGAAAACTAGTTGAAAAAGGTCACATTGATGCTATAATCGGTCTTCCTGGAAATATGTTTTACGGAACCGGAATTGAAACTGTTATTATCATTTTAAAGAAAACGCTACGTGAGAATAGAGATATTCTTTTTGTTGATGCCTCAAATATGTATATTAAAGATGGCAAAAATAACCGCTTTAATAAATCACATATCAAAAAAATTGCCGATATTATTAACGAGCGCCGTGAAACTGAAATTTCAAAAATAATTAGTTTTGACGAAATAGAAAAAAATAATTTTAACCTAAATATTTCAAGGTATATTGAATTAAATCAAGAAAAAGATTATGACCTATTTTCATTAGTTTTTGGCCCAATTAGCAAAAAGGAACTAAAACGTTTTGATAACTTTTTCCTCAATTTCCCTAAAATCAAGGAAAAAATGTTTAAAGAAAGCCAGCAAAACAGCGATTATTATGATTTGCTTTCGCAAGACTATATAAATATTATTTATAATGACAGTGATTTTCAAAATTATCTTGAATCATTTCAAACTAAAGTGGTTGATTTTATTAATTTTTTCAATGATAAGATACCTAATATTAACTCAATTAAGGGTATTGACTTAGTTAAGTTTGAAAAAGATATAACTGAGTATGTTTTTTCATCTCTAAAATTTCCATTAATTGATATTTATGATGTTTACCAAATTGTAATTGATAATTTTGAAAATGTTCAAGAAGATTTAGAACTTTTGAAGGAAAAATTTGGTAATTCTGATAGTCTAAATATTAAAGAATTTCTAAAAGATCAAATTGAAGACTTGCCTGGTAAAAATAAGACTTGAAAATCAAGGTTTTTTAGTAACAATTTAATTGAGCAAAAATTTTTTCCAGATTCTTTTGCTAAATTAAATGAGATTCAAAGTCAAATCGATCAACTCCAATCAGAAGTAGAAGATCTTCAAAAAACAATTGATGACGAAGATAAAAACAACACTTATAACTATTGCAGTGGCGAAGACAAAACTTGCAAAATTTATAATGATAAAAAAGATGCTTTTGATCAAAGTTGTATTAAAAAATTAGCTAAAGAATTTAAAAACTTAAACGAATCATTTGCTCTAGATTCTTTTGAGTCAGTAATAATTCAAATTAGTGAAAAATATCCAGGTATCGAAAAGATCAAAAAAGATTTAACTAACATAAAAAATGAGTTAAACGATAAATCATACAAACAATATTTGAATTTGGATGAAAATAGTTTCTATGAGTTATTAATTTCAAAATGGTGAGATAATTTTATTAAGATTTTCAAGGAAAAAAACGAGGAATTCGTTGATGAGAAAATCTCAGGAATATCCGAAATGTTAAACAAATATAAACACACTTTTGGTGATATTCAAAAAAAAGTTTCTGATTTGGAAGCAAAAATGTGTACTTTTTTGGATGAACTTGAGGGAAATCCCGCAGACATGGAAGCTATTAAAACATTATCTAATATTTTGAAGGCAAATTAATGTCCAAAAATAAAAATATTCCTGAAATTAGAATAGGTGGATTTAACCAACCCTGAGTTAAAAAAAGATTGGGTGATGTTTTAAAACACGAACAACCATGAAAATATATCGAGTCATCAACTAAATATTTTAATTATGGAATTCCGGTTTTAACTCCGGGGAAAACTTTTGTGCTTGGTTATGCAAAAGACTCAAAAAATATTAAAAAAGCATCAGGAAATTCACCAATAATTTTATTTGATGATTTTACAACTCAATCTCGCTTTATCAATTTTGATTTCAAAGTTAGAAGTTCAGCGCTTAAATTTATAACTAACAAAAACTCAAAAGATAATCTTAAATTGGTAGAAAAATCTCAGACAATTAGTTTTTTACCTATGATTTTGATTACACCGCTTTTGTTAATTTTTTCTAGCATGTTCATTTTAAAAATTTGGACAAATAATTTACCTCATATAATAACTTGGAGTTTTATATGATAAGCAACTTTGAGGTCTTTCATAGTTATACCAATGAATAAATGAACTTATTTTTTGATAAGCAATAGCCACATTTTCAAAATTTTGACCCTCAATATTAATTAATTCGCGTTGAAAAACTGCATAAAAATATTCAATAGGGCGGTTTGCAAGAGCATTTCCTTTTGGTGACATTGATTGTTGGATACCATTTTGCTTCAAAAAATTAGCAAATTTGTAGTTTGCATATTCCACACCATGATCTGAATGGAAAAATTTTGGTTTAATATTATACTTTTTAATTGTTTGTTTCACTAAGTTTATAGTTTCTTCTGAAAATCTTGTTTTAGAAATCGAAAAATTGAGCAAGTAATTGGATTTTGTTTCAATAATTGAGTGTAGGTAAAATCATTCGTTGTTAATTTTGATAAATTTAATATCAGCAAACCATTTTTCACCAAAATTTTCTGAGGAAAATTCACCTTTGATATGATCTTCAGTCCAAATTCGTGTAAACTTTTTCTCTTTTGGCGCCGGTTTTCCTTGCCTTTTATAAGCAATTGATTTTAATCCTAAAAATTCGTAGTGTTTTTGAAACACGTACGTGCTTACATAATTTCCCTGATTTATGTAAATATTATATAGGATGTCTCGGCCTTTTACCTTTCGATTCAAATGGAAATTTTCACGAATTCACTCAAGTAATTTTTCATCATAAATCATTTTCTTTGGTGGTTTTTTTACCCTTATTTTCTCATAAATAGAAGTGCGATTAATGTTAAAAACACTACAAATTCTAGTGGAATTTTCGATTTTGTTTTTATCTTTTTCTTGCTCTTGTTTTCGTTTTTTGAGTTCCTCAAGAACAATTGCGGGGTCAATTCCGTATCTTCTAAGAACATTCTCCATTATCTCTTGATAAACTTCACGATCATTTTCAGAAAGGTCGTTAATTGTATATTTCTTCTTTGGTTTGCGTGGAGATTTGATTTTTCCACGAGTACTAATTAAACTTTTCATATCATTATTATAAAACTTTTTTTGCCAATTTCTTATCAAATTATTAGCGTATATATGCAACATTCATTCTTTATCCGCTTTTTTACTTTTAGATTTGTTTTTGTAAATTTCTCTAAATTCTTCTGCAAAATCCAAAATTGCGTTTTTTAAGCCTCTAGATTCGGCAATTTTGATGTATTTAAATTTCTCTTCAATTGTGAATTTGTATTGTTTCATTTTGACACACCTTTTTTCGAATAAGTCTGAAATTGGTGTACTAATTTACTCAAAAGATAATCTTTATTTTAATTATTTAATTCTACAAAAAATAAATTACAATGTGGGGCACCACGGACGTCACTGACTCCCACTTTTTGTTAATTTTGTATTTTTTCAACCTATTTATCTTGAGCAACAAAAAATTTCGCAACTTTTTGAAACTTTTGAAAATTTAGTTAATAAACTTGAAGAAACAATCCTCCTTCTGAAAAATCTTAAAAATGATTTTACTAACAAAATGTTTGCTAATTTTAGTTCAGATTTTCCTTCAATTAGATTCAAAGGTTTCAAATCAGCCTGAATTACTGATCAAGTTAAAAATTTATTTGAGCTTTCCCGAGGCCAATCACTAACCAAAAACCAAATAAAAACTAGACCTGTAGAAGAGAGAGAGAGAGAGAGAGAGACCGCGGATACATCTACCCGGTATATTCATCACAAACAGAGAATCATGGAATATTTGGCTATTACAACGAATATTTGGAGCAAAAAAGATAATTTTTTCAACTCACGGAAATCCTGGATCGGCTAAATTTATTGAAGAAAAATTTTTCGCTACCTCTAATTGTGGAATTTTGACTTCAAAAAAATATGCTGAAAGTACACTTTTTGCAATTCAGTTCGAAAAAAATTCCAAAAAATTTATTTCTCAAAGCACAATCCCGCATTTAATTAGCTCAAATGTCCTCAAAATTGAGCTAAAATTCACCATAGATGTTGGCGAGCAGCAAAAAATTTCGCAACTTTTTGAGACTTTCGACTCTCTAATTCTTGCCTATGAGCAAAAAGTTGCCTATTCTGAAAAAATTAAAAAAATTTTATTAAATAAAATGTTTATTTAGGTGATTATGTATTTTAAAGACGAATCAGAATTTGAACAAGAAATAATTAATCAATTACAAAAACATGGCTGAAAAGGTTTAATAGATCATTCTAACCCCGAAAAGGGTTTTTCTCATGTTTTAAATAATATAAATGAACAAGATTTAATAGAGAATTGAAAAAAAATTCTGTTTTATAATAATAGGGATAAGCTTAATGATATTAAACTTACCGATGAAGAAATGGATGAAGTTATTAGACAGATCCAAAAACACAAAGACTTTTATGAATTAAACACATTAATAACTAATGAGTTTATAAGTATCAAAAGAACATTCAATAAGCCAAGTGGTGAAAAAGAAATTAGAACAGTACAATTAAGAATATTTTCAAAACATGATATTGGTAAAGGGAATAACATTTACCAAATTGCACGTCAAATAACCGCTACCAGTACAAAATTTATAAAACATCGAGCTGATTTAATGCTTTTATTTAACGGGATGCCTTTAGTTCATATTGAATTAAAAAATCATAAACCAATTAATGACGCTATACAGCAAATAAAAAATTATGCCGATTCTGGATTTTATAATGGTATTTTTAAATTAGTGCAAATTGTGGTTGCTATGAAACCTAATGAAATGTTGTATTTGCCAAATACAACTAAAACTGAAAATATTAAAAAACAAAATTTTTTAAAATGAGCTAATAAAGATAATGAAGTTATAAATGATTATTCAGTGTTAATTGATAAATTTTTCAGTATTCCCACAGTCCATAAAATGATTGCTGACTACACAATCGCCGACAAAAATGATATGAATCTTAAAATTTTGAGAAGTTATCAAGTTCATGCGGTTGAGAAAATTAGAAAGAAATTCGAGCGAAAGCAATTTTTTAACAATTCAAGAAAAATCGACCAAGGCGGATTTGTTTGGCACTCAACCGGTTCAGGAAAAACACTTACTAGTTTTAAATTAGCAACTCTTATTTTACAAAAACAATTTAGTGATATTGTATTTTTTGTTGCTGATCGTATCGAACTGGTCAACCAAACTTCAAAAAAGTATGATAAGTGAAATCCTTCGAAAAAAATTGAGGTTAAAGTGCCAAAAACAACTAAAGATCTAATTGATGAACTTCGTGAAGATTCTATTAGTCATAAAATAATTATAACTTCAATTCATAAATTATCAAAGGCGGCAGAATCTTTAAAAACAAAAAATGACAAGGTGTCATCAAAAATTGCATCAATAAGAAAAACATTCATTTTTGATGAAGCGCACAGATCAACTTCTGGCGACATGCTTAATAAAATAAGGTCGGAATTTAAAAAAAATTCAGTTATTTTTGGCTTTACAGGAACACCAATTTTAACTAATAACACAAAAGAGGGCATAAGTACTCAGGAAATTTTTGGCTCAGAATTGCACAATTACAAAATGTCGGAAGCTATTAAAGATAATAAAGTGTTAAAATTTTATTGTCAATACCGTTTTTTGAATAATATACTTGCCCCAAGACTTGAAGAAATTCAAAAAAAAGTGGACGACAAGATTGAAATTAATGAGTATAACCAAGTTCTCAACGAAGATCCGAAAATAATTGAACTTGAGGAGAAAATTTTTACTGAGTTCGAAAAAAGGTATAATACTGGTTACAAAAAAGAGGTTGCAAAAGATATTTTAAAGCAATGAAAAAATATAAGTGATAAGGGTTTTTATTCAGCAATTTTTACCGTTAAATCAATTACTAGTGCTATTAAATATTTTGAAATTTTTAGAGATGAAATTAAAAAACAAGGATTAAATTTAAAGATTACCGCACTCTTTGATGATTTAGTCGATTCATCTAAGGATGATTTTTTATATCGAGTAGAAGCCAAAGATGAAATTTTAAAACAATATAATCAAGATTTTAATGCTAATATTAAATCTCCTGAGGAATTTAAAAAGGATATTCAGGAGAGGTTAGAAAAAAAACGACAGCGATCATCTGGATCAAAAGATAACACTGACCCATATCAATTAGATTTGTTAATTGTTGTTTATCAACTTTTAACAGGTTATGACTCAAAATACATAAACACCGTTTATTTTGATCGCGTTGTTGAAAATGAACATTTAATTCAAGCGGTTTCAAGAACAAATCGTATTGAAAACCCTAATTTTAAACCTCATGGAAATATAGTTTTTTACAACCGACCACATTATATGCATAGTGCTATGATGAAAGCTTTAAAATTGTATGATTGTGGTGATCCAAAAATGGTTGATCCTGTAAACATTGAACAACATTTAAATGAAATAAATGCCAATTTTAATGGTCTAAAGCAGCTTTTTATTAAATGAGATTGCGATGATTTTAACTGTGTTCCCGATTTAGATGATGATAATAAGGATGATTTTCGTAAATTTTTAGAATATTTTAACAAAATTCGCTACAATTTAAATATTGTCTTTATCCACAATTTTTCTTGGGAAGAAAACAAAAACAACCAAAAAATTTTGTTAAATGAAGAACAGTGGGAATTAATAAAATTCAGATATAAAAATGTTGATTGAAGCAAATTCATCGCTTCTAATCCTGGTCAAGAATATGAAGATCTTATTATTGAAAAAGAGGATATTCCCACAAGTTTTCATACTGTTACATATGAAACATACATTCAAGGTATGGACGATAATTTTTCATTAAGTTGGGATAAATTTTTACAAAAATATAAACACCAGCTAATAACTAATTTTGAAAAAACTGATCAAGAACTTGCAAAAGATTGCTTAAAGAAAATGTGAGAAAAAGGAAAATCTTTTGATATCAAAGATTGTGTTAAACAAAAACAAAGAGAGAATTTGGATAAAGAAATAATTGAGTTTACAAAATCAACGGGGGTCAATATCAATAAACTTAAAGAAATTATTAACGATAATGGAGATATTAATAAAAATAACCAACTTACTGAATTAATTCAAGTCGAATTGACTTATGAAGTAAAAAAGTATATCGCACAAAAGTTAAATAGGAAAAATATTGAAAATGTTAAACCGGTTAATCTTCGTGAATTAGTTAAAGAATTTATCAAAGAATGTCGAGCTAAAAAAGCTAAAATTTTAACTTAAAAAGCAAAATTATGAAATTTTTAAACTACTTTTTAGTTTAAAACACTGGCAAAAATCATAAAAAATATAACTACTATTTAAACTCAATGCAAATAGAAAACTCATTTTTATTTAAATTGAGCCTAAAAAAATATGTGAAGTTTTGAAAGAGCCATAATTAAAAGCCTTAAATTTGTAGATTTCTAAACGGTTAAATTTAAGGCATTCCATCATATCTAAAAATATAATGGATAATTCGCATTTTCTGATTTTTTAGACAAAAAACATAATTAATTCCCCCTTAATTCTAATATCAAAAATTTATTAATTATTCTTAAGTGAAGTTAATTATAACACAATTTTTTGCTAGACCAAGCATTTTTTTTTTTTCCGAGTTTCCCAGTTTTAAGACAAAAATTCACTTTTTAGTGAATATAAATATGAAGAAACACCCGTAAATCGGTGTTTTTTTAATGTAAAACCTTAATTTTATAAGTAGCATTTGGTAGCATTTTAAGTAATTTTATGGTATAATTATAAATTATGAAAAAACAAAAATTAACTAAGTTGGTTTAGTATCGATGTTGCAAAAATTAAGACAAAGGGTTGAATTTAACACTTTAGATCAGCAAATTATATTTAAAAAACACGATGGTGTCCCTAGCGATCCAAACATTTGAAATAGATATGATTTTTACTTTGATATCTTAATAAATCACTAATAAAATTGTAACCAACTTTTACCAAAAAACTTAAAAAAGTCCCTAAAACCGGATACTTTTTTAAAATTACCTTATGAAACTGGGAAACTCGGGATTTTTTTTTTTTTTTTTGAAAAAGGTTAATTTCAAAATAATAAAAATCCCCTTTAGTTCAAACTCAAAGGGGTAATTTATTTGTTTAATTAGGCTTTTTTTAAAATTATTTAAATTTACTAGTTTAAATAAGCATCTACAAAAGATTCTAATGTTTTATCACGAGCAACTTTAACTGCATTTTCATCATCGCCAAAATCAGAATTTTTTACAACCGCAAAAGCCTTAATTAAAACTTTTGCTTTTGAATCTGGGAAAATTGGCCTTGGAAAATCTGAATCACTGGGTTTTTCTACACTCACATCAGGATTAGGTCCAATTTGGAAATAATCAAGATTGTAGGTGTTAAATTTATTTGGTGAAGTTTTTCCTTGTTCATCTTTGTTAAAAATAGTTTTTGAATAAACCTTATCAAATTTAGGTCTTTGACTTGAAGATGAATATCCACTTACCTCTAAGGTTCCAGATCCATCGCTTTCTTTGTTCATTGAAATCTCAACAACAATTGTTGATCCATCTTGAATAAACTGGGTGTCTGATTCAAAGTTATTTTTCTGGTTAAATTTACGGTAAAGTAGTGATCGATTTTGCAAAGTAATTGTTGTCTCATCGCTGCTCTGTCTTGTTAGTTCGGCAAACTGATCGGGCTTAATTTCTTTTAGAACTTCAGGTGGTAAAATCAGGGCTTGTTGGGATCTGACGGGTTTGGCTTCTTCACCGCCGCCACTTGCAAAATTAAATTTAAAGTCATAATCAATTCCTAAAATATATGCAAATTGTGGATTTGCATTTTTGATTTCTTGAGCTTCAGAAACGGCTGGTGGGTTTGTTCCGCTGTCAGTTCCAGTATCGTTTTGTCTTAAAAAAGATCCTCTTGACCGAGTGTTTTTTACTCTTTGGACAAAAATTCCTTTACCTTCTTTTGATGAAACTAGGTAATGCTTGTTAAAATCGTTAATTCCGCTAATTTTAAAGGCCAAAAAGAATGAACCCTTGTCAATATTAGTTGGATTTTGTGGGGCTGTTTGTGAACCTGTTGATCCTAAAGGTGCTGATCCCGCTGCCCCCGAATCAGGAGTTGCACTAGTTTGACTAGGTTGGAATTTTATTGTTTTTGTGATTGAATATCCGTCATTTTCTTTAGTTATTTTCCCTTTAAATTTCAATTCGGGACGACCAAAATCACTAAGAATTGACTCGCCATCATCTTGAAGAACAACATCATTTTTACCGTCAATAAAAACTAAAGGATTAAATTCGCGAGTAATATCATAAGCAGTTTTTTCACTAAAAATATTGGAAATAACTATTTTTGAATCAGCTAGGTTTTGGCCGGTTTGTTTATCAATAAGACTAAAGTTTAACTCTAAAGCTTTTGAAAGTGGGGTTGAATTTAGTTCTAATTCAACATTTTGGGCATTGTTTTTTGCTAAAAGCAGTGTTTTTAGGATTGAAACACCTAGTCCAAAAGTTTTTTGACTGCCTGGGTTGTCAGTTAGTTGACTGTTTTCAGAATCAGAATTTTGGGGCTTAATTTCGGCGTCTTTTTTGATTTGTTCTTGTAAATCTTTGGTAAATTGCTGGATTTCTTCGGGAGTTCCAGTTTTTCCTTTTTCTAAAAAGTAAGTATTAGCAGCAACTTTTTCAATAATTTTGTCGTCTTGGTCTTCAGAGTTATTTTTAATTATATCAAAAATTTGGCTAACATATAAATTAATTTGAGTGGCCGTGATTGTCGGACTATTTTCAGGTTTTTGAAAGGAAAAATTAGTTGATTTTGCAAGACTTCCTTGGGCTTTTGCAATTTTGCGCTCAAGCGGTCTTAAATCAGGTTGAAAGTCTATTTCTAAGTCAAAATTTGGGACTTTTAGTGCTAAATTTTGATTTTTTGTCGGACTAACCTTAACTAAAAAGCGAACTTGTTGAGCCTTTAAAAGTTCATCTTTTTCAGAGTCGTCAACTTTTTTCAAAGAAGGTATGATTTCTAGATCCCAAATATCGCTATCATTTGCGCGGAATTTAAAAGATTTTAGGAAATTAGATTCAAAAAATGAACTAAAATTAAAGTCGCTATTTGCTTTTTGGTATAAAACTTCTGCTAAAGATTGATCTTTATTAATTAAATCAGCTTGAACTTGCGGTTTTAGTTTGAAAATATCTTGACCACTTTGGGCGATAAAAACAGATAAGTCTTCAAAAATTTGGGACAAATTGGAGAGTCCTTGAATTGGAAGTTCAAAATTTGTTTTTGTGTTTGTGTCTAAATTTTGAATTTCTAAATTTAGACTTAAAGTCGCTTTTGAATCATCAAGTGCTGAAAAACTAAGATTTTTGTCTTTTAAAACAGGAGTGATAATTTGCTTTGAATTTAAAAAAGTAGGCAAATTTTGTCCGTTAATTAGGTTTAGTCCGATATTGTTTTCAATAAAAGCACGTTCAAGTGCCCGAGCTGGACTTAAATTTTTCAAGAATTTTGAATAGGAGTCTTGAATTTTTGCTTTTAGTTCACTTGGGCTAACTAATTTTCTGGATTTTAAAATTAGTGAAGATTTTTTTGTGTCAATATCAAAATTTTCGAGCTGATTTGAGTCAGATTTTGTGCTAAATCCGGTTAAATTAATTTTTTTAGTAACTGTTGCATTAGTTTTAGGGTCGCTAACAAAAACTAAAACATCATTGATTGCGCTATTTTCAACCTTTACATCTTTTAGGTCAAAACTAATTTCAAAACCGTTATTTTTTAGTTCATCAAAGCTAAAAACTGTCGCTAAATCCAAACTATATAAAGGATTTGTTGCTAATTCAAGCGCTAATTTTGCTGATAAATCACTAAAATTAGTTTGAATTTTGACCTTATCTAGCAGTCCAAAAACTTGTTGTTTATCAATTGAACTAGCAGAATCAAGTTTGAAATCTTTAGGTTTTTCAGCAACTTTTTCAAAATATGATTTATTATAACTATTAAATCCAAGGGCAATACCGACAACCGTTGAAGCAAAAATTGTCGTTCCTAAGCCAATTGTTATTATTTTAATATGCTTTTTTGCAATCATTTTAATTCCTTATTTTAACTTTGCTCTGTGGTTTCTGGTGTTGAATCGCTTGAAGTTTGACTCGCGCTAACTTGTTTGATTACAGTAATATTGAATTTTTTTGAATAACGATATTTTTCTTCTTTTGGCTGTTCGATAGGTGGGGTAGCCGGAGTTTGCTCAGCTACTGGAGGCGCCGCTGGAGCTGGTTCTGCTGGGGTTTCTTCAGAAGTTAAAACTTGTTTTGTTTCAACAGTTTCAGAATTGGTTGATCCACCATCACCTTCTTGACTAGTTTGACCTTGATCTGAAGTGCTTCCATTATCTTCTTGTTGTTGACCAGTTTGGCTTTCTGCTGAAGTGCTTTCAGTATCACTTTGTTCTTGATCAGTTTTGGGCTGTTCTGAACTTGATTCATCATTTTTTTCTTTTTGATCAGTTTTTTCTTCGGCAGTAAGTTTTTCTAGATAAGATTCTGGAATTCCTACTTGAATTGTGATAAGTTTTTTATTTGGATCCTTTAAAATATCATCCTTAATTTCGATGTTAATTTTTAATTTAGGACTATCTTTTTCTGTTGAAGTAAATAAACTAGTGAAACTTTGTTTAAGAATTTGGCTAATTTCTGCACCAAATTTTGGTAATTTTTTTGTAAGTTCATCTTCTTCTTGTTGAGGTTCGACAGGGGTTTGAGTCTCAGTCTCAGCTTTAGTTGGCTGAACTTCTTCAGTTTTTTGTTCAGTTTCAGATTCTTGAGTTTGTTGTTCAGCTTGAACTTCTTGCCCTTGTTGAACTTGCCCAGTCTGTTCACCTTGTTGAGTTTCTTGAACTTGTTCAGTTTTATCAGTATCACTAAAAGGTTTTGCAAACGATTTTGATTCTAAAATTTGTGAAGAAAGAATAGAAACTAAAGCCGCTTGAACCGCAGCTACACCTGACCCACTTGTTGTCGTGCTATTTGCATCAGTTAATTTTTTAAAATCTTCTTCACTAAGGTGAATTGTTTGGTAAGAAACAGGAATTGCATCGATTATTTGGTCGAGTTTTTTAGTAACTTCGTTAATTTTTGCAGTTTTTTCGTCAATTGTTTTGAGTATTAGCATGGTTTTTGGGCTTTCAAAAAGTGGAGTGCTAATTCTTCCAAATTCATCCCTTATTCCTAATTTATAATAATAGTTAATAGCCTTATATTTTTTTGAAATATCTTTGCTTTGGACAGAAGGGTTTTGTTTTTTAATTTCCTCAAGATCGCTCAGTGAAATTTCATCATTTGGCTCAAAAATAATTTCTGAATCTAGAAGAGCAATTTCTGACCAATTTTGATAATTATTTAGGAGACCTGCTTTGTAATAAAAGGCACTAATTACATCTGCTAAAGTTTCAAAATTAGCGATATTTTCGTCAATTTTTTCAAATTTTGCAATTTGATCGCTTTTTTGGGCAAAAAGGTTTAGGCTTGTTAATGATTCAAGAATTTTTTCATCATTTTTTAAAGTTGAAATTTTGGACTTAACATCTTTAGGTAAAAATAATGTTGATACAAATCCTGAATTTTCAAGGTTGGTATATTGATTGTTAAAGCTAAATTTCTTAAAATTGCTTGAATTAAGTCTAACTTGTCTTGCACTTTCAAAAATTTTATTTCAATCAAATTTATAATCTCTATCAAGATCAACAAAATTAAAAATTAGACCTGATATTTTTAAAAAATCAACAAATGCTTGAACTACAAGTCTAGGATTTTGTTTTGCTAAAAATGAATAAAAAGCACCAGTTTCATTAGGATTTTGCAAAAACTGAGTCGAATCTAATGAAATTGTACCGGTTTTTTGCGCATGTAGTGAATTATCAGTCTTAAAACTATTTGCATAGTCAAATGGGAAAATTAATGTTCCGGTTCAAGCTTTGATTAGACTTTCATGATTTGAATAATTATAATTATAACCACTTATACTTTGAAGATGACGACTTAATTTTTCAAAATCATTATTTTGAATTAGTTGATCAATTTCTTTTTTACTATAAGGATTGTTAGAATCTAGTAAAAAGTATTTGTATTTTGGTTGTTTTTTGGTATGAGTATTACCTTCAGCTTCGGTAGTAGATTCGGTTTGAGTTGTTGTGTCAGATTGGGAAGTTGTGTCTGTTGCTGCAGGTTGGGTGGCTGTTGTAGATTGGCTTTCGGTGGAAACAGTATCATCTTGTACAGAAACTTGTTTTGCCTCTGATTCTTCAGTTTTTTCAGTTTTTTTAACTTCAGAAAGTTCTTTTTTATCCTTAGCAGTATCATCTTTTTTGAGCATTTTTAAATCAAAATTTTGATTTAAAAAAAGAAAATAGCGTCCATCGTCAATTTTTTGGTCGCTATTTTCATCAATAATGCTAAAGTTTTCTAGGTTAAGAACACCTAATTTTTCTTCAACTATTTCCGATGATTCTTTACCGTAAAATTTCTCAGAAATTTGAATTCTATAAGGTAATTTTAAGTCAAATTTACTGTCATTTTTAGAAATTTCAACATTAAAAGGATCAAAAACTAAATTAACACCTTGATTAGGTAATTTATTTGATGAATTTTTTAGTCCAATATTCAAAGGTTTTTCTAAAACTTGATTGATTATTTGAACGATTTCTTTATTAATTTTTTTGTTTTTTATGTCAAAGTTCGATAAGGTGAATTTTGTCTGTAATAAATTTAGAAAATCTAGAACACTAATATTGACTAATTTTTTAGATTCAGTATTTGATAACTCAATACTTTCTATTAAAGATTTTGAAGTTGTAAATAATGAGTTTCCTTCATTATCAACAATTCTAACTGGTTCAATTCAACTTTTAACTTCAGGAAAATCAAGTAGTTTTTGAGCTTCTAAACTAAATTCAGCTTTCAAAAATAAATTTAAAAAACCTCTACCATCAACAAAGGCATATTCATTTGTTAACTGATTTTTTTCAAAGGTAAAATTAAAGATTTTATTATTAGAATCAGGAATTAAATTTTCCTCACTATTGTATATATCAAATAAAATATGCTTGATTTGTGGTAATAATTTACTTATTTTATTTTCAAGCTCCTTTGAAGTACGGGCTAAATTCAAAAAACTTAATATATCCTCAGCTCGCCTTAGAAAAATGTTGTCATTTAAAGTCGCCTGGGTATTTCCCGAATCAGCTGAGAATTCTTTGGTTGAGTTTTTATCTTTTAGACTAGAAAATTTAGTTTGAAAAAGTTTGATAATTTTTTGTAATTTAGAGCTAAAATTTGATCGTAAAAATTGTGATTTTTGCAAAAAACTAATTTCTTGAGAATAAATATCTGATTGCACAAAACTTTGGTCAGGCAACTTTTGTTTAACTTGATATTTAATTTCAAAACTTCGACTATCATCATTTGCTGTAATATCAACAAATTTTAGGTGTGGTTTATGAATATCAACTTCATCAGTGAGATCAATTTTTTGGTTTAGATCATTTGTTTTTTGAAAAACATCAACAAGGCGACTAAGATCGAGATCCTTTTGTTTGTTTCCGTTTTCATCAAAAATTATGTTTTTTATACTATAATAATCATCATTAGCAGATAAATCACCTAATTTAAATGAGACTAAGTTAATTTTTTTGGCAAAATTTTGAACATTTTCTCGCGGATTACCCGAATAAGAAATCCGAGTAGTTAAAACGGCAGTAGCCGTAAAAACCCCAACTCCAAAAAGACTAACTGCTATTCCCGTTTTTGACAAAATATTTTTTCTCAAAACATTAAATAGTGATTTTTGTTTAGGTTTACTCATAATCATATAATTATACCTTAAAGTAAAATTAAATCTACATTAATTTAAAAAATTAAGCCCAATTTTTGCATTCAAATCACTATGAACGGCGTCAAACTGCAAACTCAAGAAAAATAACTATCAAAACAAAAACATTGAATTTTAAATCTAACACTCATGAATGCAAAATCTGCTTATTAATCAAACTAAAAAAGCTAAAATTTTAACTTAAAAAGCAAAATATAAAATTTTTAAACTGCTTTTTTAGTTTAAAACACTGACAAAAATCATAGAAAAATACAACTACTATTTAAACTCAATGCAAATAGAAAACTCGTTTTTATTTGCAGCGAGCCTAAAAAAACATATGAAGTTTTGAAAGAACAATAACCAAAAGCCCTAAATTTAAAGATTTCTAAACAGGTAAATTTAAAGCATTCCATTATATTTAAAAACATAATGGATAATTCGCATTTTCTGATTTTTTTATGCCAAAACATAAGTAATTCCCCCTTAATTCTGATTTCCAAACTTATTAACTATTCTTAAGTGAAGTTTATTATAACATAACTTTATTTTTGACCAAGCATTTTTTTTTTTTTTGCAAAATGTTAATTTTAAAATAATAAAAATTAAGATTTTAGGTCAAAAAACACGGATTTACCGTTATTTTTTAATATTTGTATTGAATAAAAAGTGAATGTTTTCCATCAAACTGGGAAACTCAGGAGTTTTTATATCGGCTAAGTTATTTACTCAGCTCTTAAAAAATAAATTGATAAAAAATTCAGGCAACTTTTGCTAATAAACAAAATTTTTCTAACAAAATATTTATTTTTGAATAAACAAAAATAAAAAAAGCTAAAAATTTAAAAAAGAATTTAAAATTTTTAGATTCGAAGTTTTTTGCCATTGAAAAGATCAGCAAACATTTTCTCATCATCGCGAGTTTTCTCGCTATAACCACCGCGAAAATCTGTTTTTGAAATTTCTTCAAAATAGTAATTTTTCTCTCTAGAATTTCAAGAAAAATCAAAGTGGCTTTCTAAAATCAATTTCTTTTCTTGCAGGGTATATAAATCCGAATTTTCTACAAAATCGTCAAAATACTTAAATTCATGAGTTGTTTCTTCTTGAAATTTTTTAAGGAAATGGGTGAAATTCACCCAGTGTCTGTGCTATAAGCCGAACGATAATACGGTTTAAACCAAAAAACTGGCTTTTTTGAGTCAAATTGGGAAATTATTTCATCAAAAAGTCCATATTCTTGTCCACCAAAGTAAAAAATTTCGAAATTTTCAAGTTTTAATTTTGCTCAGCTTGGCAAAATAAAATAATCAGGTTTAGCAAGATTGAGATTCTCAGTGTCCATATGATATCTAGGACCAAATAAAATTTGCAACAAATAGATAAATTCAATTTTATTTGTTCATTTATTCAAATTATCATAATAAAATTGACCGTTTTTACCAAAAAGGTTGATGCAAAATTTTCGATATTCCGGACCAAATTTATCAAATCAACTAAGAATAAATTTATCGCGATTTTCAATGTTTAAATCAAGCTTTTTAATCCCGTATTTTTCAAATTTTTTAAGTAAATTTTCGTAAGTTTCAAAAGTAAATACATTTTGAATTGGTTCAATTTGGGTTTTTTCGCAAAAATTATAACCCTGTTTTAACAACAAATTGTAGATATTTTCTACATTTTCTCCTAAATATTGTTTGTTTGTATCTACAAATTTTGAATTATATTCGTATCTTTTTGATAAAAAATCAAAGATTTTTTCATGGTAATTTGCTAAATTTTTTGGTTTTGCATAAGGAACACTTTCCTGAATTTCCTTAATAATTAGAGCTTCAATTTTTTTTAGTTCATCTTTTGATTTGAACATTTTTTTAAAAACCGCAGGAAAGGAAATTGAAAATTCACATTTTTCTTTGTCACCAAAATTTTCAAAAGCAACGATTAGTAGTCTAAAATCTTTAGTCTCATAGGGAGTGTCCGAAAAATAGGGTTCTCATTTATACTCATCACTTAGATTTTCTTTTTTTCGACAATAATCTTCGTCACCTCATCTACGCGACAAACACCTAATTTCATCATAAAAATCAAAGTGTTTCAGTTTTTTCGAAAAAAAGACTGTTTTTGGAATATCTTCCAGTCTTAAATTATAAACATAATCATCACGTTTGTAATCTAAGCCAATAATAGTTTCAATTGGATTGTCTGCAACCTCACAAAAATCCATGACATATACTCATAAAAAGTCTGGAATTGCTTCATATTTTTCATAGGGATCATAGGAAAAATCATTATCGGAAAATATGTCTTCAACTGAGCGATAAGTTTTAAAATCAATATCTAAATATTTTAGATTTCTTAATTGTTTTATTGATTGTTTTCTTAATTGTTTTCTTAATTGTTTTCTTGCTATAGACATCAAATCTAATTGGTTTTTCATATAAAATCCACCTTTTCAACATTTAACATTTTTATTATTAGTATACTGATTTATAAAAAAGAAGGTTTTTCAACACGAGTTTGATTTTGAAGTTCTCTAAAGTCAACAACATGAACTTTAAATTTTAGTTTTGGCACACCATTTTCAAAATAGAGCTCATTTTTTTGTTAACAAATTCAAGTGATAAACTATTTAAAATTAGCCGACCGTCTTGATTAATTTGAATTTCAATATCATCTGATTAGGAGGGACTGAATTAGTGCTTGTTTTGTTTAGATATGTTTGGGCTTTTTTAATATTTGCATTAATAACAAGCGAATTTTCATGGTTTTTGGTTGGAAAAATTTCGGCTAAATCACCAAAATTTAGTGATTTTTTTGAATTTAACAAATCTAAATAACGGGTTGTGAGTTTAAAATCTGAATAGCTTTTTGTACTTTGAAAATGTCAAAGTATGCTAAAAACACTTAGACTTAATAATCAAAAAGTAATAATATTAACAATGAACTTAAAAAGTTTCAGTTTTTTATTCATGTTTTCTCACTTTTTATATACTATATTCAAATTCTTTACTCAATGAAATTATAGCATACACTAAAACTTTTTAGGGAAAATTTCATTAAAAATTCAGCGTCTTAAAAAAATTGATAAAAATTCAAGCAATTTTTGCAAATAAACAAAATTTTTCTAACAAAATTTTTATTTTTGAATAAACAAAAATAAAAAACCTAAAAAATTTTAAAAAAAAAGAATTTAAAATTTTTAGTCTCGAAGTTTTTCGCCGTCGAAAAGATCAGCGAACATTTTCTCATCATCAAGAGCTTTCTCGCTATAATCACCGCGAAAATCTGTTTTTGAAATTTCTTCAAAATAGTAATTTTCGTCTCTAGAATTTCAAGAAAAATCAAAGTGCCTTTCTAAAATCAATTTTTTTTCTTGTTGGCTATATAAACTCGAATTTTCTACAAAATCGTCAAAATACTTAAATTCATGAGTTGTTTCTTCTTGAAATTTTTTAATTGCATCACGATATAAAATTAGTTCTTCCATAGAAGATTCAATTACATTTTTATTTAAATAATTTGATTTTGATGGAGAAGCAAAAACAAACTGCGGATCTTGGTTATTTCGCAGAAAAATATCTTGTTCAAGTTTAACTAATTTTTGTTTAAAATAATATTTTAAAATTTCGTATTTACCTTGGTAAATATCATCATATAAATTTGAATGGCCAAATCAGTAGTAAATTTTTTGCTCGTCAACATACAATAAAATGAAATTTTTTAATGCTATTGGGGAAATTCGGCCGGTGTTGGTGCTATAAGCAGAACGATAATTCGGTTTAAACCAAAAAACTGGTTTTTTTGAGTCAAATTGGGAAATTATTTCATCAAAAAGTCCGTATTCTTGGCCGCCAAAGTAAAAAATTTGGAAATTTTCCAGTTTAAGTTTAGTTCAGCTTGGTAAAATAAAATAATCAGGTTCATCAAGGTCGACATTCTCGGTGGGAAAATAATATCTAGGACCAAATAAAATTTGCAGCAAATAGATAAATTCAATTTTATTTGTTCATTTATTCAAATTATCATAATAAAATTGACCATTTTTACCAAAAAGGTCGATGCAATATTTTCGATATTCAGGACCGAATTCCCGAGTTTCCCAGTTTGATAAGGTAATTTTAAAAAAGCATCTGGTTTTAGGCAGTTTTTTAAGTTTTTTGGTAAAAGTTACTTACAATTTTTTTTAGTGATTTATTAAGATATCAAAGTAGAAATCATATCTATTCTAAATATTTGGATCGCTAGGGACACCATCGCGATTTTTAAATATCATTTGCTGATCTAAAGTGTTAAATTCAACCCTTTGCCTTAATTTTTGCAACATCGTTACTAAACCAACTTAGTTAATTTTTGTTTTTTCATAATTTATAATTATACCATAAAATTACTTAAAATGCAATTAAATGCATTAATAAAATTAAGGTTTCACGTTCAAAAAACACCGATTTACGGGTGTTTTTTCATATTTAGGTTCGCTAAAAAATGAATTTTTGTCTTAAAACTGGGAAACTCGGGATGCAATATTTTCGATATTCAGGACCGAATTTATCAAATCAACTAAGAATAAATTTATCCCGGTTTTCAATGTTTAAATCAAGCTTTTTA
Organism: Mesomycoplasma ovipneumoniae; assembly: GCF_038095995.1. Lineage (NCBI taxonomy): Bacteria > Bacillati > Mycoplasmatota > Mycoplasmoidales > Metamycoplasmataceae > Mesomycoplasma > Mesomycoplasma ovipneumoniae. Next base: position 619,637 of record NZ_CP146005.1, read on the forward strand.
ATCCCGTATTTTTCAAATTTTTTAAGCAAATTTTCATAAGTTTCAAAAGTAAATACATTTTGAATGGGGTTAATTTTGGTTTTTTTTACTAAAATTATAATTCTCTTTTAATAACAAATTGTAGATATTTTCTACTTTTTTGCCTAAATATGCTTTATTTATATCTAGAAACTTTGAATTATATTCATATCTATTTGATAAAAAATCAAAGATTTTTTCGTGATAATTTGATAAATTTTTTGGCTTTGCATAAGGAACACTTTCTTTGATTTCCTTAATTATCAGATTTTCAATTTTTTTTAGTTCATCTTTTGATTTGAACATTTTTTGAAAAACTGCAGGAAAGGAAATTGAAAATTCACATTTTTTTTGTCACCAAAATTTTCAAAAGCGACGATTAGTACTCTAAAATCTTTAGTCTCATAGGGAGTGTCCGAAAAATAGGGTTCTCATTTGCATTTATCACTTAGATTTTCTTTTTTTCGACAATAATCTTTATCAGTTCATCTACGTGACAAACACCTAATTTCATCATAAAAATCAAAGTCTTTCAGTTTTTTCAAAAAAAAGACTGTTTTTGGGATATCTTCTAGTCTTAAATTATAAACATAATCATCACGTTTGTAATCTAAGGCAATAATAGTTTCAATTGGATTGTCTACAACCGCGCAAGAATCCATGACATAAACTCATAAAAAGTCTGGAATTGCTCGATATTCATTATTACAATCATTGGGAAAATCTTCATCGGAAAATATCCGTTCAATTAAGCAATAACTTTTAATATCAATTTCTAAATATTTTAGTTCTTTTAATTGTTTTTTTGCTTTAGACTTCGAATCTAATTGGACTGCCATATAAAAAATGTACCTTTTCTACACTTAACATTTTATCCCTGTCTACATGTTTCTTTTTAAGCCTTACTCTTCTTACATGATAACTTGGGAAAAATTTTTGTATATGATTTTGGATTAGATTGTTTATCAGGAATCTCAAAAGCATTTTTAGGGTACTTTCAATCAATAGAATCATGAGCAAGTCCACTTCCAGTAACAAAAGGCCTTTAGTAAAATCGGGATCCTTATTTAAATTATTATTTTGTCTTCGTAGCCATCCGTTTCCTACAATCAAATTTGCTGTATCTCTTGTTTTTTCAGCCAAATTTATCATAACTCGTCAATTATATGAATAAAAATCAATAGGTTAATTTAGTTTCTTATCCATAATTTTAAGGTCATCAACATTTTTATTATTTTTTACTGAACTAGGCAAGAAAATATCAATAATAATTTTGGTTAATTCTGATTGGACTAGCAAACTTCCAACCGCTAAAAGTCAGGCGCATTTTTACAAGTAAACATAAATTCAACTAACAAAATTGCTATTTTTAAATAGATAAAAAAGAAAAACAGGTTAAAAATTTTAAAAATAAAGTTAAATCTTTTATCATTAAATTTATTAATTAACAAAAAGACCTACGATTTTCCTTTTATCTCAATAAATTTTTTACTTTTATGACCACGAAAATCTACTCTTGCAATTTCATCATAATATTCAGTCCAATCATCAGAATCTCAAGAAAAGAGAAGGTGTTGTTGTAAAATTAATTCTTTTTCTTGTTGGGTATATAAATTAGTATTTTCTAGAAAGCGTCTAAAATACTCAAATTCATGATCTGTTTCTTTTAGAAATTTATTCAAGGAATCTCGATATAAAATTAATTCTTCCATAGATGATCCAATCACATTTTTAGTTAAATTATTTTGCCTTGGTGGTCATGAGACATAGAACTCCGGATCCTTACCATCACGCAGAAAAATATCTTGTTCAAGTTTGACTAATTTTTGTTTGAAATAATATTTTAAAATTTCGTATTTACCTCCATAAATATCATCATATAAATTTGAATGGCCAAATCAGTAATAAATTTTTTGACCATCAACATTCAATAAAATGAAATTTTTTAATGCAATTGGCAAAATCCGTGCTTCACCAGCTCCATAGGCGGAATAGTAAAATGGTTGAAATCAAAAAACTGGCTTTTTTGAGTCAAATTGGGAAATTATTTCATCAAAAAGGCCATATTCCTGCCCGTCAAAGTAAAAAATTTCGAAATTTTCAAGTTTTAATTTTGCCCAACTTGGTAGAATAAGAAAATCAGGCTCATCGGGATAAAAATCTAGATCTTCAACTCAATATTTAGGACCAAATAGAATTTGCAACAAATAGATTAATTCGATTTTATTTGTCCAATTATTCGCAATATCATAATACGTTTGGCCTCTTTTACCAAAAAGTTCGATGCAATATTTTCGATATTCTGGGCCAAATTTATCAAATCAACTAAGAATAAATTTATCACGATTTTCAATATTTAAGTTAAGTTTTTTGATCCCGTATTTTTCAAATTTTTTAAGCAAATTTTCATAAGTTTCAAAAGTAAATACATTTTGAATTGGTTCAATTTGCGTTTTTTCACCAAAATTATAATTCTCTTTTAATAACAAATTGTAGATATTTTCTACATTTTGTCCTAAATATGCTTTATTTATGTCTAGAAATTCTGAGTTATATTCATATCTATTTGATAAAAAATCAAAGATTTTTTCGTGGTAATTTGCTAAATTTTTTGGCTTTGCATAAGGAACGCTTTCCTGAATTTCCTTAATAATTAAACCTTCAATTTCTCTCAATCTGCTTTTTGATTTAAATATTTTTCAAAAATAAGCAGGATAAGAAATTGAAAATTCACATTTTTCAATATCATCAAAGTTTTCAAAGACAACAACAACTTTTTTAAAATCTTTACCATCGCGTAAAGCAGATGCAGAATAAAGATCAGATTTATAAACAACATTTTCTTCTTCGTTTATTTCGCAATATTCAACGTGGTGACAGTCGCCAATTAAACACTTAATATCGTTATGAAATTGGAAATCTTCGAGTTTTTTGGAAAAAAACGAACTTTTTGGGATATCTTCCAGTTTTAAATTATAAATATAATCTTCTTGTTTATAATTTAAGCTAATAATTCTTTCAATTGGATTAGGATTGTAGGTTTCTTTAAGGTAATCGTATAAAAAATTTGGAAATGGATAATTCTTATAATAACAATCAGACGTTGAATCCACATCATCATCAGTCATATTGCCAATTGAACAACGACTTTTAATATTAATTTCTATATATTTTAGTTTAATTAATTGTTTTTTTGCGTTAGTTACTAAATCTAATTGCCTTTCCATATAAAAAATGCACCTTTTCAACATTTAACATTTTTTTTCTTGGTATAAATTCCGACTCAATACCCTTTTCCTCATCCCCTATCATTCTTAATCTCCTTACATGATAATTGGGAAAATATATTTTTATGTATGATGGTATTTTTTTATCTTTACTTTTATCAATATCAAACTCATTTTTAGGGTCGGTTCAATCAATAGCATCGCTAGCTAGGCCTTCTCCAACAACAAAGTGATCTTTAGTAAAACCGATATCTTTATTTAAATTATTATTTGGATCAATTGACCATCTATTTCCCACAATCAAATTTGCTGTATCTCTTGTTTTTTGAGCCAAAGTTCACATAACTGGCTCATTAAATGAATAAAAATCAATAGGGGACTTTAATTTTTCCTCCATATTTTTACGGTCATAATAATTATCATTAATTTCAGCTTTTACTGAACTAGGCAGGAAAGTATCAATAACAATTTGGGTTAATTTTGACTGCATTGTCAAATTTGAAACGGCTCAAAGTCAGGCAGCAGGTTCTGGGATTGCTTGTTCACTAATAACAAAATATGATTTTAAGCCTTTGGTGTGAAAATTAAAAAATCAAGCTGGATGGATTCCAGTGTATTGTCTTAATTTTGTCTCATCTTTTACAACAGAAAGTCTTAAAATCTTTATATTTGCCATTGCTTTAATTCTAGACTTACTTTTTCCTTTTGTCAATTTATCTAAATCAACTTCAATTGAGTCAGTATCTCTTCAAACAATAGGGTTATCATCAGCTGGCGCATGAACAGGGCTATAATCAGCTGGCGGATAGTAACTTTCACGGTTCCCAAATCATCTACCTACATCATCAACAACCTTTGGAAAAGTTTCCACAGCTACCGCAGCAGCTGTGGAAACTGCTACTGCGGCAATGGCAGCTGCGACAGCATTTGAAATAAATGGAATAAAAGGCAAGAGGAAAAAGAAGGTTTTTTCAACCCGAATTTGATTTTGAAGCTCTCTAAAGTCAAAAACATGCCCTTCTAATTTTAGTTTTGGTACACCTTCTTCAAAATAGAGTTCGGCTTTTTTGTTAACAAATTCAAGTGAAGCACTATTTAAAATTACCTCACCTTCTTGATTAATTTGAATCTGAATATCATCTAGATTAGGTGAGTCTGAATTAGTACTTGTTTTGTTTAGATGTGTTTTGGCTTTTTTAATATTTGCATTGATTACAAGCGAATTTTGTTGGTTTTTAGTCGAAACAATTTGCACTAAATCATCAAAATTTACCGGTTTTTTTGAATTTGATAAATCTATATCACGAGTTTCAAGTTTAAAATCTGAATAGCTTTTTGTATTTTGAAAATGTCAAAGCGGGCCAAAAACACTTAGACTTAATGATGAAAAAGCAATAATATTAGTTATAAACTTAAAAAGTTTTAGTTTTTTCTTCATTTTTTCTCCTTACTATTAAAATTCTTTAATATAAAATTATAACGTGTATTTGAGAATTTTTGTGAAAATTTCATTTAAAAAGAATAAATTAATACAAATTAGCACGCTAATTTTAGGCGTCTTCAAGAAGGTGTGTCAAAATCAAGCAATACAGATTCATAGTTCAAGACAAATTTAAGAACATTAAAATTGACAAATCTAAAGGTTAAAAATTGCAATTTTGCATTTTTAAGAAACAGTTTAATAAGAAATTGCCAAGAAAGTTTGATAAATCTATGAAAAATAAATCTCTGTTAGCACAAAAAGAAATAAAAAATTAAGGGTCTTTCTGAAAAATGATAGTGGAATTTATCAAGAAAAATGGAAAATGTTCTTAGAAAGACGGGTTGATGCTTAATTATTTGTGTCTGAATTTTTTTAGCAATTTGTTATTTAAAAAGATTTTTTTGTCTAGCTCTTTAAAACTGATAAAATATGGTCAATTTCAAGCTGATCAGTTGATGAAAATCAAAAATCAGCTTGATTAAATTCACTAAATTGATCCAAAGAAACAACAACTGATCTCATTTTTGCGCTTTTTATTGATAAAAACCCTGAAAGAGAATCCTCAAAGCCAATGCAATTTTCGGGATTTAGAGACAATCCTTCTGAAGCCAATAGAAAAATATCAGGCGCTGGTTTAGGTTTTTTGATTTTTTTAGGATCGGCAATATAGTCAAAAAAAGCAATAATTCCAAGTTTTTCTAAAATTAAAGGGGCATTAAGGCTACTTGAGGCTAGTGCAATTTTCAATTTTTTACTTTTTACACTTGTTAGTAAATCTAATATTCCTGGCAAAAGATGGTCTTTATTTAGATTTTCAAGTAATTTTAAGTAAATTTCATTTTTTTTAAAACAGAGATTGTCAATTTTTTGTTCATCTCAGGTCAGTTTTTTTAGTTCTAAAATTGCTTTTAGTGTTTCTTTTCTTGAGAGTCCTTTTAATTGGGCATTTTCAGTCTCACTAAAGTCAATATTTTCGGCTAAAAGTGATTGTTTTCAGGCTAAAAAATGTAATTGGGCAGTATCTGTTATTATTCCATCCAGATCAAATATTAGTCCTTTAATTTTCATGGTTTGTTGCAAAAAAATGCACGCTTTCTATAAGTTCTTCTTGATTATTTATTCAAATTTTTACAGGTTTTTTATTAAAATTTTCAACCCTAAAAGTCGAGTGATCAATTCTTACTTGTAAATTTGCACCTTGAAAACTAAAGTTATAAATTAATGAATTTCACTCTTTTGGTAAATTAGGTTTTAAATGAATTTTATGATCAAAATAAGTTAGACCACCAAAGCCAAAAACAACCATTTGTCAAATTGCAGCAAGCGATCCGGCATGAATTCCAGCATCAGAACTTTTCATGTTTTGGCCTAAGTCAATGTTAATTCCGTATTGAAAAAGTTGATAAGCTTTGTCGATTTTGTTAAGTCTTATTGCTTCAATTGCATAAGTTGCCGCCGAAAGTGAGGAGTCATGTGTTGTAATTTGTTCGTAAAAATCAAAGTTTTTTGCTCTAATTTCTTCAGAATAGCGCTCGGGAAATAGATATAAAAGTAAGACAACATCAGCTTGTTTAACTAGTTGAGATGCAAGAATTTTTTGTCCTTTTACAAGTGAAAAAAGTTTTTTTCCTGCATCACCAAGCATTTTAAACTCGCTAATATCATTTCGTTCTAGCTCTAAAAAGCTGTCATTTTCGGCGATAATTAGCTCTGAATTTGGCTTTTGTTGGACTAAATTTTGTCCAACAATTTTGATTTTTTCAAAATCAATTTTATAAGGAATTTTTTGAATTACTTGAGCAAATACTGGGCTATTTTTTATTTTTTCAAAATAAAAAAGTGCTAGATCAAGGTTATATTTTGCCATTGCATTAATATAGGCCGAATTGTTAATATTTCCTTTGTATTCATTTGGACCCATTACATCGTTAATTTCAAATTTTCCGTCAGTAGTTTTTTCAGCCCGGTTAGTGTAAAACCAAGCAGTATCAAAAATTATTTCATAGCCGTATTTTTCCATGAAATCTTGATCCAAAGTAACAACAAAATATTGTTGAATTGCATATGCAATGTCAGCTGAGACGTGAATTTCTTGACGGGCAGAGGCAATTGGGACTTGTTTTCCAGAAATTATATCAACCTGACCTCAAATTGGACAGACTTCACCATCTTTAGGAAGGGCCATCTCTCAGGGAAATTGGGCTCCTTCAAGGTTAGATTCTTGAGGTCTGAGTTTAACAGAAGCAGCTTTTTTTCGGGCAGCATCTAAGCCTTTATAACGATAAATTAATAAATTTCTGACAACACTGGGTTCAACAAAAAGATAATTAGGATTAATAAAAAATTCTGAATCTCAATAGGTATGACCTTGATATCCTTCGCCAGTTAAACCTTTGGCCCCTGCATTAATTTCGGTCGAATTTTTACGAAAAAGTCCATTTAGATGATAAAGGCCAAAATCAAGTCCTAGCTGGTCAAATTGGGAATTTGAATCAATTTTGACAAGAAATTTTTGTCATAAATTTTTGTCAAGAGCTTGGCTTGATTCTAAAAAAGATTCATGAAAATCGACCTCTAGTAAAGTTTTTAGTGTTAAATTTGCTTGTTTTTCGAGCTCAATATCTTCAATTAAATTTTCGGAGTCATCAATGGAAGTATGAACTGACATTAATTTTATCAGACTTATTTTTGTCCCTTTTTTGAATTTTCCTTTGATTCGAAACAGTATTAGTCGTCTTGAGGCATCAACTTGAAAATTATCATCTCCAGGTTTTATTCTTTGGCCGTCGACTTCAAAATGGCAAACTAAATTATGAATAACTAACAAATTTGAGCTAGTTGAACGCTGTTTTAACTGCAGAGCATTTTCAAAAGGGCGAAATTTTTCACCTTCGGCAAAATGTTGAGTTCCTGTGTTTGTGTTTTGGGCATTTATTTGTGGGCGAAATTCAATTTGAACATATTCATTTTCAGGGTTGACTTCAAGAATTTCAACCTCAATTTTTTGGGCATAAAAATTGAGGTTCTGATGTGAAACAAAACGAAAAGTGTCGATTTTTATAGTATTTTTTTGGCGGCTGAGTTTAACTGAACGCGAAAGAGATCCATTTTTTATATCAAAAACTTTTTGATATTGGTCCTCAGAATCAAGAATTAAGGGCTGTTCATTTATAAACATTGGGGTTGTAATTAAGTCAGCCAAATTACAAATTTCCGGAACTTCATGTTCAACATCTTTGTTAAAAACACCACTTACAAAAAATCCTGGTTTATTATAATAATCAGGTTCTTCGTCACTACTTCTGAGACCTAAATATCCATTTGTTAAGGCAAAAATTGATTCAGTTTTTCCTGTAAATCTTCGGTCAAAGCCATTTTGAATAACTAGTTTTTTCAAATTATCATATGTTAAAAATTGGTTAGTTTTCATTTTATTCCTTAATTAAAATTGACTCAAACGGGCGGAAAAAATCCTCAGGTTTTTTGAGATCCTGATATGAAGAAAGCAAGGGTTTTTGCTGAATTTTTTCGGCAAAAGGTAGTTCTTTTTTTGTTAAATTTAAGTAAAAAATTAATTTTTCACCTTTAAATTCACGGCTAATTTTGCAAATTCCGTCTTTGGTTATTTCTAGTTTTGCTGTTCCGTCAACAAGCAAATCTTTTAAGTCATTTTTATAAAGAAAAATTAATTTTTTATAAAAATTTAAGATTGAATTTTTATCTAAAACTTGAGTCTCAACATTCATTCGCGGGTCATCAAGGCTTGTGTTAATTCAGACTTTTTGGCTTGAAAATCCGTTGTTTTTACCTAAATTTCAGCGTAAAGGACCTCTTCCTGAATCGCGACTGTTAATATTTGCATAAATTAGCATTTCTGACTCAGAATAAATTTTTTCTCTGTCAACAAGTGAAGCAAAAGCATTTTTCATATCAATGTCAACAAAATCTTGTCTATTTTCAAAGTAAGAATTGGTCATTCCAATTTCTTCACCATAGTAAATTATCGGAATTCCGCGCATTGAAAAAAGTAAAAGAGCTAGCGATTTTGCTGATTCTTTCCAGAAAAATGGATAGTCTCCTCAACGAGAAATTGCCCTGGAAGTATCATGATTTGAAAGAAAATTGCTCATTAAACTCGGACTAATTTCTTCATTGTGTTGAAAAGGGATTTGGGCGTTAATAAAATCTTGATAGTCTCAATTTGGATTAAATCCGTTTCTACCAGTTTTGTTTGACCAGCCGATTCATCATCATGAAAAGTTAAAAAAATTGTTGGCCAAAGGTGACTTTCCAGCCCCATATTTTATTAATTCTTCAACAGTTATTCCGCTAGCCTCGCCAAAAGTGTAGGCATCAGGCTTATTTTCAAAGGCAAGTTCGTTAAATTTTTCAAGATATTCTTGGGCGCCTTTGCATCAGGAAAAATACGGATTTTGTTCAACATTTTCAAAATTTTTAGCAACATGTTTGATGGCATCAAGACGAAAACCACGAACTCCAAGGTCATACCAAAAATTAATAATGTCAACAAAAGCAGCTTGTGTGTCTGGGTGCGCTCAATTTAAATCAACTTGGTCTGTGCTAAAAAGGTGAAAATAATATTTTTGAACATCTGGCTGTCATTCTCAGGCAGATCCACCAAAAATTGAAGTTGCTTTTTGTTCTTCAGGGCTTAATTTTTCTCTTCAAATAAAATAATTATGCTCTTTATTTTCAGGAGATTCAATTGCCTTTTTAAATCAGGAATGCTGACTTGAGACATGATTTAAAACCACGTCAATTATTATATCTATATTTAATTCAGCGGCTTTTTTTGTCAGTTTAGCAAAGTCATTAAGACTACCAAATTTAGACCAAATTGACTTATAATCAAGAACATCATAACCCGCATCAACAAAATTAGTCTCATAAAATGGGGTTAGTCAAATTGCGTCAATTCCTAAATCACTAAGATATTCAAGTTTATTGTAAATTCCAAGAATATCGCCATTTCCGTCATTATTTGAATCAAAAAATGATCTGACAAAAATTTGGTATACTACTTTATCTTTTAAATTTGTTTTCATTTTAGTAAAAATTTATCCTTTTTGTTAGCAAAATAGACTGATGAGGTTGAATTAAATTGTTAATATTATTCAATTTTGAATTAAAAAGTATCTCAAAGTCATCAAAATTATACTCATACTGATTGTTTGAAAAATTGTGAATAATTTTAACGGCCTCACCTTCTAAGTCAATTTGATAAATAATTAATCCTTTATTTTTGTCAACAGTTTCAAAATTTAGACAATCTTTAATTTGCTGGTTTGTTTTTAGCCTAAAAAACTTGGTTTTTTGCCGAAATTCGTTAATTTTGGCAAAAAAATTAAAAATTTGTTCTTCTATTTGCTTATTTTTTAAAATATCAAATTTTAATCCGTTAGTAAAATCTGTTGTCTTATAAGAATTAAAATCAAAAAAATCAGCATTTAAAAACTCAAAAGGTGGATTTTTTTGATTTAAATTTGGATGGCAAGCTTGATAAGTTGCGCCAGAAAAATCGCAAACTTTTGAAAAGCAAAACTCACTTCCTGAACTAAAAAGCACTTTTCCTTGGACAAAAGAGACTAACATCAAGGCTTGTCGATAAGTTTCAATAAATTGTTTTTTTCCGATTTTTGGAGATGAAGATAAAATTTTATCAGCTAAAGTCGGCCCGTCATGACAGGTTAAATATGCTAAATTTAGGCTAATTTCATTAGCAAAAAGATCATAGCGTTTTTTAGAATGGTAAAAATCTTTAAAATCAAAATCAGCAATATTTCCTGGAATTGAAGAGACATAAGCGCCGAATTTTACAGCATTTTTTGATAAAATGAGACCTTTGTCATTTGGTGAATCACTACCTCGAACAGCGTTTCGAATTGTGTCATTAAAATATCCAAAGTCAAAATTATTACCTTCTTTTCCTTTTGTTAATCTTTTAGAAAAGGGCAAATCACTAAAATCTCAAGCTTCTCCGTATAATAAAATGTTAGGATTAATTTTTCTTAGCTCAGTATCGATAATTTTAAGTGATTTTTTATCTAAAAATGAAGCTAAGTCAAAGCGAAATCCATCAACTTTATAATATTTAACAAAAAAAATGAGTGAGTCTAAAATTAGCCTAAAAGCCATCGGTTTTTGGGAGTCTAAGGGCGCAAATCCAACTGGAAAAATTTCAGCATTTTCGCGATAAAAACGACCTGGGGCAACATTTTCAAAAACTGAATTTTTAAAAGTGTGATTATAAACAACATCGAGAATTATTCCAATATTGTTTTTGTGAGCCTGATCAACAAAATTACGGAATTCTACAATTTTTACATAAGGGTCTTGTGGATTTGTTGAAAAACTAGAATTAAGTGAAAAAAAATTAATTGGGTCATAACCCCAGTTATAAGCACTATAATGGCCTTTTCCGTCGCCTTGGTGGAGAATAGGAACACTTTTTTGGGCAAAAGTATAGCAAGAATGGAGTGGAAGTAATTGTAAAAAGTTTAAATTCAGCTTATTTAAGTAAGAAAAAATACCATTATCAATCGCTCCAATAAAAGTTCCAGGATATTGGACTTTTTTTGAAAGCGAACTAAAATCGCGAACATGGAGCTCGTAAATCTGGGCATCAATTTTGGGCTCAGCCTCAAATAAGTTAATATCTGAAGGCATTTGGCCGGTTTTTTCTGAAAAAATATCAATTAAAAAGGCTTTAGGAGTTTCATTTTTAGTTCAATCAAAAGGAGCAAGGCTGAATGCATATGGATCAAGTGCGAAAGTTGTTGTTGAATTAGAGTGTTCAACCTTCAAATTATATGAATATGATTCAAAATTTTTGCTAATTTTGCAAAACCAGGCTCCTTTTGTTTTTTTCATTTTTATTGTTTTAAGAGGGGTTGAATCTTCAAAATGTTTATAAATTAAAAATTCAACTGAAATTGCATCAGGAGATCAAAAATAAAAATGAAACTTTTCATCCTTCAAAAACAAGCCAAGCGGTCCTAGGTATATTTTTCCGCGCGAATTTTTGCGAATTAGACTTTTTTCATAGTCAAAAAGCATGTTTACACCTAAATAATAAAAAAATTTGGCAAATTATTGGCAAAAATTTAAATAATTTAATATAACTTGCCGAAAAATAAATGCAAAATTTAAATTTTTATATTTAAATAATAAAAAAATTGCATTCTACTATTTTAGCATAAAAAAATTCTTTTTATTTTTTTTTAATTATTTTTTCAGGCCGTCTCTAAACAATGATTGCTTGAGATATTTTTTTTAGCCGCCTTCTAAGCTGACCTAGAAAATACCATTCCTTAGATAATCAAATAAACCAAACTAAAAAAGCTAAAATTTTACTTGAAAAGCAAAATTATGAAATTTTTAAACTGCTTTTTTAGTTTAAAACACTAGCAAAAATCAAGTTATAACAAAATAACAAAAATCACAAAAAAATACAACTGCTATTTAAACTCAATGTAAATAGAAAACTCGTTTTTACTTACATTGAGCCTAAAAAATATATGAAGTTTTGAAAGAACAATAACTAAAAGCCCTAAATTTGTAGATTTCTAAACGGTTAAATTTAAGGCATACCATCATACTTAAAAATATAATGGAAAATTCGCATTTTCTGATTTTTTTATGACAAAACCATAACTAATTCCCCCTTAATTCAATATCAATTTATTAATTATTCTTAGTGATGCTTATTATAACATAATTTTTTCTTAGACCAAGCATTTTTTTTTTTTTTTTGCAAAAGCCTAAATTCAAAATAATAAAAATTATGATTTTAGGACAAAAACACGGATTTACCGGTATTTTTGCCTATTTGTATTCACTAAAAAGCGAATTTTTGCCATCAAACTGTCAAACTCAGGAAAAACTGGTTTTAATAGTTGCAATAATTATACATTAATTTTGCAAAAAATAAAGAAAAATATTGATTTTTCACAAAAAAATAATTTTATAAGAATTTTTTTGTATTTTTTGAATTTTTTAATAAAAAATTATTTTTTTTGATAAAATTAGAAAAGAGTACGTATAGACATATGACAAATTCAAAACCAACGTTAAAAACAAGGTTTCGGTATATTTTTTTAGGAAAACTGCCTCTTGAACGAAAGTACCGCCCTAAAATCATCGAATACTTTTATTTATTTATTGGAAATTTTGTAATTTCTACTTTTTGAGTATTAGTTTTATTAGCTTTTGGGAAATATGAGTGGAAAATTTCCCAAAATTGAAGTCTAATTTTATCTAACGAATTTAGTAGTTATTTTTGAAAATTCATAATATCTATTAGCATAACAGCTTGAGTTGTCAATATTTTCTTATGTATTCACTTGATTTACATTCTTTCAAAAACTGAAGATTATAAATGGGTAGTATTTTTGTCAATTTTCACTAATGTTTTTCCATTTTTTAGCTTTTTTAGCTTAATTATTTCAGTTTTTGGCTTTTATAAACACAAAATTGTTTTTAAATAGATGTAAAAGTGTTTTTTTTGAAAGGAATTATCATGAAGAAAATAACAAAATCAATTTTTGGAATGGTTTCTTTTAGCCCTATTGCCTTAATAGCTTGTGGGGGTCCTGTAAACGAATTTGCACATAATAAAGAAATTATTGTCGCAGTTGACCCAGCCCAGACAAATTATTGAAAACAAAATATTGAAGAATTTAACAAAACTGATTCAGCAACAAAAAACGGCTTTAAAATTAGAACTATTTCTAAAAATGTCTTTTCAGCACTAGATTTTTCAACAGTTGGACACACAGACACAAACAATACGCCCGATATTTTTTATGCACCTCAAGACCGAATTACCGACTTAGTCCAAGGTGGGGCAGTTTCTTATTTGAATGATTTTTTACCTAATTTATTTGACGAAATTACAGCTCAAATTGGTGCAACAGCAACAGAAAAAGAAAATATGAGAAATTTCGGGACTGTTTTTGGCCTAAAAAATAACAGAGTCCACTCAGAATTTGTTGGAATCCAACACAACAAAGAAGGAATTGTTCTAGCCTCAACAGAAAATGAAGACCAAACTCGGACAATTTTGTCAAATGCAGACACAGATTCACTTGCTGAGCTTGTTGAAAAAGGCGAAGGTCTGTTTAGAATCCAAGACTTCTGGTACGGAAATGGTGTTCTCGCCGGTGCGCTTGAAAAAATTGCTCAGCGTGAAAATTTAAAAGACGAAGACGGAAAACCCTTGAATTTAATGTCCAAATTATTATATACTAAAAATAATCAATTTACTTCTGGTCTTCTTCATAGTGATATTGATCCGGTTGTTGATTCGAATTTAAAACCGGAAAACAATGAATACCAGCAGTATTTCCGTGAAGCTTTTAAATCAGTGGCAAAAATTTACTACCCAGTTTTTAAAGCTGCTTATGAAAGTGAAGCTGATTATAAAAATTCAATTTGGTCGAAAAAAGGAATTTCACAGGCAGATTTAGCACAAATTATTAAATCTGATATGAATGTTACCCAAAATACAATTTTTCGGCTAATGAAAGAAAAGAAACTAAAATTTGCAATTATTGGAACTTGAGATGTGCAAAACTCAGAAAAATCTGCAAATGCCAAGTCTTTTTTTAACATCACCAAAGCAACTAATGAAACTGATTTTAAACAAGCCCTAGGTTCATGATCTTTTTTGATCAATTCACGAAATAATTCATCATCTCCTGAGCGAAAACAAGCCCTAAATGATCTTTTTAAAATAATGTTTTCGGCTAAAACAAACACCGCTTATTTCCAAGATGATTCAAAAATTCCGTTTGTAAAAGCCCTAACAAATCAAATCAAACAGGAAGTTGAAAAAATTAATCAACCTCTTAGTCTAAAATTTGAAACACTTAAAAAAGACTTAGGATATACAGACGATAATGAAATTGAAAATGCAATAAATGCCCAAATTCAAAAAACAGCAAATCCAAAATATATTAACCAAACAGTTGAGTCAAACTGAGATAAAACAACAAACCAAGATGCTAGCTCAGAAGAAAATTATCTCACTTTTGGTGCACGAATTGAAACAGAAAATCTTGATCCTAGTCTAGTTGAAAGTGCTAATAAAATTAACAGTTTAATTGAAAAATACCAAAAATTTGTCGCAATCCGTAATACTTTGGCAACAATTTTTGGCCAAACAGATTTATCTAAATTCACCGGAAATGGTGAGAGCTGACAAATTGATCAGAGTTTTTTCAAAGTTGGAATTAAAGATGCAAAAGCTGGAAAATACGATCTTGATATTTCCCAAAGTGATACTACCGCGCACGTACGTAAAGTTGAGGCTTTCCTTTTTGGTGCAAATGGTGATGAGCAATCTGAAAAAGACCAAAAAATTGAAAAATACAGTAAATTAATTCTTGAAAATAATCACGACCTTACAAAACTTGAGGCAAGTATTGCTGCTGAAATTAAAGAAATTCAAGAAAAAGCAAAATTAATTGCCAAAAATCCAGCTGCTGATGCAACAATTGAAAAAATTGCGCGTGCTTATTTAAATAATTATGTTAGTGCTGCCCTAATTCGCTCATTTGTTAGCCCTGAGACAATTAAGCAAACAAAAGCACAAAAAACTACCACAAAATCAGGTCAAACTGTTGACAAATACACCTTAGGTGATGCTGAAAAAATTATTAGTGAATACTTAAAATCAAAAAGTTTTGACAAAATTCTTAACGTAATTGACTCAGATAAGACAATTGAAAACCAAGGTGTTGGAATTCTTAATACCGATAATTCCCGTTTTGATCGCTCAAATCCACAATTTAGTTCAACAGTTTGGGGTGCTTGAAATGATCAAACTTTTGGTTCAGAAGTTTTCCACAAAAGTGTTTTAAGTAAAATTAAAAACGAAGAAGATTTTGCCAAAATATTTTTTGACAAAGTTGCAATTGAATACTACAAAAAAATTCTTCTTGCAAACCAAGGAACTAGCAGGGTTATTGTAAATTTTAGTTAAAAATGGGGCCTGTTTTTAAATTTAAGATTAACATACCAAAGGCACATTTTTATTTGCTAATTAGTTTAAGTGCTTTTTTATCAATCGCACTTATTAGTTGAATTTTAATCCCTTTTGTTTTTGGGACACATTTAGATCAAATCAGTAAAACAGATCAGGAAAATCAACGCGAAATTTTAGCCTCAAATTTAGCAGCCGGAAAATTAAGTGCTTATATTGGGACAAATTTATTTGTGATTTTCTTTGGGATTTACCTTTTTATGGCTTATTCAAAAGTAAAAATTGGCTATTTATTCTACTTTTTTTGGATTTTTGTCTTTTCTTCAATGGCTGGCTATCCTTTTTTCCAAGGAGCAGAAAAATTAAACAGTGCTGAATTAATAAGCGGAATTTTTATCTCTATTTTTTGTGGGTTGATTGTTCTTGTGTTGATTTATTCAGTCTACATTTACCGACTTAAACGAATTATTTCAAAATACAAATTAGCAAATGGCGGTTTTAATGCATAAATTACAACTCTATAATTATTATGGCAAGAAATTTGACACTATTATTGATATTGAAGCTAAAACGCTAAAATCTTATTATCATAGTGCAAAAATTACTCACTCAAGATTTTTAGATAAGATCAAAGTTCAAGAAAACATTGAAAAAGAGCTATTTTTACGGGCCCGGCAAACAATTCGCGATAACCTAAAACGCGAATTACATAGTCAAAAAATTGCCTTTAAAAATGAACTAAAAGTTCTCAAAGACGCTTATATTAAACTTAATTTTGCAGTTTCAGTTGAAAAATTGCTCAGTTTTGAAATTAAAAAAATCCAAAAAGAGCTTAAAAATCTTCGCAGTTGATTTAAAGATTTTTCAAAATCACTCAACCAAACAGAAGATAGCCCGCAGGTTAAAGTTGAATTATTTGAAAAAACAAAAAAATCAACCTTAGAATCTGAAGTTGACTTAATAAAAAAGCACTTTATTTTTCAAGTCTGCCTAAATTATGTTAGAAAATACCAAGATTTTGACTTTGATCTAAACAAAATTAGCCAATTTCTTGATGAAGACGGCAAAAAATTCTTAGCTCAGTCAAAACTAAAAAGTGATTTTTTTGTCAATTTTTATCAGCAAATTAAACAAAAACAAGAAGAACTCTTAAAAAAATCAGCTTTGGCTAAAAAAAATTATACTGAAACCAAGCAGTTACAAACTGACTTATATAAAAAAAGAAAGTCAAATTTAGAACTCAAAGCAAAACAAAAAATAATTTCGCTCGAATATAGTTATAAAAATGCAATTGATTTCCTAAAACAGCAAGCAAATCAGCAAAATGCAGCCCAAAGAGAATTAATTAGCGAAAAAAAGCAAGAAATTATCGCT
Organism: Mesomycoplasma ovipneumoniae; assembly: GCF_038095995.1. Taxonomy (NCBI): domain Bacteria; kingdom Bacillati; phylum Mycoplasmatota; order Mycoplasmoidales; family Metamycoplasmataceae; genus Mesomycoplasma; species Mesomycoplasma ovipneumoniae. Next base: position 636,744 of record NZ_CP146005.1, read on the forward strand.
TTTGAGTCCAAAAATATTAGCAAACTAAATGAATTTAAGCACGAAATTAATTCCCAAATTAGTAAAATTAGTGCTCAAAAGCAAAAATATCTTGCCTTTAGTTTGTCCCAGACAAAAATAAATTTCCTTGATCAGGCGATTAAATTATTTTACGCCATTGAAAAAAATGAAAATTTTGAAATTCCAGATTTAGATATTCCCCTTGAGAATCACAGCCAAATTTTAAAAGACAAACTAGATTTTTTTAATAAATTAAAAGATGAAAATCAACAACTTTTTGATTTAATTAAAAGTCATTATTTTGGTTTTTATGGTAGTTTTTTGATAAAAAAACTGGCAAAATCAAGTCTAAAATGGCAAATTTTGCTCCAAAAAGCTAAATATTTAAAACAATATTCATACAAAGGCCATTATCTTCAGGATCTTGGCTGGGCAACCAGAGAAAAAACAATTGAAGACTTTAAGACACGGATAAAATTTATAAATGAAAAAATTCTTGCAAAATACGAGCTAAAAGTTTTAAAATCAAGTCCAGATTTTAAAACTCAGCAAGAAGAAATTAAAACAAAAATCAGTGAAATTAAGCAAAATTATGTTGAGAGTGTTGCCAAAAACAAAAAAAGGCTCCAGCAAAACGAAATCGCCAAAACAGCCTTTAAAAATTTGCAAAAACAAGCCAAAATTGCAAAAACTGACCAAAAAAAAACACTGTTTTTGGGTTCAAAAATAACAAAATTCAAACAAATTCTCAAAACAAATAATTACCGTTATTTTAACGAGCTAAAAGTTAACAAAAAAATTTATGAATCAAAAGCAAATGAAGCACTAAAATCTTATCCTGTTGAGACAATAAAAAACGTCCGTTTTATTAGCTTCTTTTTGAATTTAATCTTCCCAGGACTTGCTGAATTATTTGTATTTCGCCAGTTTATCAAAGGTTCTTTACTTTCAATTGTTGGAATAATTTGTTATGCTTTTATAATTCCCTTTTCATTTGGGGCTTACTGGTCAAAAATGGGCGGAATTCCGGGCTTTGCTGACTTAGGAGCAAATTTACACTCGCCCCGGGATGGTATTTTTACTGATGCACGTTTTTACCTTTTTGGTGGCGTCCTGTCGGTAATTTTAATGGCTTTTGTGCTAATTTACTTTCTAATTGGGGCAATTTCGGCCTGAAGAATTGCAAAGGCAATGGAAGCTGGCGTTGTTCCGGGAAAATGACTCTATTCAAAACAGTGACTACAGACTACCGGATTTCCGTGAATGATTTCACTAATTGGCCATGCTTTAATGATTTTTATCGTTGCTGCACCAATAATTACTTCAGTTTTAATTTCTTTTACTGACTATGGTTATAATCATGCCGCCCCAGGTCAGACAGTTAATTGAGTTGGACTTAAACAATGAGGAAAATGGTGAGATTATCGCCAACTTGGACTGTTTCAATCACTAGCTTCAGTTCTTGGTTGAACAGCAATTTGGACAGTTTTATCAACACTTTTTCCGATTGGTTTAGGAATTTTAATTGCAATTTTAACCAATTCTTCCCGAATTAAAGGTAAAAAGATTTTTCGCTTAATATTTATTTTACCCTGAGCAGTGCCTGCCTTTGTTTCTTTGTCTTTTATTCGTTCAATGTTTGCTGCTGATTCAAAAGGTTATATTAATTTAATTTTAATTAATTTAGGACTTATTAAAGACGGAATTTCTTGACTAAACCAAATTGGTACGGCTCGAGTTTTACTGATTGTTGTTCAGACTTGAATTAGTTATGCCTTTATTTTTATGCTTGTTACCGGAAATCTACAGGCAATTTCGGGCGAAATTTACGAAGCAGGCGCCGTTGATGGGGCTTCAAAGTCACAAATTTTCTGAAAACTAACGCTTCCACAGCTACTTCTGGGAATTGCGCCAATGTTAATTGGACAATTTGTCGGCGCCTTTAATAACTTTACAACAATTTCAATTTTTACAGGCGGCGGTCCTGCTTATGCAAATGCCTCCCCATTTGGTGAGGCCTCAACAGACATTATTATTTCTTGGGTCTTCAAACTAACAACTCAAGGAATAAAAATTGACGGACACCAAGCTTTTGCCGCCGCACTTTCAACACTGGCAGCGCTAATTAGTATTAGTTTTGCCCTTCGTGGTTTTATAAAATCAATGCAAAGGAGATAAAATTATGAACTTATTAGTGTCAAAAATTGCTAGTTATGAGTTTGTTGCCAAAAATGCTAGTCCAAAAAAACGTCTAAATTTAAGTGATGAGCGCGATATTAAGCCAATTGAGTTACTTTGAATTTTTCTTAATTATTTAATTTTAATTTCTTGGTCTGTTGTTGTTTTATTCCCAATAGTTTCGCTAATTATTGCCACTTTTAATGTTGCTAATACTCGACTTATTACAATTACGCCGTTTGTTTTTGGTTTTGATAATTTCACTTATTTATTTACTTCTGAACGGTCTTATTTTTTCTCTTGGTACGGAAATACGCTAACAATTGCGCTTTTAACGATGGTTATTTCAACTACTACCGTTGCTTTAAATAGTTATGCTTATTCACGTTTTCGCTTTAAAGGTTCAAAACATTCTTTGACAATAATTATGTTATTGCAAATGATTCCGGCAACTTCTTCGTTAATTTTTCTCTATATTTTAGTCCAAATTGGCCAAATTGGCGGAATTTCACCAATATTTATGTTAGTGATTATTTACTCAGGTGGGGCAGTTTCTGGACATACTTTCATGCTCAAGGCTTATTTAGATAGTATTTCCCGCGAACTTGATGATTCAGCAAAAATTGATGGCTGTTCAAATTTTGGTGTTTTTTTCAAAATTTTATTACCAGTTTTACGACCTGCAATAATTATGGTCGCACTTTGATCTTTTTTAACACCATTTACCGATGTTATTTTGCCAAGATTTGTGCTTTTCAATATTCAAGACTTAACTCTTGCTGTTGGGCTTGAAACATTTATTAATGTCGAGCCAAAACATGTCAATGCTGGTGCTTATGCAGCTGGGGCTCTACTTGCAGCTCTTCCTGCGCTTGGTTTATTTATGTATTTACAAAAATACATAATTGGCGGACTTTCTGAAGGAGCTGTTAAAGGTTAATTATGGAAAAAAATAAAAAACTTTTTGAACTTGAAGATCTTAATTTAGATTTAAATCAAATTGATTTAAATAAAATGGTTGCAAAAATTGGCCAACAACAAGAAGAAACAAAAGGCGCCAAAATTGTTCTTAATAATGTCTCAAAAAAATATGAAGGTAATGACAAATATACACTCGAGGCAATTGATCTTACAATTGAAAGTGGTAATTTTTGCATCTTTTTAGGACCTTCAGGTTCAGGAAAAACAACGCTTTTAAGAATGATTGCCGGTCTAAATTCAATTACTCAAGGTGATTTAATTTTTAATGGCAAACGATACAATAACCTCCCGCCCCATCAGCGAAATATTGCAATGGTTTTCCAGTCTTATGCCCTTTATCCGCATTTGAATGTTTATGATAATATTTCTTTTGGACTCAAAATTGCAAAAGAAAGACGCGACATTATTGACTCAAAAGTAAAAAATGTTGCCCAAATTTTAAAAATCAGCGACTATCTATACTCAAAACCGCGTGATCTTTCTGGTGGTCAACGTCAAAGGGTTGCAATTGGACGGGCAATTGCTCGTGCACCGCAAGTTTTTTTAATGGACGAACCACTTTCAAATTTAGATGCAAAATTGCGTGAATCAATGCGCCGTGAAATTGTAAATATTCACAGAATGCTTAAAACTACAAGTATTTATGTAACTCATGATCAACTTGAGGCAATGACGATGGGAAACCAAATTGTAGTTTTTAATGACGGTAAAATTCAGCAAAATGGAACAGGAAAAGAATTATATTTTAAACCTAAAAATACTTTTGTTGCCACATTTATCGGTTCGCCAACAATGAATTTATTTGATTGTGTTGTTGAGAACAACCAAATAAAGGCAAAAAAGGCGCCAATTTGATTTGAAGTTGATCAAAAATTGGCAAATTTATTAAGTCAAAATCAAGAATTACAAGTCGGTTTTCGTTCAGAAGATATTTATCTAAACCAAAATCAAGCCCAATTTGACGGTATTATTACTAATGTTGAGCTAATTGGTAAAGATCAACTTGTTGCAATTAAAGTCAGCGATCAACTTGAATTAATTTCCAACCAGAACAATATTTTTGAATACTTTTTAGATCAAAAAGTTAAAGTTAGCTTTAATTTAGAAAGGATTCACATTTTTGATGCAATAACAAAGGAGCGAATTGATCTTGATAACTAATTTAGAATCACGAAGTGCCAAAATTTACTTTTTTATTGCACCCTATTTTACTCGTAAAGTTTTACAATTAATAAGTAAAATTTTGCTTTTAATAATTATAATTTTCTCATTTGTGCAAATTTGGCAGTTTCTTGAACGAATCGATTGGGAAATTGATTTTGTTTCAAAAGGTAGTTTTTCTAATTTAACAACTCAAGAAATTACTGAAATTGCTAGAAGCAAATCAACTTCATTGCCACTTTGACCAATTTTTATTAGTCTAATTTCACTTGTTATTGTTTTTGGTTTTATTCTGTTCTTTTTAATTTTAACGCAACATATTTATTTATGAAAACAATTTGGCGATCTCAAAGGATTTTATAAATTTATTTTTACTTTATCCATAATTATTTTTATTTTAAGTTTCTTTATTGTCGCCCTTCAACCGGCTCAAGTTGAGCAAAATGTTAGTGTAAAAATTGGCGAAACCACCGTCACAGATTCAATTTTTTCTGATTTTCCTAATTATACAAAAATGTGAATAAGTCTAATTTTTAGCTTTTTAATTTTGATTTTACAAATAAGTGCAAAATCAAAATTTGGTGCTCTTGAAAAAGACAAAACTTTAGCAAAAAAGCCTTTTGAAACAAAAAGTCTTGAAGCAAAAATAAACCAAATTATCCAAAAAAATTCCAACAGCTAATTGTATTTTAAACATTTTCCCGAGTTTCTCAGTTTGATGAGATAATTTTAAAAAGGCGTCCAGTTTTTGGGCGCTTTTTTAACTTTTTTTGGAAAAAGTTAATTACAATTTTAAAACACTGGCAAAAATCAATTTATTGATAAAACAACAAAAATCACAAAAAAATACAACTACTATTTAAACTCAATGCAAATAGAAAACTCATTTTTATTTACATTGAGCCTAAAAAAATATGTGAAGTTTTGAAAGAGCCATAATCAAAAAGCCCTAAATTTATAGATTTCTAAACGGTTAAATTTAAGGCATTCCATCATATTTAAAAATATGACGGATAATTCGCATTTTCTGATTGTTTTATGGCTAAAACATAACTAATCCCCCTTAATTCAATATTAAAATTTATTAATTCATTCTTAGTGAAGATTATTATAACATAATTTTATTTTAGACCAAGCATTTTTTTTTTTTTTTTACAAAAGGCTAATTTCAAAATAATAAAAATTAAGATTTTAGGTCAAAAAACACGGATTTACCGGTATTTTTGCATATTTGTATTCAATAAAAAGTGAATGTTTTCCATCGAACTGCCAAACTCAAGAATATACTAGCTTAGATCTAATATTTAAAAAAATCACCAAATGGCGATTTTAAAAATATCTGTGTGTTACATTTATATTCTTAATTTGAGAAAATACGACTAGATTTTATCTAATCGTCTTTTTTATGAAAGTATTTTTCATTTACTTCATCTTCAAATTTCTTTATTAAGTTTTGATGATTTTTTAAAAACCATTTTTTGTGATTTTCAAGATATTTTTTTCTAATACTAGAATCATTTAAATCGTTAGGCACCCTTTTGATTCTTTCATCTTCACTATCAAAACCTGTAAAATCTTCTTCTAATCTTTCCTTACACATTTGAACATACTCTTCATTAATTTCTATACCTATACCTCGTCTATTAGTTTGCTGGCAAACTCTAAGCATTGTTCCGCTACCAACAAATGGGTCAAGTACAATATCATTTTCATTCGATGAAGCTAAAATCATTCTTTCATACAAGGCTTCTGGTTTTTGTGTGGGATGTTTTTTTCTATTCTTATTACAATAATGCATATGAGAAAATTGCCATACATTTCCCGGATTTGAACCCCTCATATTATTTATTGAACGGTAAAATTTTTGTGGAACTCTTATATCATCTAAGTTAAAGGTAAATTTACTTTTATGCTTGGTAAACATTAGTATATCATCGTGTCTAGGAGAAAACCCTTTTGTTTTCCCTATTCCTTGTGTATAAAACCAAGTTATCCAAGAATTAAAATGCATATTCAACTCTTTTTCAAGTATGCTATAAATATATGATATATATCTCATACCCATAAAAATATATATAGTTCCATCATCTTTTAGTACTCTTTTTGCTTCGGTAAGCCACACTGTCTTAAAAATTCTAAATACTCTTCAAATTCCAAATTATCTTTATTATTTCCATAATCTTTATTCAAATTGTATGGCGGATCTGTGACAATTAAATTAATACTTTTAGATTCAATTTTTTTAAGTTCTTCAATTGCGTTTCGCAAATTATTTTTAAATTTTTATCCATTTATTTTTAATTGCCTCTCTATAGAAATCTTCAAATGTTCTTGTGCTACTATGTAAATATTTTTTATCTAATAATTGACACATTTCCCAAGTAGTTCTTCTTTTAAAACTAACATGATGAATATCTTTTATTTGTATTTGACCAGTACCTAGAGCTGGATTATAGCTTATGTCATTATCTCCTATAAATTTTAAGTCATACGCATTAAAGTCAACAACTTCCATAATGCCATCCATCAATTGTGTTCGTTCATTTCTTTCTGAATAAACTTTATGCTTAATCGACAATACTATAAACATATAATCAGGATCAACTACATAAGCTGTCCTAATCCTAGAAAAAGAAGTAATATTAGGACCTTTCCCACTATCAACAATATCATTCGCAGTCGCCTTTACATCAATATTTCCTGTAAGAACTTTAACATTATCTTTCTTAAACTCAAGTATAATATCTGCCATTCCTAATCTTTCTTGCACTTCTACATTTATTAAATTGTATTTATTATTTCGAACATTTCTAATGTCGACAAAAACCTCATTTGCCCAAACTTCGATCATAGGACCTGCAATTTTGTTTATATTTTCTAATGATAGTCCTAATTTTAAATTTGTATTTATTATAATCTTATCATCACCAGAATTTTTTCGTTCTTGTAATATATTTATTATTTGTTCAATAACAAATTTTGAATCTTTTTCATATTCCTTAGACTCTATAGGAATTTTAAACTCTAAATCTTCATATCTCATAATTGTTTTTTCCTCCATTTTAAATAATTTTAATAACATCTTCAATTTTACAATTTAATTCTTCACATATCCTTTCAATATTTTTAAGCGATATATATTCCCGAGTTTCCCAGTTTGATGAGATAATCTTAAAAAGTTTCGGGTTTTTCGTGGTTTTTCCCGAGTTTCCCAGTTTGATAAGGTAATTTTAAAAAAGCATCTGGTTTTAGGCACTTTTTTAAGTTTTTCGGTAAAAGTTAATAACAATTTTATTAGTGATTTATTAAGATATCAAAGTAAAAATCATACCTATTTCAAATATTCGGATCACTAGGAACACCATCTCGATTTTTAAATGTTATTTGCTGATCTAAAGTGTTAAATTCAACCCTTTGCCTTAATTTTTGCAACATCGTTACTAAACCAACCTCAGTTAATTGATTGTTTTCAAATAACTTGTTATCACTAATATGTTTGTTGATTTTAAATATTATAGTTTTTAAAATAACTAGTGAGATAAAACACAAAAGTGTATGAGCTAGAATGTGCTCGTCAATTCTTAAAAATACGGGCCGAATATTCAACAAACCTTTTAGACTTCTAAAATTAGCTTCAATATTCCACTGTTTTTGGTATTTTTCAACTATATCTAAGACATTTAAATTCAGTATATTTGTTTCATAAACATAGTAGCCATCAAATTGTTTGTCTTTGTCAATTTTACTTTGATCTAATTCAAATTTCATGTTTGAAATTTCCTTAAAATATTTAGGTTTTTTACCAAACAATTTGTTTACTTCAATAAAACCGTCTTTATTTTGTTTTTTAATAAAACTTTCGATTTGCTCTTCACGAGCTTTTCTGTCTTTTATCGCTCTTTTTGTACTGTAAGTAATAATTCTTCTTCTAATATTTTCAGTGTATCTTTTATTTTTATAAGATGAATAAAATTCTTCTTTTTTATACTTAAAATCCGCATTTACATCAACATAATCCCTTGGATCTAGTAAATAATTTTTGAATTTTTGAGTCCCTACCTTTGCACGATATGAAATAATAAAATTATAGTTTCTTGATTCAAGAAATCGAATATTTGCAGCAGTTGACATGCCGCGATCAGCGATTATTGTCATATTTTTGATATTATATTTGGATTCAACATCTAATACAAAAGGGATTAATGTACTAGAATCGCCGGTATTTCCTTTAAAAACTTTAATATGAAAAGGAATACCATTTTTATCACACGCTAAGCCAATGACAATTTGGTCTTCTTTGAATTTAGCATCTTTAGAATAGCCAGGAATTCTTAATCCATTTCTTTCAAATGTCTCAAAATAGATTGTTGATGAGTCAAAATAAAATTCACTGTCCCTTTTTCCAAGTTCGCTTGTTACCATTTTGTTGACACTATTTAAAAGTTGATTTTGTGACTCAAAGACAAGATCTAGGAGTCTATAAAAGCTATTTTTGGAAGCATTTATTTGATTTGAGTAGTCATCCTTTTTATCAAAAGCATTAATAATGCTGCCAGGATCAGTGATCCGTTTTGAAATTAAGTAGTTAAAAATTTCTTTCATATTTTTATGTCTACTTTTAGGAAGTGACTCAAAAATATTGTGCTTTTCAATAAGTTTTTCAATTAATTCCCCACCAACAAAAACCGAACCTTCGATTATTGCGGAATTTTTAATAGAATCAAGTAAAATAGCCTTGACTTTATCTTTGTCATCTAAATTTGAAAACAATTTCAATTTTTCTTTGATAATTTGAACAGCATTTGGATTAATTTTTTCCAAATTCCGCTCATTTCCTAAACTAAATCAACGTTTTGGACCTTTGGAATAACCTTGTGTTCAGCCAACATATTTATATGGTTTATCTTTTGAAGATCCTCAAACACTAAATAAAAACAAATTTTGTTTTTTCATAATGTATAATTATACCATAAAATTACTTAAAATGCTACCAAATGCTACCAATAAAAATTAAGGTTTTACATTCAAAAAACACCGATTTACAGGTCTTTTTTCATATTTATATTTACTAAAAAGTGAATTTTTGCCTTCAAACTGGGAAACTCGGGACAATTTAATTCTTCACATATCCTTTCAATATTTTTAAGCGATATATATTCCCGAGTTTCCCAGTTTGATGAGATAATCTTAAAAAGTTTCGGGTTTTTCGTGGTTTTTAAACTAAAAAAGCAAAATTATTAAATATTTAAACTGCTTTTTTAGCTTAAAACACTGACAAGAATCAATTTATGGATAAAATAACAAAAATCATAAAAAAATACAACTACTATTTAAACTCAATGCAAATAGAAAACTCGTTTTTATTTGCGTCGAGCCTAAAAAAACATATGAATTTTTGAAAGAACAAAAACCAAAAGCCCTAAATTTATAGATTTCTAAACGGGTAATTTAAGGCATACCATCATATTTAGAAATATAATGGAAAATTCGCACTATCTGATTTTCTTAGACAAAAAACATAATTAATTCCCCCTTAATTCAATATCAAAATTTATTAATTTATTCTTAAGTGATTGTTATTATAACATAATTTTTTCTTAGACCAAGTATTTTTTCTTTTTTTAATAGTTGAAAAAATTCATACAACTAATTTTTACCTATGATTTTAATTGTTCAACTTTTGTTAATTTTTCTGTTAATTCATTTAGTTCTAGGACTTAAATTTTGTTGCTTAATTATAAAAAAACCTCGTTTTTACGAGGATTTTTTATAATTAAAATTTGTGATTATACATATTCGGATCTAAATTTTTCAAAAAGTTTATTATATTCTTCTTCACTTTGAGGTGTGTCAAATAAAACAAAACCTTTAAAGGTGATTCCAGTTTCAGATGTTCTTAAAGGTAGATTGTCAATTTGTTCTTGAAGTTGTGATTTGGTAGTTCCAAAAGTAAAACCTTTTTCAAAATTTAATTTTGCACCTTCTGGTATATCGCGGCTTCAGGTAAAAATCGGTTTTTTAGCATCATCAGATTCACTAGAATAAAACTTCATATTCATAACAGATTTGCTATCTTTTTTTTCAATATCTACACGTAAAATAATAGTGGATTCAGAATTATTAAGAAAATCTTGAAGTATTGAGAGACGATTTTTTGGATCAAGTTCCAAGCTAGGTTCAATGGTTTCTTCACTACTTTTTCCTAATTTTAATTCTAATTTACCATTATATGTTGATTGAAATCCTGTTTTTTTGTTGTTAAAATTTATACTATGCCCGGGCTTGGGGTTAGGTTTAGGAGCAAATTCAGCACCAATTTTAAAAACACCTTGGACAAGGAATTCCTTTTCAATAACTAAGTTAAAATCATTTTCTTGTTCACCTGTTTTTAGTAAAAAATATTGAAGAACATCTATCTGAGGTAATTTACTTGGTTTAAAAGCATAAAGCAAGGAAGTGCCGTCTTTTAATTTTAGATCTGTATTGTTATTTACAGTTTTGTGCAAGGAAATGCCACCTTCAGCTAGATAAATGCCTTGTTCCTGTTCATCTATATGTACTTTTTCTTTTGATATTTTTGAAGGCGCTTCGTTTGCATTAAACCTTAAATTTGGATTATTAACAGCTGAAATTGATTTTAAAACTTGCTGTTTTTGGCCATCTTCTAAATATTGTTCTTCTGTTTCAATATTAGTTTTTCAATCTAAAAATAGGTGTGTTTTTACGGTATCAGAAAAAGATTTATAAAGTTTATTATCTTTATTTACATCATCAACTTCAACTGTTAAATTTCTTTCAATTCCATTAGGAGTTTTAATCTTAAGATTTATTTCATAGGTTTCATCTTGATGATTTGCAGAAATAGAAATAGAAGTGCCCTCAGGAAGATTAGATTTTTCAAGATTTCCAAGAAGTTTTCTTAGGTAATCACCTAAAGATTGATCACTTGGAGGGGTTGGAGAAGGGGCAGGAGTTGGTTCTTCTGTATCTTGGAATAAGGTCGGTAAAGCACTAACATTTGTATCAACAGTTGTAGAAGCATCTGAGCTATCAGCGTCCTGTTCAGTGTTTGAAACTATTGGGGTTTGAGTAATTTTGTTACTTTTTGTTGCAAAAAAATTAAGAGCATCGAAAAAAGGGGCTAGCTGGGTTGTTATATCTTTTATATCGTAAGTTCTATTTAAAAAAGGTCTGATTTTATCATCAATTGTTGAAGCAAAAACTGTAATTGGCAAATTTTTCTTGATTTCAAAGCTTAAATTGTCAATATCTTGTGATCCTTGTTGGTCAAAACTCTCGATTGCGTTTTTAAAATATGCGCCATAAATTTCCTCGTTTGCATCAAATTCTAGTTCAAAATTGAAAGTATAGGTATTATTTTCGCCAAGTTTTAGACCTAAAGGAAGTAATGTTTCATCACTAAAATTACCTTCAATATTTAGTCCAACATTGACAATATTAGAATTTTTAGGGTCATTTTTGTTTTCTTTTACTGAAAAAGTGACACTTTTTGGGCTAAAATTAGGGATTAAATCTTTAATATCTTCTAGAAATGTTTCATTTTCATTTTCATTTGAACTTGAAGTAAATCAAGAATTAAACTGCTCAAGATTTAAATTTTGAGGATTTTGGGCAAAATATTCTGATACACTAAGATTGTTTTGCACTAAATGTTTAGAAATAGTTGAGTTAAATTTATAATTTTTTTTAAAAATTTTTAATAATTCAGAAGATTTTTTTTGATCTGTTTTCTTAGGTACATCAACAAAATTAAGTGTTAATTTGCTACTTTTTTGTGTTTTTTTATCAAATAAACTTAATGCTAAGCCAATTTTATTATTAACATCATCAACATTTGTAAAATTTAATTTTTCATCTTGCAATTCGGGTTTTATTTCAAAATTGGAAGGAAAAACAAAAACCGGCTCAGAATTTATGTTGAACGAAATTCCGCCAAATTTAGAAAATGTTGCAAACAGTGCTGAACTTGAATTTTTTGTTTTTTCAAAATTTTCCTTAAATTCATTATAAAACAAAATAGCAATTTCGGTAGCGGTTTTTCCTTCTAAAGAATCTTGATTTAGAAGACTAATTGATGCACTCAAATTTTGAGCTGAAAAATTCAAGGTTTTATCTTGATCTGAAAAATCTAAGTCAAAACTTGCTGTATAATTTATACTTTTACTTGAATTTGAAATATTAACAGCAAGATTTTTTATTTTATTTGACTCAATTTTTACTTCTGATTGACTCCTTGGAACAACCAATCTGAAATTGAAATCTGGATATTTTTGACTAATTTGGCTAAAATCAATTGCATTATTTAAGTCAAAATTATATGCAGTATCAAAATGCAAATTTAGTGCATCAGAAGCGCTTAATTTTTTAGCAAATTTTGACTTAAGTTTTAAGTTAGCAACTAAACTATCAAATTCAGTCGTGTTAAATTCTGAATTAACGTTTAAATTTGTAGCATTTGCTAGTTTATCGTCAAATTCCGATAATTTTGAATTATTAAGTTAATATATTAATTTCAGACACATTCAAAAAAGGTGTGTCAAAATGAAACAATACAAATTCACAATTCAAGACAAATTTAAATACATCAAAATTGCCGAATCTAAAGGCTTAAAAAATGCAATTTTGGCTTTTGCAGAAGAATTTAGAGAAATTTACAAAAACAAATCTAAAAGTAAAAAAGCGGATAAAGAATGAATGTTGCATATATACGCTAATAATTTGATAAGAAATTGGCAAAAAAAGTTTTATAATAATGATATGAAAAGTTTAATTAGTACTCGTGGAAAAATCAAATCTCCACGCAAACCAAAAAAGAAATATACAATTAACGATCTTTCTGAAAACGATCGTGAAGTTTACCAAGAAATAATTGAAACTGTTCTTAGAAAATACGGGGTTGACCCCGGGATTATTCTTGAGGAGCTCAAAAAACGAAAACAAGAACAAGAAAAAGATAAAAACAAAATCGAAAATTCCACTAGAATTTGTAGCGTTTTTAAGGTTAATCGCACTTCTATTTATGAGAAAATTAGGGTGAAAAAACCACCAAAGAAAATGATTTATGATGAAGACTTACTTCAGTGAATTCGCGAAAATTTTATTTTAAATCGAAAGGTAAAAGGCCGAGACATCCTATATAATATTTACATAAATCAGGGAAATTATGTAAGCACGTACGTGTTTCAAAAACACTACGAATTTTTAGGATTAAAATCACTAGCTTATAAAAAGCAAGGAAAACCAGCACCAAAAGAGAAAAAGTTTACGCGAATTTGGACTGAAGATCATATCAAAGGTGAATTTAGCTCAGAAAATTTTGGTGAAAAATGGTTTGCTGATATTAAATTTATCAAAATTAACAACGAATGATTTTATCTACACTCAATTATTGAAACAAAATCCAATTACTTGCTCAATTTTTCAATTTCTAAAACAAGATTTTCAGAAGAAACTATAAACTTAGTAAAACAAACAATCAAAAAGTACAATATTAAACCAAAATTTTTCCATTCAGATCATGGCGTGGAATATGCGAACTACAAATTTGCTAATTTTTTAAAACAAAACAATATCCAACAATCAATGTCGCCAAAAGGCAATGCCCTTGCAAACCGCCCTATTGAATATTTTTATGCAGTTTTTCAACGAGAATTGCTTAATATTGAGGGCGAAAATTTTGAAAATGTGGCTATTGCTTATCAAAAAATAAGTGAATTTATTGATTGGTATAACAATGAAAGGCCTCAAAGTTGCTTATCATATAAAACTCCAAGTTATTATATGAGGTAAATTATTTGTCCAAATTTTTAAAATGAACATGCTAGAAAAAATTAACAAAAGCGGTGTAATCAAAATCATAGGTAAAAAACTAATTGTCTGAGATTTTTCTACTTATTTAAGTAAACAAATCCCTTAAATTAGTTAATAAACAAACATTTTAGTGATAAAACTTGTTTTTAAATTTTTAAAATATTGGGCTTTTTGTTCATAAGCGGCAATTAGTGAGTCAAAAGTTTCAAAAAGTTTCCAAATTTTCTCTTGCTCAAAAGTATCAGCAACTTTTATAAAATAATTTTCAATTTCATTAAGCCGAAAAATATGTCTAACAGATTTGTTTGTACTTTTTAGCATTAATTTTTTAAAAATCTCAGTCTTAAATCAGATCAAAAAATAATCAGAATTATAGTCTTTTTTGAGCCTAAAAACTTCATACATCGGGCTGATTAAACCAGGTATAGAATTTTTATATAACGCTAGCGAACCAACTTGAATTCTTGATGGATTAAATGCAAAAGAATTTTTTGTAATTATTTGTGAGTTGTCTTTGTTTGCAAAAACAGCTTTTCCACCTTTTTTAAAAAGTTCTTTTTGACTTACAAATCCAAGTTTATTTGAAACTGAGTAACTTATAAGCTTTAAATTATTTGAATTTTTGTTTTTATAAGTTTGAAAAAGATCACTAATTTGCTCAGTTTTTCAGGGTTGACTCAGCCCCTTAAATCTAATTGAAGGAAAATTTGAGCTTAAATCAGTAAACATTTTTTTAGTTAGACTATTTTTAAGATCTTTCAAAAGATGAATTTTTTTTTCAAGTTTGTTTAGTAGGTTTTCAAAAGTCTCAAAAAGTTGCGAAATTTTTTGCTGCTCGGTAATATCTGGAGTGAATTTTATCTCAATTTTGAGTACATTTGAGCTAATTAAATGCGGGATTGTACTTTTAGAAATGAATTTTTTGGAATTTTTTTCGAACTGAATTGCAAAAAATGTACTTTCAGGATACTTTTTTGAAGTCAAAATTCCACAATTAGAGGTAGCAAAAAATTTTTCTTGAATAAATCTAGCCGATCCTGGATTTCCGTGAGTTGAAAAAATTATTTTCCCTTGCGCCAAAAACTCGTTATAATAGCCTAAAATCCCGTGATTTTCTGTTTGTGATGAGTAAACCGGATAGATGTAGCCGCGGTCTCTCTCTCTCTCTCTCTCTCTCTCTCTCTGTGTGTGTGTGTGTCAATCTCTACGGGTCTAGTTTTTATTTGGTTTTTGCTTAACGTTTGTCCTCGGGAAATCTCAAATAAATTTTTAACTTGATCACTAATTCAAATTGAATTGAAGTTTTTGAATTTAACTAGCGGTATAATTGGCTTTTTATTCATTAATTAGTCCTTTAAATATTCTAAATTATAATAAAAAATCCACCTTTAAATAGTAAAAGTTGGGTTTTTTTATATTTAAAAATTTTAGTAGTCTAAATTAAGATGAAGAATCTGAAGAGGATTTAATACTTATCTCACGCAAGGCAAATTTACCTCTCGAATTTCCCAGTTTGATGAGATAATCTTAAAAAGTCTCCGGTTTTCACGCTTTTTTAATTTTTTTGGCAAAAGTTAATTGCCTATTTTTTACTTATTTATTAAAATATCAAAGTAAAAATCATCTTATTTCAAATATTTGGATCACTAAGAAGGTGATCAAACTGTCAAACTCAAGAAAAATAACTATCAAAGTAAAAACACTAAATTTTAAATCTAACACTCATGAATGCAAAATCTACTTATTAATTAAAAAAAGTAAACTAAAAAAGCTAAAATTTTAACTTAAAAAGTAAAATTATGAAATTTTTAAACTACCTTTTTTAGTTTAGAACACTGACAAAAATCAAAAAAATACAACTACTATTTAAACTCAATGCAAATAGAAAACTCGTTTTTACTTACATTGAGCCTAAAAAAATATACGAAGTTTTGAAAGAACAATAATCAAAAGCCTTAAATTTGTAGATTTCTAAACGGTCAAATTTAAGGCATCCCATCATATTTAAAAATATAATGGAAAATTCGCAGTATATAATTTTTTTATGACAAAAACATTCTTGATTCCTCCTTAATTCAATAGCAAAATTTATTAATTATTCTTAGTGAGGTTAATTATAACATAACTTTATTTTTGACCAAGCATTTTTTTTTTTTTTTTGCAAAAGGTTAAATTTACAATAATAAAAATTAAGATTTTAAGTCAAAAAACCCCGATTTACGAGTATTTTTACATATTAGCATTCAATAAAAAGTGAATTTTTGCCATCAAACTGGGAAAATCAGAAATATTCTAAATTAAGATGAAGAGGATTTAACACTTATTTCACGCAAGGCAAATTTACCTTGTGATGCTTGTTTTTGTCTTAGGTCTTTAGTTTTTTCTTGATAAAACTTAATTAGATCTTGTTTAATTTGTTCAGAATCGACAACAATTTTACTAAAAGGATAAGCGTTATTTACTGATTCAACAAAGGCTTTGAGTTGTTCTTTTGCATCTTCACTAAGATTTCCGCTTATATTAAATGTAACATTTTGCTGATTTTGGCCAGTTTGATCACGAAAATAAATTCGCCCAGTAGGACTGTCATAACGCTCAGAAATTCCACTTAATTTGTCGGTATATTTTGAGCCTTCAAAGTCTGAAACATTAGCTGAAAAAGTTAGACCTAGATTAGTGCTAGATCCAGAATTAATATCGACGGCAAAATAAATATCAGTAAATCTTAGCTTTTTAAAGCCTTCATAATCTTGAGATGCATATTTATCTTCTTTTCAGTTTTTAATGTTATCATTAAAAATTCGGTCAATTTCGTCAAATTTAAGGTTTTTAATTGTTTTAATATTTGTTTCAGAAAAATCTAGTTTTGGAGGATAGCCACCTTTACCACCATGGCGACCTTGGAATGGACGTTGGTAAATTTTGGAGCCAAAAGCTAATTTTAAACCTTCGGTGATTTTAGCTTCATCGTCTCCTTTATCCCAACGGAGTGTGTCAAATAAAATTGATCCAGGAATTTGCTCATCAGGCGTGTTTTTGTGAAAATCAGCGGCATTATTATAATCAAAACTAATAAAATCAACATCAGCAACGGCATTTGGATTAATTGCTCAGTTATCGGCGATTGCTTTTTCGTTAGAATAGAGTTCTAATTCTTTAAGTTTTTTGCCTCGAAGTGCTGACAGACCATTTATTGCTTTTTGGTCATCTAAAAATAAAGTTAGTTTTTGGACATTATTTGGTAAGGCTTGCAAAATTTTATCGATATTTTGGTCTTTATTTTTTGTGCCGACATTTTTAAGAACAACAGCATCAATTTTGTTAACGACATTTGATTTTAGAAAATCTTGGAATTTTTCAAAAGCATTTTTGTCATTTGCATCAATTGAAACAGCAATAATTTGGGACTTTACAGCTTTATGTTTATTTTGGGCATTTTGAGTATATCGGTAAACTTTTATTGATCCAGAACCTGAACCGGCAACTTTGTCAATTTCGGCTTTTCATTCATCATTAGAAGAAATATCGGCTTTGTCTCAACCCTCATAGTTTTGATTAGCAATTCCGTGTGGATTACGTTGAACTCAACCTTCATTACTTAAAAGACGATTTTGGTTTCGTTGACGATAAAGTCCATTTTTTCCTGTAATTGGATTGTCATCAGGATTTACAAAAATTCAGCCGTGATGGTCATTAGGATCAACAGTCATTCCTCGCTCAATTGATTTGTAATCAATCTCAGAAAATTTTGGGCCTTCTATTGCTTGCTGTTTTAAAAATTTTAAGTAATTATCTTCTCTAGTTTTGTAATTATTTGCTACTCAAATTTGGTATCTTAGACTTTCTTCAAATACTTTTTTTTGTTCATCGGTACCATTAGGGTAATAACGCTTAAATTCATGCTTTAACTGGCGTTCTAGTTCGGCAATTTCAGCTACTCGTGCGGCAATATTTACTTCAGTTCTTCGTGTTGAAGCAGCCAGACCTAAACGCCAGTTGGCTTTTGCTTGCTCGACTGCTCCGGGCGAAACATTAACAGATTGAGATTGTCTTGGCGAAGTTTGGACTCTTTGGGTAGTGGTTGCTGTGCTATGAACAGGTGAACTTGCGGTTCTTGAAACACTTGGAGCTGGGATTGGGACGGTTGATTCAACTCGACTAATTATTCTTCTTGTTATTTTTGGAGCAGGTTGAGGCTTAGGAGTAGCAATAGCAATTTTTTTAACTTGTTTTGGAATTTCAACTTTTGGTGGGATTTTTTCAACTTTTTGCGGTTGGACTACCGGGGCATCTGATTCAATTTTTTTAGGTTCAGGTTTTTGGACTGGTATAAATTTAGAATTTGTAACTGGCGAATTAAAAGCGGTATCATTTGGGATATTTTTAAGAATTATTGATGGCGCTTCTGGCGAATAAGCAACCAAAGGAGATTCTCAGTTAAAATTATTTACTACTTCATTTAATGCAAAGGAAAAGCTAACGGCAATAGCGCTTGCTGCTGCTCCTATTAGATATTTTTTGCGCTTTGAGACATAAAAAATTTGCATTTTAACCTCCTAAAAACAAAGAAACAAAATTAGGCAAATTTTGAATTTAAATTTTAGCTAATTTTGTTTTTAGATAGATTTAGAAATTATTATAAATGATTTTTTAAAAAAACAAAACTTTTTGTCCAAAAAATTTTTAAGGATTTTTTGGGGCGTTTCAGTCTCAATCGGTAACCCTTCCAAGTTTCACAGTTTGATGAGATAATCTTAAAAAGTGTCTGGTTTTTCGTGGTTTTTTAACTTAAAAAGCAAAATTATGAAATTTTTAAACTAGCTTTTTTAGTTAAAACACTGGCAAAAATCAATTTATGATAAAACAACAAAAATCACAAAAAAAATACAACTACTATTTAAACTCGATGTAAATAGAAAACTCGTTTTTACTTACATTGAGCCTAAAAAAAATATGAAGTTTTGAAAGAACAATAAAAAAAGCCCTAAATTTATAGATTTCTAAACAGGTAAATTTAAGGCATTCCATCATATTAAAAATATAATGGATAATTTGCGCTACCAGAACACATTAGACAAAAAACATAACTAATTCCCCCTTAATTCTTATTTCAAAATTTATTAATTATTCTTAGTTAGGTTTATTATAACATAATTTTCCCGAGTTTCCCAGTTTCATAAGGTAATTTTAAAAAAGTATCCGGTTTTAGGGACTTTTTTAAGTTTTTTGGTAAAAGTTGGTTACAATTTTATTAGTGATTTATTAAGATATCAAAGTAAAAATCATATCTATTTCAAATGTTTGGATCGCTAGGGACACCATCGTGTTTTTTAAATATAATTTGCTGATCTAAAGTGTTAAATTCAACCCTTTGTCTTAATTTTTGCAACATCGATACTAAACCAACTTAGTTAATTTTTGTTTTTTCATAATTTATAATTATACCATAAAATTACTTAAAATGCTACCAAATGCTACTTATAAAATTAAGGTTTTACATTAAAAAAACACCGATTTACGGGTGTTTCTTCATATTTATATTCACTAAAAAGTGAATTTTTGTCTTAAAACTGGGAAACTCGGGAGGCATTCCATCATATTAAAAATATAATGGATAATTTGCGCTACCAGAACACATTAGACAAAAAACATAACTAATTCCCCCTTAATTCTTATTTCAAAATTTATTAATTATTCTTAGTTAGGTTTATTATAACATAATTTTTTTCTAGGCCAAACATTTTTTTTTTTTTTTGCAAAAGGTTAATTCTAAAATAATAAAGATTAAGATTTTAGGTCAAAAAACACGGTTTTACCGATATTTTTTCATATTTATATTCACTAAAAAGTGAATTTTTGCCATTAAACTGTCAAACTCAGGAATATTCTAAATTATAATAAAAAAATCCACCTTTGAATATTAAAAGGTGGATTTTTTTATATTTAAAATTTTAAGTATTTTTAGGATGTTTTAGTTTCAATCGGCAATCCTTCAAGTGAGCCACTAAGTTGGGAAGCCAAAGAAGAATCAACTTGGATTTTACTAAAAGAATTTACCCGTTTTGCCGCTTTAAGGAAGTATTCTAAATCAGCTTTAGCACTTGCAGAATAATTTCCTTTAAGAACTAAAGTTGCACCCTGAACTTGTTTTCCGTCTTTGTCTTTAATGAAAATGTTTGAAAACTCAACAGGTCCAAAATTAAGTCTTTTTTGGAATTGGCCATCAAATTTATCGAGCTCAACGGTATAAGTTTTTGGTCCAGAAGTAGAACCATTAGAGTCAATTCCAAAGGAAATGTCTCGGAACTTTAAGAAAAAGTTAGCTTTTTCTGGTTCACCTGTATCGGTTTTTCATGTTGATATTTGGTCGTTAAAGTCTTTGTTAGCTTCGTCAAATTTAATACCACTAAAAGTTTTTATTTCAGTTTTAGAAAAATCAAGGTTAGGTGGATAGCCCCCACGGCCACCAAAAACTCCTTGGAAAACTCGCTGATTAATTTTTGATCCAAAAGCGATTTTTAGTCCTTCGTTGATTTTGTCAGGACTTCCTAGCTCTTGCGTTCAAATAAGTGTATCAAAACGAATTGAACCAGGCAATTTTGCTCCTGGATTATAAAGATTTATACTTGCCTTATCAACAAAGTCTCATTTAATAAAGTCAACATTTTTAAGCCCGTTAGGATTAATAGATCAAGTTCCGGTTTCTTTTTGGGCATTTGAATAAAGCGATAATTCAGTAAGTTTATGATTTTCTAATTTTGAAAGAGCCTCAAGTCCTTTGTTGTCTTCAACAAAAAGGCGCAAGGAGGTAATTGAAGCAGGCAGTTTAGAGATAATTTGTTCAATTGTTGAGGTATATTTGCCTTTGACATTTTGAAGGACAACTTCTTTTAGGTCAGATTGGGATTGGGCTAGAGTTGCAAGAATGCTGTCGAATTTTGACAGGGCAGTTGGATCTGAAGAGTCTAGATAGAGCGATTTGAATTGGGTTAGACCATTAGTTCCAGCGGTGTTATCGGCATTTTTCTTGTATTGGATTAAGCGAATAGCATTGGTACCATTAGGAATGCCGGCAGTTAAGAGAGCTGAATTAAAATTGCTATCCTTTACATGTGAACTAGGATCATTCAGTCCGCCAGATCAACCTTGACGTGATAGGCTACTTAAAACTGTTGAGTCTTGGTTTGGCCATGGGCTATCATAAGGTGCAATTCCTCTTGCATTATCAGCTTTAATTGCTTTTTTAACGATATTATTTCTAGGTTCTCATCCGTCAGTATCTCTATCGGGAGTATAACCTTTTTCAAGCAGACCAATTTCTTCTTTAGTTAGGCGTCCTTGTTCAAAACGGGCTCTACGTTCAGAGTGGTACTTTAAGTCATATTGTTGACGTTCAAGTTCATATTTTTTTTGGTTAATTTGGTAATTATAGCTTTCATTTCAAACTTTAAGGCGGTGATTATATTCTTCTGTGCCTTCCGCTTTTGACCCTGATCAGTAAACTGACAAATGTTCTTGATTTTTCTGTCTTTCTAATTCTTTAATTTCAGCGGTTATTCTTGAAATATTTGAATTAGCAGTAGTTACATTAGTTGAAGCCCGAAATTGAAGGTTTTGGAGAGCTTGACCATATTTTCCAGTATCAACTTGTTGATAAGTAGCTGAAGGAGTAGGAGCAGGCGGGGTAAAAGTAGGAGTTACCGGTCGACTTTGGACTGCTGGGGTAGTAACTGTTTGAACTGTTCTTACTCTTTGAACCGGACGAGGAGTTGGGCGGGCGATAGTTCGAATTGAGGTAACGATTGGTGAGATTGGTCTTGGTTTTGCTTTTGGTGTTGACTGGGGAACAGGGTTGTCAATTTTTTTAACTGTTGGGGGTTGGACAGTTTCAACTGGTTTTGGGACAACTATTTTTGGTCCTGGACTTGGAATTGGCGCTTCAGGTAGATTTTGTTTTTTAGGCGGGTTGATAAAATTTGTATTTGCCACAGGAGAAAAATTAACATCATTTGGGGTGTTTTTTAAAACTGTTGAAGGAGTTGATGTTGAATAAGAAACTTCTAAAGGATCAAAAATACTACCCGAAAAAACACTCGGAATATAAGCTGCACTAGCAACAGAAAGTCCGAGCAATGAAACGGCAATTATTTTTTTTCTTTTTGATAAATACAGTACCATGATATCTCCTTTTGCAAATTACTTTGTTTAACTTTGCTTAACTTATTTTACTTTCGCTTTGTTTTACTTATTTAATTAAATTATAATATAAATTATAAAAAAGGTGCTAAAAAATTTAAAAAAATTGGGCTAATTTTTTCAGTTTTGCTTTGATAAATATTGGTGAATTTTTTCAACATAATCAGTCTTTTCAAAGCTAAGATCAAGATCATCGCGACCAAAATGTCCATAAACTGCAAGATTTTGGTAAATTGGCTTTCACAGTCCAAGTTGACTAACTAAATTAGCAAGTCGAAGATCAAAAACATCTCTAATAATTTGACTAATTTGATCCGTGCTAAATTTAGAGTTTTTAACATAAGTAATATTAACTAAATCAGGAAATTCAGAGCCAATTTGGTATGAGAGTTGAATTTCAATTTCATCTGCTAAATTAGCAGCAACTAGATTTTTTGCAATATAACGGGCAATATAAGCCCCACTTCGATCAACTTTTGTATAGTCCTTTCCACTAAAAGCTCCACCGCCATGATGAGCTGCATCTCCGTAGGAGTCAATAATTATTTTTCGCCCAGTCAGACCACTATCACCAATTGGCCCACCGATTGTAAATTCACCAGCTTGATTAATGAAAGTTTTAAAATCAGAATTTAGACCATATTCTTTGGCAGTTGGGATCATAATTTTATTTAGTACAAAATCGCGAAAGCGAGTTATGTCATAATTTTTTAAATGCTGAATTGACATTAACATTTTAGTTATTTTTGGTTGGCTGTTTTGGTCATAGATAACTTCGACTTGGGATTTCATGTCAGCGAGGGCTTCTAAAAACTGGCCATTTTTACGGTAAAATTCAGCTTTTTGAACCAAAGAGTGGGCAAGGCTTTGGGCAAGAGGCATAAAATTTTTAGTCTCATTAGTGGCAAAACCATAAACAATCGACTGATCACCTGCGCCAAGGCTATTTTGAGAACGATTTACAAGACTAGAAATTTCCTTTGACTGGTTATTTACATTCGAAATTATTGTAAAATCATTTTCGGTATAGCCAATTTCAAACAGAATTTCCCAAGCAGTTTTGACAAAATCAACATAGCCTTTTGTCGAAATTTCACCGCCGATAATAATAAGTCGATTTGAAGCCATTACTTCAATTGCCGCCCTTGAGTTTGGATCTTGATCTAAAAGTTTATCAAGAATTGAGTCAGCAATTTGGTCACAAATTTTATCAGGATGACCTTTTCCAACAGATTCGGCGACTGAAATTTTCGATATTTTCATTTTTTTCCTTTGGTTCTAAAATTAATAGCTATGAATTAAGCAGTTTTTTGTTTTGCTTGCAGAAATTCTTCAAAAGAGAGTGATTTTTGCCGTTTTGTTGTCAGTTTTCCGTTATTTATTTTGATAATTAAGTCGGCAAGAGGTTCCATTTGGGGATCATGAGAAACCATGACAATTGTTGTTTTATATTTTTTATTAATGTATTTAAGAATTCTTAAAACTATATTTGTGTTATTTTCATCAAGAGCACCGGTTGGCTCGTCAGCGAAAATTATTTTTGCGTTTTTAACAAGAGCTCTTAATATTGAAATTCGCTGTTGTTGACCACCGGACATTTGTGATGGGAATTTAAATTTTATATCATCTAGTTCAAATTCAGTAAATAAATCCTGGATATCTAAAAGTTTTGTTTTATCACCTTGAAGATAAGCGCCAACTTGAACATTATCATACCCATTTATATTTCCAAGAAGATTATATGATTGGAAAATAAATGAAACTTTTTGACGACGGAATTTTGTAAGCTCTGAATTTTTAAGATAGGCTAAATTAACCGAGTCAACAATTATATCACCTTCAGTTGCCCTATCAAGCCCTGACATTAAATTTAATATTGTTGACTTTCCTGATCCGGATTTACCATTTAAAATAGCAAAATCACCCTCGGCAATACTAAAACTAATATCTGCAAAAACTTTTGTAACAACAGAGCCAAAAAGATAATATTTTGATACGTTTTTAAAATCTATTATCGAACCAGGTAAGTTAGCGTCTTGAATTTTACCAACTTTAACTCGTGGAGTATCATTTGCTCAGCGAATTAATTTTAATTGCTTTGCTGATAAATTTTCTGACTCAGTTTCTTTAATTATTTTTAAGGCTTGTGTTTGTCTTTCAACTTTTTTTGCCTTTGAAAAAAAACTTAATGACATATTTACTCCTGTAATTGCTAGTTCAACTAGTTTTTATAATATATTTAAACTTTTACATTAAAGGCTAAATTATAATACAAAAGTTAAATTTTAAAAGATATTTTAAAATTTAATGCAAAAAAGCTATTAAACTAAAATAAAAAAAGTGAATTTTAGAAGAGTGAAAAACAAGCCATGCCAGGGATAAAACAAACTAATTTTAATTCTTAATTTTCTATTCTTATTGAGTATATTTATTATACCAGAAAATTTTAATTTTGGTAATAATTTTTTTTCCCGAGTTTCCCAGTTTCATAAGGTAATTTTAAAAAAGTATCTGGTTTTAGGGACTTTTTTAAGTTTTTTGGTAAAAGTTGGTTACAATTTTATTAGTGATTTATTAAGATATCAAAGTAAAAATCATATCTATTTCAAATGTTTGGATCGCTAGGGACACCATCGTGTTTTTTAAATATAATTTGCTGATCTAAAGTGTTAAATTCAACCCTTTGTCTTAATTTTTGCAACATCGATACTAAACCAACTTAGTTAATTTTTGTTTTTTCATAATTTATAATTATACCATAAAATTACTTAAAATGCTACCAAATGCTACTTATAAAATTAAGGTTTTACATTAAAAAAACACCGATTTACGGGTGTTTCTTCATATTTATATTCACTAAAAAGTGAATTTTTGTCTTAAAACTGGGAAACTCGGGATTTTCTATTCTTATTGAGTATATTTATTATACCAGAAAATTTTAATTTTGGTAATAATTTTTTTTTATTTTTTTAAATTGTTTTTTAAGGTAAAATTTAATTAATTAAATAGCAAATAAAAACCAAATGGAGGTAAAAATGACAGAGGTTTTATATATAAAGTCACATTTAAACCAAAATTCAACTTCTAACAATGTTGCAAAACTTTTTATTGAACATTATAAAGAGCAAAATCCTGATGCAATTATTAGTGAATTTGATCTTAATGATTATAAAGTTGGACAAATTTCCCTAAATTCAGAAAATTTTTCAAGTTTTTGAAAAGAAGTTGATGCTGATTTTTGAATTGAAAAACTAAAACAAGCCAAAAAAGTAATTATTTCATCACCGATAATAAATTGAGGCTATTCAGCCCAAATTAAAAATTTTTTTGATGCAGTTTGTCTTGCTGATCGTACATTTTCTTATAAATATTCAAAAAAAGGTGGAGCAATTGGTCTTCTTGATAATATTGAAAATGTCCAAATTATACTAAGCTCACATTCAAAACAAGAAGAACTACCAAGTCCAAATCCAGCTGAGACAATCATTGGTACTTTTAATTTTCTTGGTGCTAAAAAAATTAATAATCCCCTTATTATTGAACAGTCTTATAAATATAAAGAAAATGGCTTTGATGAGACTCTTGTAAATCAAATCAAAGATACAGCCAAAAGTTTTTAAAAAAATAAAAATAGGAAAATTATGAATATTCTAGTTTTAAAGTCATCAGTTAATGAAAGAAAAGGATCATATTCTTCGACTCTTTCAGATCTTTTTGTTAAATTTTATAGGGAATTTAATCCTGAGGATCAAATCGAAGTTCTTGATCTAAATAAATTTGCGATTGCTAACATTAATTTAACAGAAAAAAATTTTCAAAATGGTAGTTTTTACCAAAATGCACAAGCAGAGTTTTGAATTGATAAATTAAAAAAAGTAGATAAAGTTGTTTTTTCAACTTCAATGACAAATTTTAATTATTCAGCCACAACTAAAAACTTTTTTGATGCAATTACAATCCCAAATCAAACCTTTAGTCTTAATAAAGAAACTGGCGAGTATCACGGATTATTAGATAATATAAAAAATGTACAAATTCTTACAGCCCAAGGAGCCCCAATTGGTTGATATCCATTTGGAAATCATACTGCCTTAATTAAACAAATTTTTGAATTTTTAGGTGCTAAAATTGTCTCAAGCCCTTTTGTTCTTGCTGGAACAAAAGTAGTGCCAGCAAATCAGCTATCAATTAGCGATTTTGTTGAGCAACATCAGACTGAAATTAAAAAATTAGCACAAAATTTTTAAAATATAGAAAAACAAGTATAATTTTATAATTGATTTAAAAAAAATTATAAGGACTAACATGAAAAAAAATATCCATCCTGTTCAACACGATTTAGCTCTAACTTGTTCAACTTGTAATTCAGAATTTACTATCAAAACAGTAGTTGATAAATTTACAATTGATATTTGTTCTGGTTGCCATCCTCAGTTTACTGGTGATAGATCACTTAGTCGAACTACCGGAAGAATTGAAAGATTTCGTCGTATGGCAGCAAAAGCGCAAAAAAATCCTGTAAAAAAATAGTTAATAATTTTAAATATGATTACAAAATTAAATAAATTACAAGCAAATCTAACTGTTTTGTATACTAATTTGAAAAATTTTCATTGAAACCTACAAGATGTAGATTTTTTAGTTATTCATAAATATACAGACAAATTAGCAAAAAAAACAATTGAATTTGTTGACGAAGTCGCTGAAAAAATCCGTTCACTAGGACAAGTTGCAATTTCAAGTTTTGATGAAATTAGTCAAAATTCAGATTTAGAAATATTTAATTCAAAAATTTGAACTTCTGAAGTAGCACTTGAAAAAATTGGCAAACAAATCAAGCTAATTCTTGAAGTTTGCAAAAATATCCAACAAGACGAGTCAAATTTTGAAATTCAACATTTAATTTTCCCGTTAATTGATGAACTGGTTCTTTACTATCATAAAGAACTTTGAATAATTCATGCACAAAAATCAAATAATTAATCTTATTTATGATTCAGAACCGATAAGAATTGATATTTTAGTTGCTAAATTAACTAATTCTTCGCGGGCTATTGCTCAAAATTTAATTTCAAATAAAAAAGTTTTAATTGATAATATTGTAACTTCTAAAAAAAATTTAGTTGTAAAATCTGGACAAACTATTATGATCATAAATGATTATATAAGTCCACAACCATCATTAAAAGCTGCTAAAATTGATTTTGAAATTATTTTTGAAGATGAAGATATTCTTTTAATTAATAAGCCAAAAAATTTAGTTGTTCATCCTGGTGTTGGTAATTGAGACGGAACACTTGTAAATGGAATTATTAATTTTTTAAAAAATAATCTCAGTGATCTTGATAAAGTTCGACCAGGAATTATCCATCGCCTTGATAAAGATACAAGCGGTCTTATTTTAGTAGCTAAAAATGCAAAATCACATTCATATTTTGCTGATCAATTAGCAAAAAGAGAAATTCAAAGATTTTATAAAGCAATAGTGGTTGGAAAAATACCTCATAAATTTATTAAAATAAATTTACCAATTGCTCGTGATTCTAAAAATCCCTTAAAAAAGACAGTTAGTTATTTTAATTCCAAACAGGCAATAACTAATGTTGAATTAATTAAGCATTTTGTTTATAAAAATCAAAATTTTAGCCTAATAAAATGCCAACTTGAGACTGGCAGAACTCATCAAATTCGCTTACATCTTGCTCATATAGGTTTTCCAGTTTATGGCGATCCAATTTATGGAACCAAAGTTGATAATTTAGGCCAAAGATTGCATGCTTACAAATTAATTTTTAGACACATTGACGGAAAAGAACTTGAATTTAGCACTGATCTGCCAAAGGAATTTATGATTGCCTTTAATGAAAAAATCTAAAAATTTTATTATCTTAGAGTATTTCATTAAAAAAAGAAACAAAGAAAAATTTTAAGCAAAAATTTACTATATAATAAGGATATCCCTAGTTTCCCAGTTTGATGAGATAATCTTAAAAGAGTGTCCGGTTTTGGGCGCTTTTTTAACTTTTTTGGCAAAAGTTAATTACCTATTTTTTACCGATTTATTAAGATAACTGGAAAACTCAGGACAAGTAACTACCAAACGAAAAACACTGAATTTTAAATCTAACACTCACAAAAGAAAAACCTACTTATTAACCAAAAAAGCAGGCTAAAAAGCAAAATTATGAAATGTTTAAACTACCTTTTTTAGTTAAAAGCTGACAAAAACAATAAAAAAATACAACTACTATTTAAACTCGATGCAAATAGAAAACTCGTTTTTATTTGCATCGAGGCTAAAAAAACATATGAAGTTTTGAAAGAACAATAACCAAAAGCCCTAAATTTGAAGATTTCTAAACAGTTAAATTTAAGGCATTCCATCATATTTAAAAAATGATGGATAATTCGCATTTTCTGATTTTATCATGCAAAAAACATAATCAATTCCCCCTTAATTCAATATCAAAATTTATTAATTCATTCTTAGTGATGGTTATTATAACATAATTTTTTCTTAGACCAAACATTTTTTTTTTTTTTTTGCAAAGCTTATTTTAAAATAATAAAAATTAAGATTTTAGCCTCAAAAATCGCGGATTTACGGGTATTTTTGCATATTTATGTTCACTAAAATTGAATTTTTGCCATCAAACTGGCAAACTCAGAAAAAAAGAAACAAAGAAAAAAATTTGAAAGCAAAAATTTACTATATAATAAGTATATATAGTAAATTTTTTTACTTCAAAGAAATGGGGTGATTTATGAAAATAAATAACAAAAATATTAAAAAAATTATTGGTCTAAGTTCATTAACCAATTTAACATTTGCTAGCTTGTTGATTAGTGTTCCAGTAATTACACCCGAGTTTCCCAGTTTCATAAGGTAATTTTAAAAAAGTATCCGGTTTTAGGGACTTTTTTAAGTTTTTTGGTAAAAGTTGGTTACAATTTTATTAGTGATTTATTAAGATATCAAAGTAAAAATCATATCTATTTCAAATGTTTGGATCGCTAGGGACACCATCGTGTTTTTTAAATATAATTTGCTGATCTAAAGTGTTAAATTCAACCCTTTGTCTTAATTTTTGCAACATCGATACTAAACCAACTTAGTTAATTTTTGTTTTTTCATAATTTATAATTATACCATAAAATTACTTAAAATGCTACCAAATGCTACTTATAAAATTAAGGTTTTACATTAAAAAAACACCGATTTACGGGTGTTTCTTCATATTTATATTCACTAAAAAGTGAATTTTTGTCTTAAAACTGGGAAACTCGGGAAAATAAATAACAAAAATATTAAAAAAATTATTGGTCTAAGTTCATTAACCAATTTAACATTTGCTAGCTTGTTGATTAGTGTTCCAGTAATTACAGTTGTTTCCCTGAAAAATTGGCATCAAAAAGATTCAACAAGTCTGACTTATAATGAAGAATTTAATAATTTTTTAGATACAGAAGCTAATAACGTTATTAGCCAATTGGAGCAAAATTCTAGCGTTAATTTTTTAAATGTTCAAGATGTTGACCAGGAAGCACGAAAAATTGGCAATCTTGGTAGATTTAAAAAAGATTTCAATAATTTTATTAATAAAGTAAAAGCAAATCCAAGGGCAAATCTTGAAAAACTTGCAAAAGATACTTTAGCTACAAAAGGCATTAATTATGACCAATTAAAAAAACAATATCAACACAAAGTCAAAATGCCAGCAGTAACATTTTCATACAAATACAAACCACAAAACCGTTGATCTATGGGTAATGTCCCATTCCCTTGAGATCCTAGAAAAATAAGCTTTCGCAGAGTACCAGCCTCCGGAGTTCCACAAAACAATGATACTTATAATAGATATTCAGCCGGAGTATGAAGGTCACATGTAAAAACTGCTTCATTTGCAGCAATAAATTTTGGACTAGCCGTGGCTTATGGTTTTGCTCTTAATTTTGTTGCTGCTGTTTCAGCCGGTGCAGCAGGGTCAATGCTTAGTTATCTTTCAGTAAAATACAAAGAACTTTATGATCAACTACAAAAAGCTAAATTAGTACACCAATTTCAGACTTATTCGAAAAAAGGTGTGTCAAAATGAAACAATACAAATTCACAATTGAAGAGAAATTTAAATACATCAAAATTGCCGAATCTAGAGGCTTAAAAAACGCAATTTTGGATTTTGCAGAAGAATTTAGAGAAATTTACAAAAACAAATCTAAAAGTAAAAAAGCGGATAAAGAATGAATGTTGCATATATACGCTAATAATTTGATAAGAAATTGGCAAAAAAAGTTTTATAATAATGATATGAAAAGTTTAATTAGTACTCGTGGAAAAATCAAATCTCCACGCAAACCAAAGAAGAAATATACAATTAACGACCTTTCTGAAAATGATCGTGAAGTTTATCAAGAGATAATGGAGAATGTTCTTAGAAGATACGGAATTGACCCCGCAATTGTTCTTGAGGAACTCAAAAAACGAAAACAAGAGCAAGAAAAAGATAAAAACAAAATCGAAAATTCCACTAGAATTTGTAGTGTTTTTAACATTAATCGCACTTCTATTTATGAGAAAATAAGGGTAAAAAAACCACCAAAGAAAATGATTTATGATGAAAAATTACTTGAGTGAATTCGTGAAAATTTCCATTTGAATCGAAAGGTAAAAGGCCGAGACATCCTATATAATATTTACATAAATCAGGGAAATTATGTAAGCACGTACGTGTTTCAAAAACACTACGAATTTTTAGGATTAAAATCAATTGCTTATAAAAGGCAAGGAAAACCGGCGCCAAAAGAGAAAAAGTTTACACGAATTTGGACTGAAGATCATATCAAAGGTGAATTTTCCTCAGAAAATTTTGGTGAAAAATGGTTTGCTGATATTAAATTTATCAAAATTAACAACGAATGATTTTACCTACACTCAATTATTGAAACAAAATCCAATTACTTGCTCAATTTTTCGATTTCTAAAACAAGATTTTCAGAAGAAACTATAAACTTAGTGAAACAAACAATTAAAAAGTATAATATTAAACCAAAATTTTTCCATTCAGATCATGGTGTGGAATATGCAAACTACAAATTTGCTAATTTTTTGAAGCAAAATGGTATCCAACAATCAATGTCACCAAAAGGAAATGCTCTTGCAAACCGCCCTATTGAATATTTTTATGCAGTTTTTCAACGCGAATTAATTAATATTGAGGGCGAAAATTTTGAAAATGTGGCTATTGCTTATCAAAAAATAAGTTCATTTATTCATTGGTATAACTATGAAAGACCTCAAAGTTGCTTATCATATAAAACTCCAAGTTATTATATGAGGTAAATTATTTGTCCAAATTTTTAAAATGAACATGCTAGAAAAAATTAACAAAAGCGGTGTAATCAAAATCATAGGTAAAAAACTAATTGTCTGAGATTTTTCTACCAATTTATCAACTACAAAAAGCTCCTTTTGATATTAGCGATAAAATCAAAGGACAAATGGCAAGCCATGCAAATGCAATTGGTATTGCAGGTAGCGTTAACAAATGACTTCGAGGAGTTTTAACTCTTGCAAATAATGTTAGAAAAATACAAACAACTGTTAGACCAGCATTATTAGCTTCAAGTGTTCTTTCAAATGCTGGCGCTATTATTTCATTAATCGATTTAACTCAAGGACTCATTAGCGAACTTATAGACCGTCTAGTGATTATTGATAATTAATTTGAAATTTTTAGGAAATAGTAAGTAAAAAATCAATATAAACTCAAAAAAAGCCACTTATTTATTTAAGTGGTTTTTTTGAGCTTAAAAAATTAATTTATTATATGGTGCTCTCGACAAGACTTGAACTTGCACCCGTTTCCGGATTAGAACCTCAATCTAACGTGTATACCAATTTCACCACGAGAGCTTATATGGCGGATCAGACAGGATTTGAACCTGCGCGGGTTTTTTTCAACCCCTAATACGTTTCCAACATATCCTCTTAAGCCTCTTGAGTACTGATCCAAAGTAACATAAGATTTACACTATAATTATACAACAAAAAAGGATTACTATTAATTTAGATTCAAATTTTTAAACTTCTAAATTAAAGGAAATAAAAGTTCAAAAGAACGGCTCCTAAGAATAAATGATTAGCAAAGGGTTAAGTTTTGAATGAACAATATATCTAAAAATTCATTAATGATTTTTTGTTATTCATGATAATTATAACACAAAAAAAATTTTTAGTAAAAAATTTTTGAAATATAACCATCACGAAAGAAAAATCTACTTAACAGTCAAATAAAGCAAACTAAAAAAGCTAAAATTTTAGCCTAAAAAGCAAAATTATAAAATTTCTAAACTACTTTTTTAGTTCAAAACACTGATAAAAATCATAAAAAATACAACTGCTATTTAAACTCAATTTAAATAGAAAACTCGTTTTTATTTAAATTGAGCCTAAAAAATATGTGAAGTTTTGAAAGAGCCATAACCAAAAGCCATAAATTTATAGATTTCTAAACGGTTAAATTTATGGCAATCCATCATATTTAAAAACATAATGGAAAATTCGCAATATCTGATTTTCTTAGACAAAAAACATAACCAATTCCCCTTAATTCAATATCAAAATTTATTAATTATTCTTAGTGAATCTAATTGTAACATAAATTTTTTTTAGACCAAGCATTTTTTTTTTTTTGTAAAAGGTTGATTTTAATGTATTATGCAATATTTTAAAACATAGTTCAAAATTTGAATTATTTGATTTTATTAGGCAAAAAACATATTTAATCCCTCCTTAATTCTAATGTCAAAATTTATTAATTATTCTTAGTTGAAGTGATTATAACATATTTTTTTCTTAGACCAAGCATTTTTTTTTTTTTTTTGCAAAAGGCTAAATTTAATGCATTCTGGCATATTTCAAGCATAGTGCAAAAATTCGCATTTTCTGATTTTTTTAGACAAAAAAAATAACTATTCCTCTTAATTCTAATGTCAACAATTTATTAATTCATTCTTAGGTGAGGTTTATTATAACAGAATTTTTTTCTAGACCAAACATTTTTTTTTTTTTTTTGCAAAAGGTTAAATTTAAGTCCTTGCTAATTCCAATATCAAAATTTATTAATTCATTCTTAGGTGAGGTTAATTATAACAGAATTTTTTTCTAGACCAAACATTTTTTTTTTTTTTTGAAAAAGGCGAAATTTAAAATAATAGAAACCCCCTTTGGTTAAAACCAAAGG
The DNA here is from genome assembly GCF_038095995.1 of Mesomycoplasma ovipneumoniae. Lineage (NCBI taxonomy): Bacteria > Bacillati > Mycoplasmatota > Mycoplasmoidales > Metamycoplasmataceae > Mesomycoplasma > Mesomycoplasma ovipneumoniae. The sequence goes on from NZ_CP146005.1 coordinate 670,334, forward strand.
GGTAATTTATATTTGTTTGATTAGTGTTAAATCAAAAACAAGCTGATTCAATTGCTGATGTTCCTTTTATAGTATCATACATAAAAGTCTTTCCTCCTATTGGTAATGATTTATCAATTGAATCAAATTCAAATCTAGTTTTAATTGATACAAAAACTCAAACTTTAACTTTTAATATTTCAAATCTTGAACCAGGAGCAATTTATAGAGTAACCGAAATTATTCCTTATGATCCAGCAATTAAAGAAAGTCATAAAATTGAAAAGTTTGAACATGATAAACAACTTTTAGAATTTCTTAAAGATGTTGATGGCCTACCAGTTAAAAGTGCTTCTAAAAGCGGATCAAAATTCAACGACATCTATTTTGCTCCTCTCAACGTTCCTGTTAGTCTTGAGGCAGCCTGATCTCACCCACTAAGATATGACTATTATGAAGGTGAGCAAGTCTATGTTAGATTTAACGAGCAGGCGGGGACTGTAATAACTGAGGATTGACTAAAGAAAAATCTTGAAGTTACATTAATCCCTCATAGAACTCATCAAAACAACCAAGTAACAAACCAAAATCCTGTTAAAAAGGAATTAAGTAGTGTAGGTCAATATACTCCAAAGAGTAAAGGTGAATTTTCTAATGATGTTACCTTATCCGACTTAAAATGAGATCCTCAAAGTGTAACGGCAACATTTAAGTTGCAACCAAAAACTTTAAAGTCAATTGTTGGTGCGCAAATTAAAGTCACAATGAAGGATATAAATAACTATCAAGTTGATCCTAGTCAGGCTGATAGTACTAATGGTAGTCCTGGTACTCAAGGTACTACCTCTGGTGTCGCCAGTCAATCTACCCCCGCTAAATCCCAATCCATAACATTTAGACTCCAATCTAGTGCGGCAATTGTTACCCCAACTAATGTCGACTATATGAACCCAGGGCTAATGGGCTTTAGTTATGCAATTTATGATCCACTTGATTTGATTCAAAAAACTGGAAAAGATTATAATCCTTTTGGGGATTTTGCCCACTTGACTCCTTATGATGAACAGGATTGGCTGAAAGTTGTTATTAATAAACAATTTGGTCATTCAGTTAGCCAGAAGCGAATTGGTATCCCTGATAGTCAAATTTTTAATAACCCAAGGTGGGATACTGGTCAGCCAGTTCAGGATATTGAAGTTCCCGAAGAGCCAGTTGCAATTAGAACCAAAACCGATGCTGGCTTTGGGATAAAATATGTGACACTTTACTGAAGAATTAATACAAATTTAGGTACTTTCCAACTGCCGCCAAAGTTTGCAAATGCAAAGCCGCTCTGATACCCAGCCGGTAAAGTTGTCAATTTGCCAATTTCACTCCAATTCAAAAACCCAGATATAACTAGCCCAGCTTCGACTTATTCTTTTGTTTTGAATTCACCTTATGCTACCCCTGGGCATATAATGCCGTATGCAACTACCTCTAACCCTCATGATGCTTTGTCGATAGTAACCGAAGGATCAAACTACTGAGGAAGATGAAATAGAACTTGAGGCGATAAGAATGACGATACTCACGTACTTCCTCGAATCAATAAATTCCCAAAAAATATTTCGAAAGTATTTTGGTCCGCACCTTCGGTTGAATGAACAACAAATGATGGTCACCTTAATGATATTTTTTATTTAAATAGAGCAATACCTAGACTAAGCGGTAATCCAGGCCTTTCAATAAACACTGGACTTCCGAATGGTGGTACTCAATATAGAGGTGGGACCTGAACAATTTTATATGTAAAAAATAAAGAAGGATCCAAAAACAAACCTGATTTATCGAAAGTGAATCTTACCTTTAATTCAGGTCAACAAAATTTTAACGCCCCACAATTTGTAAACCAACAAGGCAGATCTTCTTGAATAATCTCCATTAACCCACAAGGTTACTGGTCATCCACTATTATACGACCCACTTAATTACTATGCAATGTTAGGTCCATTCAAACCACCCGAACTGCCAGAATAATTCTAATAGCATAAAAAAAGATAAAGAGATAAAAGAACAGCAGGCATGCTGTTCTTTTATAAATAGATAACAAATCTAAGTTAATATACCCGAGTTTCCCAGTTTTAAGACAAAAATTCACTTTTTAGTGAATATAAATATGAAGAAACACCCGTAAATCGGTGTTTTTTTAATGTAAAACCTTAATTTTATAAGTAGCATTTGGTAGCATTTTAAGTAATTTTATGGTATAATTATAAATTATGAAAAAACAAAAATTAACTAAGTTGGTTTAGTATCGATGTTGCAAAAATTAAGACAAAGGGTTGAATTTAACACTTTAGATCAGCAAATTATATTTAAAAAACACGATGGTGTCCCTAGCGATCCAAACATTTGAAATAGATATGATTTTTACTTTGATATCTTAATAAATCACTAATAAAATTGTAACCAACTTTTACCAAAAAACTTAAAAAAGTCCCTAAAACCGGATACTTTTTTAAAATTACCTTATGAAACTGGGAAACTCGGGATAGATAACAAATCTAAGTTAATATATTAATTTCAGGCACATTCAAAAAAGGTGTGTCAAAATGGAGCAATACAGACTTACAGTTGAAGAGAAATTTAGATATACCAAAATTGCCAATCTATCGGTTAAAAATGGTAATTTTACATTTTGCAGAAGAATTTAGAGAAATTTACAAGAAAATTGAAAAGTAAAATTACACATAATGAATTAATTTTGCATATATATGACAATAATTTAATAACAAATCGCCAAAAAAGCTTGATAAATCTAAGAAAAATATATCTCAGAGCAAATCAAAAAAATAACAATTAACACCTTTTAAAAATGATCGTGTAATTTATCAAGAAATAATAGAATATGTCTTAAAAAGTCAGAATTATTGTACAATCTTTCTTGAGGAAATCAAAAAAAGGAAAACAAGAAAAAGATAAAGAAAAATTTGAAAATAGTGGAAGAATTTTTAGTATTTTAAGCAAAGACAATGTCAGGCGCCAATTCTATTGAATTTCTTTATGCCCATTTTGCAACGAAAATTGATTATATTAAGAATAAAAATTTCGAAAATATAACAATTGCTCATCAAGAATAATCTCATTTATTGATTGGTATAATAATTCAAGACTCCAAAGTTTTTTGTCATGCAAAAGCCAAGTTTTATATATGGCGAATTATTTATTCAGATTTTTTTTAAAAATTAACAAAAGTGGTGCAATCAATATCATAGATAAAAAACTAATTGTCTGAATTTTTTCCGCTAATTTACTGGGAAACTCAGGAGTAAATATTTTTCCCGAGTTTCCCAGTTTTAAGACAAAAATTCACTTTTTAGTGAATATAAATATGAAGAAACACCCGTAAATCGGTGTTTTTTTAATGTAAAACCTTAATTTTATAAGTAGCATTTGGTAGCATTTTAAGTAATTTTATGGTATAATTATAAATTATGAAAAAACAAAAATTAACTAAGTTGGTTTAGTATCGATGTTGCAAAAATTAAGACAAAGGGTTGAATTTAACACTTTAGATCAGCAAATTATATTTAAAAAACACGATGGTGTCCCTAGCGATCCAAACATTTGAAATAGATATGATTTTTACTTTGATATCTTAATAAATCACTAATAAAATTGTAACCAACTTTTACCAAAAAACTTAAAAAAGTCCCTAAAACCGGATACTTTTTTAAAATTACCTTATGAAACTGGGAAACTCGGGAGGAGTAAATATTTTTAATTTTTAAAATTAGTAAAAGAACAGCGTGTCCGCTGTTCTTTTTTTGTTTTTGTATTTATACCCGAGTTTCCCAGTTTTAAGACAAAAATTCACTTTTTAGTGAATATAAATATGAAGAAACACCCGTAAATCGGTGTTTTTTTAATGTAAAACCTTAATTTTATAAGTAGCATTTGGTAGCATTTTAAGTAATTTTATGGTATAATTATAAATTATGAAAAAACAAAAATTAACTAAGTTGGTTTAGTATCGATGTTGCAAAAATTAAGACAAAGGGTTGAATTTAACACTTTAGATCAGCAAATTATATTTAAAAAACACGATGGTGTCCCTAGCGATCCAAACATTTGAAATAGATATGATTTTTACTTTGATATCTTAATAAATCACTAATAAAATTGTAACCAACTTTTACCAAAAAACTTAAAAAAGTCCCTAAAACCGGATACTCCCGAGTTTCCCAGTTTTAAGGCAAAAATTCACTTTTTAGTGAATATAAATATGAAAAAACACCCGTAAATCAGTGTTTTTTGAACGTAAAACCTTAATTTATATTAATGTCATTTAATTGCATTTTAAGTAATTTTATGGTATAATTATAAATTATGAAAAAACAAAATAAAGATGGTTTTATTGAAGTAAACAAATTGTTTGGCAAAAAACCTAAATATTTTAAGGAAATTTCAAACATGAAATTTGAAACAAGTTATTTGGAAACAATCAATATTTTGATATCTTAATAAATTACTAATAAAATTGTAATTAACTTTTACCAAAAAACTTAAAAAATTGCCTAAAACCGGATGCTTTTTTGAAATTACCTTATCAAACTGGGAAACTCAGGATTATTAGAAGTTTATAAAAACGAAAATAATTTTTAAAATTACTAAAAGAACAGCATGTCTGCTGTTCTTTTTTCTTTGTGTTTATATTATTGAAATTATTCAGGTAGTTCAGGCGGTCTGAATGGACCTAACATTGCATAGTAATTAAGCGGGTCGTATAATAGAGGATTTCCACCACTACTAGTAATGGAGATTATTCAAGAAGATTTGCCTTGTTGGTTTACAAATTGTGGGGCGTTAAAATTTTGTTGACCTGAATTAAAGGTAAGATTCACTTTCGATAAATCAGGTTTGTTTTTGGATCCTTCTTTATTTTTTACATATAAAATTGTTCAGGTCCCACCTCTATATTGAGTACCACCATTCGGAAGTCCAGTGTTTATTGAAAGGCCTGGATTACCGCTTAGTCTAGGTATTGCTCTATTTAAATAAAAAATATCATTAAGGTGACCATCATTTGTTGTTCATTCAACCGAAGGTGCGGACCAAAATACTTTCGAAATATTTTTTGGGAATTTATTGATTCGAGGAAGTACGTGAGTATCGTCATTCTTATCGCCTCAAGTTCTATTTCATCTTCCTCAGTAGTTTGATCCTTCGGTTACTATCGACAAAGCATCATGAGGGTTAGAGGTAGTTGCATACGGCATTATATGCCCAGGGGTAGCATAAGGTGAATTCAAAACAAAAGAATAAGTCGAAGCTGGGCTAGTTATATCTGGGTTTTTGAATTGGAGTGAAATTGGCAAATTGACAACTTTACCGGCTGGGTATCAGAGCGGCTTTGCATTTGCAAACTTTGGCGGCAGTTGGAAAGTACCTAAATTTGTATTAATTCTTCAGTAAAGTGTCACATATTTTATCCCAAAGCCAGCATCGGTTTTGGTTCTAATTGCAACTGGCTCTTCGGGAACTTCAATATCCTGAACTGGCTGACCAGTATCCCACCTTGGGTTATTAAAAATTTGACTATCAGGGATACCAATTCGCTTCTGGCTAACTGAATGACCAAATTGTTTATTAATAACAACTTTCAGCCAATCCTGTTCATCATAAGGAGTCAAGTGGGCAAAATCCCCAAAAGGATTATAATCTTTTCCAGTTTTTTGAATCAAATCAAGTGGATCATAAATTGCATAACTAAAGCCCATTAGCCCTGGGTTCATATAGTCGACATTAGTTGGGGTAACAATTGCCGCACTAGATTGGAGTCTAAATGTTATGGATTGGGATTTAGCGGGGGTAGATTGACTGGCGACACCAGAGGTAGTACCAGGACTACCATTAGTACTATCAGCCTGACTAGGATCAACTTGATAGTTATTTATATCCTTCATTGTGACTTTAATTTGCGCACCAACAATTGACTTTAAAGTTTTTGGTTGCAACTTAAATGTTGCCGTTACACTTTGAGGATCTCATTTTAAGTCGGATAAGGTAACATCATTAGAAAATTCACCTTTACTCTTTGGAGTATATTGACCTACACTACTTAATTCCTTTTTAACAGGATTTTGGTTTGTTACTTGGTTGTTTTGATGAGTTCTATGAGGGATTAATGTAACTTCAAGATTTTTCTTTAGTCAATCCTCAGTTATTACAGTCACCGCCTGCTCGTTAAATCTAACATAGACTTGCTCACCTTCATAATAGTCATATCTTAGTGGGTGAGATCAGGCTGCCTCAAGACTAACAGGAACGTTGAGAGGAGCAAAATAGATGTCGTTGAATTTTGATCCGCTTTTAGAAGCACTTTTAACTGGTAGGCCATCAACATCTTTAAGAAATTCTAAAAGTTGTTTATCATGTTCAAACTTTTCAATTTTATGACTTTCTTTAATTGCTAGATCATAAGGAATAATTTCGGTTACTCCATAAATTGCTCCTGGTTCAAGATTTGAAATATTAAAAGTTAAAGTTTGAGTTTTTGTATCAATTAAAACTGGATTTGAATTTGATTCAATTGATAAATCATTACCAATAGGAGGAAAGACTTTTATGTATGATACTATAAAAGGAACATCAGCAATTGAATTAGCTTGTTTTTCATCTTTTAGTTTTACACTAAGATTTACAGTTGTGGTTGAAATTGGCTTAAGGGTTAGTGCGTTTGAAGTTGCTAAATTTAATATTTTAGCTGTTGTTCGAAACTCTCGTAAATCTTTTTTTGCCCCTAAGGCAATTTCGGGAGCAAATGCAACAGTTAAATCTTGGGCAAGTTGGTTTTGGGTTGAGGTAGAACCTCCAACGCCTCCTGCTCCTCCAGTGCCTCCTCCACTTTTTTGTAATGTTAGAGTTATATTATTATACTCGGTAAATTGATCTAAAGAAGAAACTTTAAAGGTAATTTTATTATCGACAGGAGGGTTAGAAGTTTCTTTACGTCCCTCTTTGGTACTGCTATTAGTTGTACCAGTTCCGGCGGGCTGTGGAGGTTGCGGTGAAGTAAGATTCTTCTCAGTAACAGTAAATTTAGGACTAAAGCCAGCATCTTGGATATCTTTAGTTCAACCTTCAAGTTCGATTGTAGCATCATTATCATTAATTTGTGTTTTAACAATATTTGTTATTAAAGGTTGAGTAATAAAATCAAGGATGACTTGGTTAGTTCCTTGTCCTGCCCCGGTTGAGCCAGAGCTTGAGGAGCTTGAACTTGAACCACCAGCAGTATCAAATTTTCAACCTTGAGTTAAATTAGGATTAACAGCTTTTTGAGACTCATCAACTTTAAGATCGACAGTTTTTGATGTCAAGGCATTAATTTTGTATTTTCTTCCTGGCTCAAGGATATTTAAGAATTTAAAGGTAGCTTGTAGTTTATCTTGTGGATTACCACCGCTTCCAGTAGTAATAGTAGTTGTTGCACCAATTGATTGGGATTTATCACCTTTTTCAAGATACAAGGTAACAAGATCGTCTTTTAAGAAAGCATCATTTTGGTCAAATTCTAGCGTAATTGTTGCTGAATCGGTTGTTACCTCTTTAATTTCAGTTTTAATTAATCTAGTATTTTCAGCTGTTGAGTAAAACTTACGTTGTAATGCACCTTCGTTATTAATTGGGGTGTCGAAAGCGATAGGCTGTCCACCTTTTTTAATTGATTCAATAATATATTGTTTTGCTTTTTTAAGGCCAGAATTAATTTGAAATTGTAATGTTGAAGGAGTTGTTCCGCCTGTTGGAGTTAAACGGGCTGATTTAGTTACTGTTTTGTCATTTTGTCTTCAAGAACTAGGGATATATTTATTTCCAAATTCTTCGTCAATTTTGGCTTTTAGCTCTAAATTTTGATTATTTAGTTCACCATTGTTGTTGTAGAATTCAACATCAATATTTGTTTGACCTTCTGAGACAGCCTCATATTTAATTGCTTTAATTGCGTTTTTAGTTTTTAAGTCAATTCTTGCATTAGCTGGCGGAGTTACTTTTAATTTTTGTGGTAAACGAACAGCATATTGATTCTGAACACCTTGTTTTAGATTAAATATATAATTTCTAATTGTATATTTATCCCCAGGAATAAGACCTCTGGCCTCAAGAACAATTTGTCTTTTATTACCAGGTTTAGGACCAGATGTAGTTACACTTGATTCTTCTATTTGTTTTGATTCGGTATAAAAAACTCTTCCTTCAACTGATTCAAGTTCAAGTTGAATATTATATTTATCTTTTAAAAAGGTTCAATCTCCATTATCAAGCTCAATTTGGAAATAACCACTTGTAAGTTCCGGAGTGTTTTTTGGTTGACGGTTTACTATTATATTTGAACGTGGTGTTGTTGAACTTGTTACACTTCTAATTGTTGTTGTTTCAACTGTTGTATTAACAATGGTTTGTCATTTTTCTGACTCAGATGTTTCTACTCTTTTGTCAAGAGGTTGCAATTTTTCTTTGTCAATATAAAGACTCAATGGTGTCGGGTTTTGCCCTCTAGCTGCAAGACTAATTTCTTCAATTAAGTACCAATTACCTTTTTCAAGCCGTCCTAGTTCAAATTCTAAAAAGGTAATTCCAAAATTTTCTTCACTGTCTTGTTGGGCTTGAATTGCTGGACTTTGTTGTCTTTGAGGCATTCTAACTGTGACTGAATCAATATTTTGGTTTGAAGATGGGTCTCTAGCACTTTTCGTTGTTGGATCTCACCAACCATATTGAGTATTTTTTCTACGAAGTTTCTTGAATTTAATAATAGCCCTATGATTACTAAAGTCTAATTTTTGTGAGTTTTCAACAGCTAAATTTAGTTTAATACTTGTTTCACTTGGAACATAAGTCATTTTTGTAATCAGTGGGGCGGTATTAAAACTAAATGAAGACTGGACACTTGATTGAGAAGAAAAATTAACAGCAACTGGGGCATTAGGATCAGGAACAATAATTTTAATTTGTTGGGCTGCATCTTCAAGACCAATTATTGTATATTGCGCTCCTGCATCTAAATTATCAAGATCAAATTCATAATAATAATGAGCTTGGGTAGGTTGATTGTTTAGTCAACCTTGAGTAGATTGGGCTTGAGTTGTCAATAAATTAGCCTGAACAGAAGCTGTTGTTGTATTAGAAATTCCTTGTTTTGAAGATTTATAAACTAATTTTAGTCTTGTTGATTTTTCTTGAAGTGGTTTGTCTTGACTTGCGAAAAATACTCTAACTTTTGCTTTTTGTCAAGGCTTAGCAGTTTGGCCACGCCGAGCCTTGTCTAATTGATAAGTAATTCCTAGAGCGGTAGCAGATTCAAAAGTTGTTTTAAATTGTTTTTCTTGGCCGGGAGTTGCTTGTTGGCCTGAGTCTTGCTGTGCATTTTCCTGGATTTTTTGGTCGTCAAATTCAATTGTTTGCTGATTTTGGAATTGAGTCTGAGCACCACCAAGGTTTGCCTGAGTTTGATTTTGGGCTTGATCAAAAACTAATGAAGTAATACTATAGTCAGTATTTTTGTCAAGATTTTTTAACTGGAAGACAACTTTTGAAGTTTTTTCAATTTGATCAGCAATAATTGTGCCAGGTTCTTCCATTGTCCTATTAGTATTATATGTAAAAGTTCCTTTTACAGCTTTCCCAATAAATGAACCATTTGGATCTTCAATTACTAGCTCAATTGTTGCACTTGTTTCTGAAATTGCTTTTTTACGGATTGCAATTATTTTTGTATTTGTATAAAAACTACGTTTTGCAATAGTAACCGATTCTTTAATTGCAATTGGTGGAACTTCAAGACCTGACAACAAAGGAGAAGCTTTTAAATCTTCATGTTTAATAAAATCAAGTGATTCAACAACATATTTTCCTGGTTCATTAATATTATTAATGGTTACTTCAACAGTTGGCTCTTGACCACTCGTATTTAGTGTTGAATTAAAACTGTCTTTGTCAATTTCAACACTTTGACCTATACTTTTTGGACTTTTATAGTTGACTTTAATTTTTTGGTGTGTTTCAAGAAAGGCTTTGAATTTTGGATCAAATTTAATTGTTAGTTTTGCATTATTTTGACTAAAATCAGGTTGAATTTCAATTGACTTTACATCAACTTTGGCAGGATAAGTTAAAAATGCCCGTTTTTCTTCAGCTTGAGGTGAGAAATTGAAGAGTCCTGAATTTTGATCACCATTAGTTTCGGTTTTAGTAGTTAAAACGCTGTCTAATTGATTGTTTGTGTCATAAGCAATTTTTGTTATGTAATATTGAGCAAAGGGATCAAGTCCACTAAGCGTAAATTTAAATGTTGTACTGTCTTGAATTGACTCGTCTGCTGACTTTTGACCTTGGCCTGTTCCTGCTCCAGAAGTACTTTGTAGTGTTGCTAATACTTCTTGGATTGTGTCTTTTGCCTCATTACCATCAACAACTTTTTTAAACTGAATTTTTGCTTTTATTGATTGGCCGGCTTGAGTTTGTTTAAATACATCACCTGTATCTTTAAGGTTTAAAATAAAATCATAATTATCAGGGTTTGCATCATTACGGAACTGTAAAATTGAATTAACAATTGGTAAGGTAGCAAATTTTTTGGTTTCCTCAGTTACTTTTGTATCAAAAACAAAATTTAATGGTTTAGCTGAAGTTGTGCTTCGGCGACGTCTTGAGGACTGAGCTGCACCTGCTTGTTTGATTCCTAAAACACGAAATCCGGTACCTTTTTCAAGTTTAGTTAGCTCGGCTTTAAATTTAACATTATTTTGGTCGGCAGCATCAAGAGTCAATGGGGCAGTTTTTTCAACAGTTGAACCTGTTTGGTAATAAACTAGCTCTAATTTGTCTTTATAGTCAACGTGTTTTAAGTACTCATCAGTTTTATCAAAAGTTAAAGCAATTGTTGCACTATCAACTTTTTTGTCATCAATTTGAATTTGACTTATTTTAGCTGATTCAGGCTTGATAATAAAGTTTTCACCAAATTGAATTTGACCATTTCCAGCAACATTTCCTTCAATTTGTGAATTTGTACCTGGATCGCTAACTTTAATTGCAAAATCTGAAAATTGCTGTTGTGTGGTTGGAGTAGTTTTTGTAGTTGGGTCAACATCGAATCGAGTTGCGGTAGAACCAGGAATTTGTTGCTGTGTTTGTTTTGTATCAGCTCAAGTTAGACTTAGGACTTTATAAATAGCATTTTTTTCTAAATTGTCAAGTTCGAAAGTAAATTTAGAGTTTTTAATTTTTGCTTTTTGGGTAACATTATAAACTGTCTGATTTTGAAGGTCTGTTCCGTCTGGCTCAAACATTTTTTGTAGTTTTATTTCAACATCACGGCCTTCAAATCCCCCATTTGTGATTGCTCTTCCAGCAAGTGGGTCTCTAATTGTAAAGTTAGCAAGATATTTTGTCTCAGAAATTTTATCAATTGAATAAGCAATTACTTCTGGTTTAGTCGCAAAATAAAGTTTTGATAAAACTTCAGGAGTTGTGGTAGCAGCTTGATTTTGGGCTCCTTGGGCTGGCTGAGGATCACTAAATTTGAAAGTTTTTAGTCTTTTTGGTCCACCTTCAACTTCAGGAGTAATATCTTCCACTTTTGTAAGAACATATAAATTTCCAGGACTAACTGAATCAAGACTAAGGTCAATTGTCGGCTTTGTGCCTTGACCTTGATTATTGTTTTCAAATTCTTTTTGAGTAGTTACTTGTTGGCCGCTTTGGGCATCTTGGAAAGTAAATTGAAGTTTTCTTTTTGTATTAGCACTACTTTGGTATAAAAATTGCTCATTTTGGGCAAAACTAACTCTAATATCAGCACTTGTATTATCAGATTTATAACTAATATCAGTAATTGTTGCTGATTCGGCATCAAGTACAAATTCTTTAGTTACTTGTTGATCTGGTTGGGTACCTGGTTGGGTGCCTGGTTGGGTAGTAGCAGCAGTACTATCAAAACCATCAACGACTTCTCCACCTTGGATTTGATTAGTTTGAGGCTGAGCCGGCAAGCTATCAAGAACTTTTAGCTCTTCAATTTCATATTGGCCAGCTTTTTCTAGACCGCTAATGTCAAAAACTGCATTTCCGTTAATTATTTCAGCACTATAAACAGTTGGAATTGAAGGTTGAGGAACTTGGTTGCCTCTTGATTTAATTTTAATTTGTAAAAATTTATTATTTCAATTAGCACCATTGTCATTTAATTTAACATTAATTTGAACAGAAGTCTCAGAAGTTGAAATTGGCTTAATTTGGGCTAAACTTGGTCTTGGTGAGAAAAATTGCTTTTCAAAACCAGCCTGAGTATTTGGTGAGTTATCAAATTCAAATTTAAATTCTTGTTTTTTTAGATCAAGTTCATTTCGTACTTGGGTTGAGTCTTCTTTTAGCTTAATATTTTCAATTTCGTATTTATCTCCAGGAGATAAATTGCTTAATTGGAAAGTAATTGTTTTGGCTGATTGATCGACAGTTGCTTCAACGTCTTGAAAAGTACTTGTGTTTTGTGATAAATTTCTGTAGGTTAATTGAAGTTTTTGTCGTCCTAAATAGTCATCAACATTATCAAGAGTAAGTTTAACATTTAAAGAAGTTGTCTTGATTGACTCAGTTTCAATTTTGACAATTTTTGCAGTTTTAGCTGTTGTAACAAATGATTTTTTGTCCTCAAGAGTTGTATCGGTTTCAAGTAGATCAATTTCTTCTTCTTGAACTCCGCTTTGGGAATCAACATTAATTAAAACTGGATCTAAACTACGCTTAGAACGTCTTGAAGAGAAAGTTGCAACACTAGGATTAGTAGCAGGAGCGGTTTCTTTTTCAAACTTAACTGATTTAATTTTGTATTTTGTTGCCTTTTCTAAATTTAAAAAGGTAAAATCATAAATTCCATTAAGACTTGTTCCACTTAGGATTAAATTGTTTTGGGTTTGACCTTGAGCTTGACCTTGAGCTTGAACCCCACCAGCTGTATCAATTTTTTCTAACTCAACAATTAATTTTTTACCGGCAGTATATCTTCCATCATCTTTGAGTTCAAGTCGAAGACGTGCTTGGGTTTCAACTTCAGTATCAAATTCAATTTTTTTAATTACAGCTGCAGTAGCAATTATTTGGTCTTTGTAAAAATCAAGGTCATCTAAATAAATATCAACTTTTGGTGTAGTTTGTTGACTAGCATCATCTTGGACTTGTTCAAAGCCAAGAATTACATATTGTTGACCGTTTTCAAGACCTGTTAGTTCAAAAGATGTTTTTTGACTACCAACTTCAGTTTTTGCCTCAACAATTTGCTCTTGTTCTTGGCCACCATATTTTTTAAAGCGAACTTTGAGTTTGTTTTTGTTAAGAAAATCATCAAGCTTTTCGGTGGTAGTTGCCTGAGCATTTTGGTGATTTGGGACAAAATCTTTTCCAAATTCAATTTCAAATGTAGCTGTGTTTTTAGTTCGGTCTGTTAGCTGAATTTTTGTAACATTAGCAGTTTTTGGAATAGTTTGGAATTCTGATTTTTCTGGTGAATCAAGCAACTTATCTTTAAAAGGAATTAGAGCCGGGCTAGTATTAGTATCGGCAAATTGAGCAAGGGAACGACGGACTCTCGCGCCTGTCTGAACAGGAGCAGTAGCCTGAGAATTTGTTGCACCTTCAATTTCAAGCGAGTTTTTATCTATTTCATAAAGACCTTGTTTGTATAGGTCGGTAATATCAAATAAAATACGTGCACTATTTACTTTAGCACTAATTTTTCCTTCTTTAAAGTTAGCATTTGTAGCTTGTGTAACGTCGCCATTTTTTGCTTTTAGACGGTATTTTAGTGTTGCTGTCTTACCATTATAGACACCTTTTGCATCAGCTAAAATGAAAGTAGCAATTACACGTTGCTCGTAAGAATTATCATAACCTACTTCAATAATTGCACTCTGAGTGAAAAATGAAGACTGGCTTGAGTCAAATTTGTGATCAGCATCACCAAATAAAATATTTCTTTCAGTAAGTACTCTGTTTGTATCTTGATTTAGTTCAACTTCTTTTGTAAGAACAATAGAATTAATATTGTATTTTGAACCAATTTCAAGATCTTTTAGCTCAAAAGTTAAAGAATTACCGGTATTTGGGTTAGTATTTGGAGTCTGCTCTGCAAAAGCTGACAAAAGTTTTGATGAGCCTGCAAGAGAATAGTAAATTTTTACCTTGTCATTTCCAATTGCCTTAACTGTCTCAGGGCTAAAAGTTACTTTTAGTTTGGCACTTGTTTGTTTTTCTTCGACATTTTCAATTTTAGTTAACACCAAAGGAGCATGAACACCAAATATTTTCTGAGCCGGAGTTATTGTTTTTGAAACTGCTAGAATATCTGAATCACCTTTTGATGATCGATAGTCATCAATTTCAATTTTGTCAATTAAATAATTTTGTCCTTTTGATAGTGAATTTATCTCTAAATTGGCAATTATTGAATTATTTTCAATAATTGCATCAATAGTCTTGGAAGTCCCACCAGGTATTAGTTCTTTATAAGTTATTTTTGCTTCTTTTAGTGACTCTAGGATATTTTTAAAGGCAATATTAAGTTCAACTGCAGTGTCAGATTTTGTTGTATAAGTAATTGAACTAACAGCCGGACGGGTAGTTCAGGTTAGTTTATTTGTACTAATATTAGGCCCAAAATTTAAAAATAATTTATTGACAAATTCATTAGTTGAGTCAGCAATTCCGACTGAGTCAATTAAATAATTAGTTCCGGGCTCAAGATTAATTAAATCCCAACTAAGAACCAATTTATTACCATTAATACTAAAAGCTTGTGCCTGAGATTTAATTAAATTACTTGATCCAGCCACTTTAAAGTATAGGGTTGCAATTTTATCTTTAATAAAATCATCAACTGAATCAAGAATCATGCTAATGCGACTTTGATCTTCGCTAATTCGGTCAACAACCACTGATTCAACCATTGCACTTGTTGCATTAGTAAAGAATTTTTTCTGTTTTTGGTCAAAATTTTGAGCAAAGAAAATTTGACTAGTCTGGGGCTGACCATTTTCATCAAAATTTGTGGCATTTTCAACAATTTCAAGTGATGAAATTGTAAAGTGTTTTTCTTTTGGTAAATTTTTTGCTAAGGAAAATAGTTTGTTTCCAACTACTTGGGCTGAACTTGACAGCATTTTAGTTGGCTGGTCATCAGCGAAGAAATTAATTTTTACTTCTTTACCATTTAACATTAATGACTGGTCATTGAATTTAATATCAAAACTTGAGGTATTATTTGCATCAACAAAAGTTCTAATTCGGGCAATTTCAGGTGCAGAAATAAATGAAAGATTATTATTTGTTGAAATTGCTAGTGAGCCAGAGTTATTCCAAATTCGTGAAATTCAGAATTTGGTTCCACCAGGAATTTGTTTTAAATCTAAATTAGCAAAAACTTTATTGTTTTGGACTACTAAGCTAACATCATTTGCAACGCCAAATTGGAAATTGTCTAGTTCGTCTTTGTAATAATATTCTAAATTAATTTTTTCATTTGGATTAATTTTAATATTTTTGTTTTCAAAAGCTAGCGAAATCTCAAGCAAAGCTGAATTTAGACCATAGGCTTTTTGGCTAAGATTTAAAATTTTACCAGCAATTGGGCTTGGGGCAAAATAACGATTAGCCAAAGGCGAAATTGCCAAATCAAAAAGCTGATCAGGATCGTCAAAGTAATATTTTGTGCCAACAATTTCGTATTTTTGATTGCGATCTAAATTTCTGAGCACAAAACTAGCTTGTTTTTGGTCATTTTTGGCAACAAGTTGACCTTTTGCCTCAAGAATTTTATTTGAACCAATTTCTTTGTAGTACAAAATTAAATTAGCTAAATCAAGTAAATTTTGTGAGTCAAATAAATCAAGATCTAAAATTGTATCATTTTCAATATCATAATGACTAAATTTTTCAACTTGATTTTTTGTTGAAAAAAACTGCGAAGTTTTTGAAAAACTAAAATAATAACGCGGATTATTTGGGGCTACAAGTTGTAATTCATAAATTGAACCACCAAGCAAATTATCGGCATAAGTATGGAAAGTGTCAGTTTTTGGGTCATACTCGACTTTAGTTTTAACACTATAACGTGATTTTTGACTAATATAAACAAGTTCAAGATCAGCTTTTTTTGCTCAGTCAGTATCTTGTTTTGTTTTACCTTGGAGTTTAAAACTAAAATCACCTGAATTAGGACTTACATTGTCAGCAACAAAATTTTGGACATAGATTGTTTTTGGAGTAATTACTTTGGCAAGATAAGGCGAGAGCGAAACAATAGCACCAGTTAAAAAACCGCTGCTTGCAAGTAATTTTTTACTAAGATGATTGTTAATTGTTTTATTGTTTTGGTATTCTTGATTTGCTTTTTTCATAATTATCTCCTTTAATTGGTTGAAATAAACTTTTTACTTATTTAAAAATAATGATTAATAAGTAAGTCTAAGTCAGGCTTTATCATGTGATACCCATGGGACAAAATAAGGATTTTCAGCATCGACTTGGAGTCCATCATAGCCTTTTACTGGAAAGAGGTACTTGTGGCCTGGTCCAGTTCCACCATTAGGTCTAAAGACTTTATATTGTTGATTTTCAACATAATGATTAGCACCAACATCATTCCTTAAAGCGGGATTTTGGGTAAAGTTTGGCGGTAAATAAGGGAAAACTAGTAGACCCATGAAATTTAAATTTGTCCCGGGTTTTGGAAGTTCTTGTTCGGATCAATTAGGTGGAGCTAAATTTATTCAAAGAGTTTGGTCATTAACGTTAATATCATCTTGTAATTTGATAGGAACCCCATTTTTATTTCCAAACAAATAGATTTTACCTGCCTGATCAACAAAAGCTGCATAAGAAACAGTTGGCAAGATTTCCTGGAGCTTTACACCTCATTTAATTTTATTTTCCGGATTGTTAAATTGAATTTTTAGTCATTTTGCTGCTGAATCATATTCAGCGGATTTTATACCAAAAGGATGACGAGTTTGTTTTGCTCAAAGCTCGTTAAGCCAAGTAGCCATATCTTTACTCGTATAATTAGTTCCATAAATTTGACCAGCTATATTGGGATCGGCTACACTTGGGTTCTGATTAGTCCCAGTAACAAGACCTTTAACAGGTCCAGTTGGGCCGATAAAAAAGGTTCTAGAATGGTCTACTCTGTTGTTACCAGCTCTGTCATGAAAATCATTATACATTTTTTGAAAAATTGATCTTCCAAAGGCATCAATAATTTGACCTGTTTGACCCCTACTTTTATCATATTGTCTAACTTCTGATCCATGCCAAACATTTCCACTTGGATTTGCCCAAAAGTTACCTCAATATGGATCTTCTTTTTGAATTATTGGCGAAGTCATAAATGTAAGATTTACATTGGGCGAAAAAACAGGTACTAATGGTTCGTAATCATTGTGTTGATTTTCTGATTTTCATGTTGAATTTGGGTTTAATAATTTTGGATAAATACTAATAATTTTTTTAGCAAAGGCTTGAGGATTTGTCCAATGATAAGTGATTATTAAACCAATTGTTGTTTTTGTATCTGAAACATCAACTTTTGCTAGTCTAATGGCATAAAATTTCTCATGAGTCGTGTTGACTTTTGGTTGTTGCCTTGGTTCTAAAGTTTTAGGGATCTGTTGAGTTAGCTCAATATATTCTTTATTTGGATTAGTTAAGAGACTAGCGAATGGATTGGAAAGATCATAGTCATAACCTTTTAGATCAAAATCAAGATTATAAATAGTACCTCCATCCCGCCTAAAACTATTATATTTGATTACGTTGCTTATTCCATTATCATTCGATCCATCAACTTTATATAATTGTTGTCGAGTTGGCGTTGTTGAATCACGAATTAAGGTTGTTTGAAGATTGAAAAAAATATTACTTGATAAATTAACTCAACTACCTAAATCATCTACGCCTCTAATTTGAGCTCTGCTAAATTGATCCTTTAATGGTGCTAAAAGTTTTTTTGGATCTTCAAATTCCATTTCAATATAAGCACCAATTTGGTTTAGTGGCTTAATTTCAGATTTTTTTAGCAAAATTCTGTTTGTATATTTGGCAAAATCATCAAGTTCGATTGTTTGAATTCTTGACACACTACTATTTTGAGCAGAAAAAGTGCCATCAGAACCAGTATAAGCTTGAGTGTTTGTATTATTGTTTGCTGTTTGATTGGTATTAATATTAGTTATAAGTTTAGAAAATTCTGATGCTTCACGGGTTTCATTGTCTTTGAAATATTTATACTGAATAGCAACACGCATCTTGTAATATATTAGCCAAGATGCATCACCTTTAAGAGTAAAGGCAAAATAACGATAAGAGTTTGGGTTTGTTAAGTGTGGACTGGATTTAAATACGTCTGATCTATATTTTGTTAAAACTTGAATTCTATTGAGTTGTGCTCTGTGATGTCTTAATCTTTCTAAACGTTGGGCAATAGCTTGTTTTATTTCAGCACCTTGTCTTTGAAGCTCGGCTTCATAATTTCCCTTATTACCACTAGTTGCAAGTTCTTTGATCAAATTAATCCGAATTTGATCTTGTTGGTCAAAGTTTTTTATTTTGTTTTCTATTGTTTGAATTTGTTTGTCAACTTCAGCTTGCTGAATTAAAAGTCGCTGTAACTCAGGACCTTCTTCATATTCAGTTGGTGGCCCAGCTAGTTCACGTGGATTATATAATTCAATAAAGGAATCTGTAAAATTTGGTTCATATTTTGCCACTTGTATTCAACTTGAAGCATCCTGAGGATTATTCCCTTTATCTTTATCCTCGCTCCCCTCAAGAATTAATTTTCAATCCTTCATTGATGCCTCATCAATTGCTCGATAAGGATCATCAAAGGCAAAGTAAATGGTTTGTTCAAAAGTGTCTTCTTTTCCTGAATGATTGTAGAAATTAGTAATTCCGGCCTTTACTAATGGAGGTTGAGCTAACTGAGTTGTAAACTCAAGATTATTTTTGTTAGGAGTAGTAGTTTGGGTATCATCAAGATTTAAAGTAATTTGACTTGAAACATCAGCATCAACTGTTTTAATTTGACTAATTTTATAAGTTGTTGAAGGATAAAGATTTTGGTCATTAGCATCGGTTACTTCTTTATTACTTAGATTTGCAACAAGCACTTTTTTGCTGCTATTGTATGTAACATTAAATTCGTATTCTTTTTCGGCTGCATTGTCGCCTGATGTTAATGGCTTACCTGCAGGGTCAAGTGCTTTAAATTTAACTTTAATTCTTTTATTATTTAGTGATCACATTTGAACTGGATCTAAATTTAGAGTTAAATTTTCAGGAGCATATTCAGGCTTAGGACTAGTACCTGTGGCACCATAATTTCTAGGTGCTTGAGTTAAAATAATTCTTTCAGGTGAAAGCTCGGTAAAAGGAGTTTTGAATATTTTTTCACCTGTACTAGCATCTTGTTGAGCTGAACCAGGTTGCTCCAATTTAAGTCTGTAATTTTGCTCACCAAAAGGAATTTCAAGATCTTGACCTTGAAGTTTTAAAATTTTGTACTCAACATTTGGGATTAAATTGTCTAATTCATATTCAATTTCAAATATTGATTCATCTTGAAATCTTGTAACTTGTGATTGGGTAATTAAAGTAATTGGAATTTTATTTGCTGTTTGTTTGTTTGGATCAGGTTGAATAGATAAAACGATTGGATTTTTAACAACACGCTCAAAGTTAGCAGGATCACCTTTTAATTTAATTTTTAATTTTGCACTTGTGTCTTTAAGTTCAGACACAACCAAAGACTCAATAACAGTTGGGATAATAACTTCTGATTCCAATATAGGGGCATAATCTAAATTATATTGTCTTTCAGGAACGGCAACTACAATATCCTCAGGTCTTCTACCTTTAAGATCAGTATCGCTTGAAACACTTTTGAGTTTAAATTCAAAACCAATTTTGGTTCCTGGTTGGATTCTATTTTGGGTGTTTCTATCTAAATCAATTTCAACTTTATAAGGTGTTGCTGTTTTTGTCGTATCTTTTTGTACTTGTAGACTAGGAATTGTAACTATATCAGTATTATCATTTTTGTTTTTAATTTTAACTTCAAATGTTGCACCTTCTAAAAATGAATTATCATTATCAAAGTAAAGACTTACATTTCCAAAAACTTTTGACCCATCTTCTTTTGTAGGATTAAGTCCCGCTGAAGCTTGAGCAAAGGCTGGAGTTCCAGTAGTTCCAGTTTTTAAGCCAGTAACCTCTAAGTCAGCGAGGAAAATTTGTTGAACTGTTGGTGTAAATTTTAAATTTGTTGAACTAGCTAAATGATCAATTTTAACTCCACCAATTTGAAAGTTTTTAATGTCATAAGTGTGGAATCTATCAAGGTTGTTTAATTTAAAAGTAACCCTTCCAGTTGCTGGGTCATATTGAGATTCGGAAATAAAACTAATTTCTGATTGATCTGCCAGAGTTCCAGAGGCAACGCCTGGTGGCGTAGTTGCTGTATTAGCATCTGAACGAATAATAGTAATTGTTGCAAAACTTCTTGGAATTTGTAAAAAGTGTTTATTAAAATTAAATACTAATGTCGCTGATCTTCCGTCAGCATCTGTATTATCGTCTTGAGAGAAATTAGTTGCTTCTTGATATGCAAATTGAGCCTTAGTTTCAAAAAATGGAATTTTTTGATTATCAGGAGCCTTTTTGACCTCAACTGAGTCAAATTTGGCAACTTCCATTTGACCTGTACCTAAAGTTGTTGGATTAGCTTGATTTCTGGCATCAACAGTTTTAATTCTTAAATTACGATTTGAAGTTGATAGTCTACCTGCCCCTGGAGGTGGTGAGGTAGCTTCTTTAATTGTAAATTTAGTAATTTCATAAGTTTTATTTGGGGACAAACTAGCTTGACTTGTAGCTTGTGAACTAATATTATCAATTGTTACTCGTGAAATTGGTCCATCAGGAATAAAACTAAATTTAGTTACTGGTGGAGTAGCAGCTCTAGCCCCGCCAGCTGTTTGGTCAAGTTTTTCGGTAATTTCCAGTTCAACTTTGTGTTTGTTTCTTCAAAGATATTCGTCTTTTTCGTCAAATTGGAAAATAACATTAGCTGCCTTATCTTGATAAGCTCCAACTTGGGAAAAATTAGTAAGTCAAGCTTTTTTTCCTGGAGTTGTAAACTGAGTTTTGTCAACTCTTTGGGTTTTATACTCAGAGAGTTCAATTTTTTGATCTTTATAAGCAAAAAATTCAATATTATAAAGTGAGGCTTTATTTAAGTTAGTTTCAAAGGTAGCAACATAAAAATGTGAGCTGCCTGTTTGTCTTCCTGAATCATTTAATTTTTTAATTGAACTAGCTTTTCTTATTTGTTCATATTTTTTAAGAGACTCATTGTATAGTTGTACTCTAAAATTATTTTTATCACTATCTTGATCTGATAGATCTTCTGAAGAAATAAAGTATGCATAAATTGTTGCATCAATTCCTGAAAACTTATCTTTTTCTTCAACATAAATTAACTGATCATACAAGGCAATTGGACTTGTTTGAATAATTGATGTTTCATTAATTGCTTGGTTGCCTTGTGAAGTATCTCTATCAAAAGTCGCTAAAGAATTATAATTTGAGTTAAAATCAACAAGGTTTGGACTTGAAGTTGCAACACTTCGTTTTGCCCGACCAGAGGTTGAGTTTGGCTTTTGAACTAGTTCAACTTTTGTGATTTTATAATTATAAGTTTCAAATAACTTGTTTTGATCAATTCTCTTGTCTTCAGTAGAAATGCTTCGTTCAATATCACGAGGTTTAGTTGAAAGTGTATTAGTTTGAGCATCAACTGTTAGTCTTGTTGAAGCTTCAGGTATAATAAGTCTTTTTTGATTTGCGTCAGTATAATTACCACTAAGCTCAACGCTAACAGTTGAGTCAGAATTAATTATTCCATTAACACTTGCGACTGTTGTGTTTGAGCTTGTCTTATCAATCCGTTGGTATGAAACTCTAACGGTATAATTTTCTAAATATTGGGCAACTTGATCATCGAGGGTAATTTTAACATTAGCTGTTTTTTTGCTTGAATTATAAGCTGATTCAATTTTTTTAACACTAAAGCTTGTCGGGGTTGTTCGAAATAGTTTGTCTTCGTATTTAACTGACTCATCATCAAAGGCAATTACTTGTTCAGCATTGTTATTATCTGCATAATTAACTGAAACAATTTGGTAATAATTTAGTGTTTTTAAATTATTTGCTCTAAAAGTATATTGTGAAGTACTTTGACCTGCTGCAGGACGACCAATTAGGTTTGCCTTGTGTTCTTTACCATCGGTAATGTCAATATAATGTAATTTAATTGTTGGTGACTGAGCATCTAATAATAAAGTTGAATTTAATGTAATTCTTAATTCAGCATTAGTTCCTGAAAGATTAACTTTTTCAACTGCACTAATAAATGAAGCTGTATCAAAAGTAGTCTTAACTGCAGGAGCTGGGACAGAGGCAGGCACTGTTGGATCTTGAAGCGGACTTGTTGAGATATTTACATCTAAAAAGTTAGTATTAGCTAGAGTTGCCGCTTGAGAATCAGCAGGGGAACCTGCAGGAGCCGGAGCAGCCGGGGAAGCTACAGCACCCGCAGGACCTGAAGCTTGAGAACTATCTTGGAACTGGCTAGCACCAGAAGAAGAACTATCAAAAACGCTAAGACTACGACGAGAACGAGCCAAAGGAACAAGATTTGAAGACTGACTTGCTGAGTGTGTTTTGGTTGAATCAGTTGAAGTTATTGTGTTTAGCGGGAAATATTTAACTACTTTTTGGTTTGAATCAACATCTGGAATAAACTCAAGTTTAGATATTTCAAAACGACTTCCAACGGGAACTTTGTTTGCTAAATTATCCTTATTAATTCGAAAGACAGCAAGACCATCTTGGTCAACAGTTGTCTCAACACTAAGATCAGGATCGTCGGCACCTGCGGCTTGGAATTTTTTAAATGTTAGTCTAACTTTATTGTTAACTAAAAATCAGTTTTTATTAATATCAAAAACCATTCTTAGAACCGCACCATGACGTTTAAATTCAGTTTGGGCAATATAATTAGGAGTAACGTCCCGTGCTGTTGTTGCAAATTCTTTTTGACTTTCAGTAAGAGTATTTAAAAATCCAAGGCGAACGCCGTTGACAAAAATATCAACAATTGAATAAACTGTATACTTTTCTAGATCTTCTAATAAAAATTTAACAGTAGCTACGTTTGACGCTTCGTCAAAACTAATTTGGGCACCTGCCTGAGAAATTGCCCCGGTACGATTTGACTTTACAACTAATTTAATGTCTTGGGCTGCATTATTGGTTTTAGATCCGCTACCAACATAATCTTTGAAAAATTGTTTTGGATCTTTAATTTTAAGCTCAATACCAGCTTGAGTATCGGTTAAATTGGTCTGCTCAAGGGTTAGAGTAGGCTGTGTTGCTGTTAGTTTTTGTTCCAATAAAGTCTTGTCAATTTTAATTTCAGAAATTAAAGACTTTGTTGAAAAGAGTTTTTTGTGTTTGTCTTCAACTTCAGTTTTGTCAAATACTACATTAATATTGTTTGCAACCGGACTTGCCTCAGGAGCTGAACGCCGACTACGACGCAGTGAACGAGTATTACGAACTTGTACCTTTTTTGATAATTTTAAATCCTTAACTTCATAAGTACTTGCTTCATCAAGACCATCAATTGTAAAAATTGCCTGATTATTTGAAACAATAACTTTGCTTGTTTTTTTAAGCTCAGTGTCTTTAGTTTTTAGAACATATTCAAGTTCAGCTTCAAATTGTTCATTTAAAATATCATCATTAACTGAGTCAAAAAAGACTGTAAGTTCAACGCTTGTTTCTGATACATCAACATAAGAAATATTTTTAACACTAACAGTGGTTAGTTGAGTTACAAATGTCTTAGGATCGCTTTGTATATTTGCCGCAAAAGGAATTGAATAAATACCATTTGGCCGAACAACAGAAATTGAACTAACTTCATATTTTGTTAGTTTTTCTAAATTATTATTAAATTCAAATTCAACTGAAGCAGAAGTCTCAGCTTTTTGGCCAGCAACTGAATTTTTAGCTTGAATTTTTGCTGAAGCAAGTACTATTTTTCCAGTTTGTTTGTTAATAAGTGTTAATGTTGCAAGTTGGTCATTTTTTAGTTTTAGTATTTCATTATTTGAGTTAGAAAATTCAACTTTAATTTTTGCTGACTGTTGTTTGTCAATTCTAGCAGTTGAATCAGCCGGGTTGAATTCAATATTTGAAACAACAACGTCAGTTGCAAATTTTAGAGTTTTTTGGTTTGACTCAGCAGTAATTTCAGCTGCCCTTGAAGTTGTAGCATCACCTTGGGCTAGAAAATCATTAACTATTTTAAATTTAGGACCGCTTTGAGTGTTTTCGGCATTTGTTTTTACATCAGATTTGTTGGCTAAAGTTAATGTGGCAATTTTAAAGTCTCTACCTTCAGCAAGACCTTCAAAAACAATTTCAGCTCTTAGCCGTCCGTCGTCAAGTCTTTTAATTTCAACTGTTTTTTTAATAGTTGAATTTTGTGCAGTGGCATCAACATTAACCAGTTGGGCAACCGGATCACCATCTTGCTGAATTTCAACGTCAATACTTTTACCAGCTAAATAAGAGTCTCTAATTGGGTCAAAATAAATTTCGGCCTTAACTGAGTTTTGTTTGATATCTGAATAGACAAGATTTTTAACTTCAATGCTGTCAACATTTACAACAAAAGTCTTAGAACTATCTTCTTTAAAATTACTTTTATCTTTAAAAATTAAATAATCTGGACGAGAATAGTCATTTACTGAAACTAGTTCATATTTTACTGCTCGATCAAGATTTGAAAAAGTAAATTCTGCTTCGACTTGACCAGTTTTTTCTTCTGCTTGAGCACTTGAGGCAACAATTGCGTTAGTTTGGGTGTTTTTTAATAAAAGGGTTAGCTGTTTTGAGCCGTTAGAAACTTTTTGTAACAGTAATTTTTGGGCGTCAGCAAAAGTTAACTTTACTTTAACAGTTTCATTTGCATTTGAAACAACACTAAAAGTCTCTAGCTCAGGAGATGAGTAGAATTTTTCAGACGCAATACTTGTTTTTTCAAGATTTGGGCTGTAATTATCAACACTTTTTTGGAATAAAAAGCCAACTGAAGTTTGAATATCTTTATTTTTTGTCTCGTTAGTAATACTTAAAATTGAATATTCTGAACCAGCCTCAACTGAATTTTCAAAATTTAATTTTAGTACTAAATTTTGGTCTACAGTCCCACTTGCTTCAACAGTTTTATTGTCTTTTGAATTTTGAAGAACAACTTTGATACTGTCGCCGTTCAAAAAAGTATCGCTAACTGGGTCAAATGATAACTCAACTGCCATTTGATTGTGGCTCTGGGCAGTTTGGACTACTTTGATAATTTTTGCCGTACTTGCTACGGTAGCAAAATTACGCTGTGCGGCTGATTCTTCTTTTAATTGCTCAGCAAATTCAATTTTTTGGCCGTCAAGCAAAATCTCACTAACTGTATAGTGGCTTAATTTGTCAAGATTTTGAACATTAAATTCAACCTTGTTAAGTCCGTCTTTATATTCAATTTGATCAGCTGAAGCTGAGGCAACCGTTCCGGTTGCATTATTTTTGAGGAAAATAACGGCTTTTTTTAGTGAAGAATTTGCTCTTTTATTATAGTCTGGATCTTTTGTGGTAAAGCTAACAGTCAATTTTGCACTGTCTTGGGTAGGCTCAGCTGAAATTGAAGCAATATCACTAAGAGTATAAAAATGAGGTAAGTCATCTGTTTCTTTTTGGTTTAGATCAATAAATTTATACTCTAAATTATCAAAAGCCTCATCTTGATTTGGCGCTGGATCTAATTTGAAAAAAGTATATTTTTTCCCAGGACTAAGTTTGTCTAGTTTAACTGAAAGGATGTTGTTTGTAAGAACTGAATAACCAAGATTTGAATTTGTATCTAAAGGTAAAGATTTAACTTCTTGGCCGTCTTCAGATTTAAAAATTGCATTAAATTGTTTACCATTTAAATAACGGTTGAAATTTGGATCAATATAAATTGAAGCCTCAGCACTTTTTAGGCCAATTGACTCAAAGTTGGCACCGATTATTTTAACTTTTTGGAAGGTAGTTATAAATCTTGCATTTAAGTCAAGAATACCTTCTGAGCTAAAAAAGTCAGTTTTCCCGAGTATTTCAACATCAGCAACTTGGTACTCAGTTTTAGGATCAAGATCTTTAAGATCAAAATACATAACAAGTTTGTCATCTTGTAGCTCGTGCCGAGTCGGGCTAAGAGCAGCAGAACCTGCCTGGCTAACAGGAACTTGCTTTGCCAAATCTGCAAGATTTAAATTAATTGTTTCTGTTAGATTAGTAAAGCCGGGCTGACCAAAGACGATTTTGGCATTTAAGTCTAGATTTGCTTCTTGGATATTTTTAAAGTCTCCAGCAATTGTTACCTTGGCGACTGCACTTGTCTGGTCAACGTTTTCAAAGCTGATGTCTGAAACATAATATTTGACAAAAAACTCGTCCAGCGGTAAGTTTTGCTGTGTTTTTTTGTTCGGATCAAAATTGATTGCAACAGCAACCTCTGGATAGTCAGAAATGACAATTTTCTCAAGTTTATAAGTTGTTGAGCTCTCAAAGTTTTCAAGTTCAAATTTAATCTCAGAGCCCTGAGGAATACTTGCTTTTGATTTATAGACTTTTTGAGGCTCGTCTTTTTTGTGATAGTATAAATAAAGCTCTTTGTCGTTTAAAAAAGATGAATCAAGACCAAAGCCAAAAGTATATTCAACTTTTGAGGCAAGAATTTTTGGCTCTAATTTAATAAAAGTCTTTAAATCTGAAATTGAAGTAATAAAATTACGACTTGCTGAGCCAGTCTCGAGGCTGTTGTCTCAAGCTAAATTTAAGTAGTCATACCCATCTCTGTTTTTGTTAAAAACAGAATTTGGATTTAGCCCATCAAAAACAACCTTGCTAAGACCGTATTTTGTTTTATTTGTAAGACCCTTTGGCTCAAAACTAATTTGGTAAGAATTTGGCTGATCTGTTTTTCTAAAAACACCACTAACTGGCAGAATTGAACTGTCATCTAAATATAGATGAGCCTTAGTTCCTTCTAAATTATCAACTGAGACAACAGATAAGTCAACTTTGGCGAATGTCGCACCGGTTGCAATTTTTGACTCAACAATTGCCGCTGGGCTATGAAAGTTTTTAATGAAAGTTTGGCCAAATTCAACCTTTGAAGACTCGAGTTCAAAACTCTCGATTTGGTAAGATGACCCAGGAGCTAAATTGTTTAGGTCAAAGCTTGCTAAATTAGCGGCAAAAAATGAACTTACACTGAATTTTTGGCCTGTTTGAATATTTGTATAGTTTAGCTTGATTGGCTTGTTTTCCAAATTAGGACTTGAGTTTAGAGTTGAAAAATTAACTGTAAGTCTTTTTGAGTCAAAACTTAAGTTTTGGTCAATTAAAGACTCAGCACGATAATTATATTTGCCTGTTGTTGCTTCAAAAAGTTTTTCTTTTTGGGCATCTTGTTCGTAGTTAATCTGTGGAGCTAGGGCAATTTTTTGCATTGGCACAAGCGGGATGTCACTAGCTGAAACAGAACTGTCAACATAACGAATTGCACTAATTTTATAATCCATTCCCGGGTGAAGATTTTCGAGGCTAAACTCAGCCACTCCGTTTTTAACGGTTGCTGAATCAACATAAGAAGTGTGAATTTCCTGGGAATTACTGAGTGGATCAACATTGGCTGATTGATTTTTTAGGACATAATAATACTCTAGGGCAACTTTTTTACCCTCAAGATTAGCAGCCTCATCGGCAAATTTTAGTGAAACTGAGGCACTAGAAGGAGTTTTGGTTTGAAAGTTAATTGTTGAAACTGCAGGCGGAGTATCGACAAAATTGGTAACATTTTGACCAAAGGCAATTACTTTTTTGGCAGAAAATCTTTTTTGCTTTTTATCATCAAGATAAACTTTTAGATAGTATCTTTTTCCAAAACTAAGACCGTTATAATTTGAAGATAGCCGTCAAGTTCGACTAAATTCATCATAAATGGCTTTGTGTGAAACAATTACGTCTTTTCCTTGCTCATCAGCTGTAAAGTCAACATTTAAATCTTGATAATTTAGTTTATATGAATCTAAATCACTTAGGGCAAATTCAAGTTCATAACCAATATTATCACGATTAATATGTTTAAAATCAACAATATTATATTGAAGTGTATTTCAAGACTTTAAAAGGAAAGGAAGAAAACTGAGCGAACCAATACTAAGACCACCAAAGGCAAGTAGTGAAAGTATGATTGCACGTTTTTTAGTTACTTTCATTAATTTTTTCTCTTTTTTTGTTAGATTTTCAGCCATAATTACTCCTCTTTTTATATAATACAGATTTTGTTTTAATTTTACCATTTTTTTGTCTATTAATGACAAGAAACAAAGCTTGAAATTATTTCAACTTTGTTTCTTTAAATAAAAAATAGATAGGTAAAATAAATTTTAGACTTTACTAGATATTTCAATAGTATGTCTTAATTATACAAAAATGTTTTAAAATTCAAAGAAAATATTAAAATATTTTTAGTAATTAAACATTTTAATAGAATATCTCGATAAGTATGACCTTATTATACCAAAATATTTTAAGATAAAAGAAATTAAAAAAATTTTTTTGGTAAGCAAAGATTTTAGGCAAAAATTACTAGGCAAAAAAATTTTAAAAAAATGCTTGGTCTAAGAAAAAATTCTGTTATAATAAACTCACTAAGAATAATTAATGAATTTTATATTGAATTAAGGGGGAATTAGTTATGTTTTTTGTCTAATGTGCTCTGATATTGCGAATTTTCCGCCATATTTTTAAATATGATGCAATGCCATAAATTTAACCGTTTAGAAATCTACAAATTTATGGCTTTTTCTTTCGGCTCTTTCAAAACTTCACATATTTTTTTAGGCTCAATTTAAATAAAAACGAGTTTTCTATTTGCATTGAGTTTAAATAGTATTTGTATTTTTTATGGTTTTTGTCAGTGTATCCATAAATTGATTTTTTACAGTGTTTTAGCTAAAAAAGTAGTTTAAAAATTTCATAATTTTGCTTTTTAAGGTAAAATTTTAGCTTTTTTAGTTTGTCTTATTTTATTAATAAGTAGATTTTGCATTCGTGAGCGTTAGATTTAAAATTTAGTGTTTTTGCCTTGATAGTTATTTTTTCTGAGTTTGCCAAAAAAGTTAAAAAAGTGTCCAAAACTAAACCAGGACACTTTTTTAAGATCATCTCATCAAGCTGGGAAACTCGCCAAAATTAATCCGCACAAAATTTTTAAAAAAATGCTTGGATCAAAATAAAAATATTGTATAATATCAATACTTTGGTTTTATTATGGGTTCTTTCAAAACTTAATAAAGGTTAGTTTCAAACTTTGAGCGCGTTTTTTGCTATTAACAGTTCTTCGTTTGTTTTGATTACGAAAATGTCAAGATCTGATTCTGGTGCTGAAATTTTTTCAATAGCGGCAAATTCTGGAATTGGTCTTGAATTTAGTTCTTGATCAAGAACTAAATTCAACTTCGGTAATTGAATTTTTGCAATTACCGAAGCGCGAATTAGTGCTGAATTTTCGCCTACCCCACCGGTAAAAACTAAAGCTTTAATGTTTTTACCAACCTTATTAATATAATTAATTAGATAGTCGACAATTTTTTGCACATAAACTTCAAGGGCAAAACTTGCATCTTGATTACCGTTATCTGCAGCAGAAATGACATCCCGAAGGTCAGAAGAAACGTTTGAAAGTCCTAAAAGTCCTGATTGTTTGTTTAAAAGTGTGTCTAAATCAGTGAAGGAAAAATGAGCTGTTGTGCCTAGGTAGGTTAAAATTGAGGGGTCTACATCGCCGCTTCGGGTTCCCATGGCAACACCTGCAAGTGGCGTCATTCCCATTGAAGTATCAACTGAAGCCGAATCTTTAACAGCGCACAAAGAAATCCCATTCCCAATGTGCATGTTTACAAAATTAACTGAATCAGAATTATAGATTTTTTCAACTTGTGTTGTTATATATTTGTGAGAAATGCCGTGAAATCCGTATTTTCTTATTCCGTACTTGTTTGCTATTTGGGCATTAATTGGATATGTGTAATTAACTTTAGGGATACTTGCATGAAAAGCGGTGTCAAAACTTGCTGATAATTTTGCTCAAGGAAGTAATTTTTTAATAGCACTAATAGTTGCGAGCGCCCCTGGGTTGTGTAAAGGTGCAAATTTTGCTGCTTCTTGAATTTTTGCTATCGCTGAATCATCAAGGCGAGCTGGAGCATTGAAACTTGCACCCCCATGAACAATTCGAAATCCAACAAGCTCAAATTCTTCTAGGTTTTGAACTAAATTATTGTCTTTTCAAAGTTGAATTTGACTCTCTAAGGCATCAGAATGAGTTGGAAAATCTTTGCTCAAGTTGTAGCTTTTCTCGTCAAATGTCATTTTGATTTTGCCTTCTTGAAGTCCAATTCTTTCGATTAGACCAACTCCGAGCAAATCTAATGTATCTTTTTCAAAAATTTGTCATTTAATTGAGGATGAACCAGCGTTTATAACTAAAATTTTACTCTTCATTATTTATCCTTTTCAACTTGAAGTGCGCTAATTAGTGCGGTGTAAAAAACGTCTTCGACCGTTGCTCCACGTGATAAGTCATTAATAGGAGCGGCAATTCCGGTGATTATTGGTCCTATTGCCCCAAAGCCACCAAGTCTTTGAGCAATTTTGTAGCCAATATTTCCGGCATCAAGATTTGGAAAAATTAAAACATTCGCATTTGTAGCAACATTTTCACCATATTTTTGGCGACGTACCTTATAGTCAAGAGCTGCATCTAGTTGAATTTCACCATAAGCTTCAATTGGTGAGGTTGCATTGAACATTTTTACAGCTCTAGATACGGCATCAGATTGAGGTGATTTGGCTGATCCTTTTGTTGAAAATGATAAAAAAGCCGGTTTAGGGTCAAATCCAAGTTGAATTGCAAAGTCAAGTGCGTTTTTAGCAATATCAGCTAATTGAGTTTCGTTTGGTAAAATATTTACCGAAATATCACTAAATAAGTATTTTTCATCACCTCGATGCATTATCATTACGGAAGAAATTGTTTTAATATCTGGTTTTGGTCCGATAATTTTGAATGCAGCTCGAAGAATTTCTGCAGTTGGATAATTAAGTCCGCCTATTACAGCGTCAACTTTTTTGTTTCGAAGAAGCATTGTCCCGTAAAATGCATTAGAATCAAATTGGGCGACAGCTGATTCTAATGTTTCTTTGTTTTTACGGATTTTTAAAAATTGCTGTATAAAAGTTTGTTTTTCTTCTTCGTCAACTAAATATTGGTCGATTTCAAGATTCCCATATAATTCGTCAACAAGTAAAATTGGTCTAACTAAATTTTTAGCTTTTAATTGCTGAGCGGCTTGAATTGCCCGTTCATCATGTCCGTCAATAATTAAAACTGAACGTAGACTTTTAGTTTCATTTTGTTGTTTTAGTCGTAATTCAAGATAATTTTGGTATGTCATTTTTTCCTTTCAAAGGTCAGTTTTGATCAACTAGATTTAATTTTACAAAATTTTTTTTATTTTACTAAAAAAAAGATCAATAAATTAGTGGAGAATAACTAGTTATTTTAATTTTTTATTAGTTTGGCAAAAAAATATATTTCAAGAACATATATTTCAAATAAATAAGAATTTAAAAAATGAAAGTTAAGAATTTTAAAAATAAACTTAAATCTTTTGTCTTTAAATTCATTAATTAGCAAAAAGATCTACTATTTCCCTTCTATCTCAATAAATTTTTTGCTTTTATAACCACGAAAATCTACTCTTGCAATTTCATCATAATATTCAGTTCAATCATTAGAATCTCAAGAAAAGAGAGCGTGTTCTTGTAAAATTAATTCTTTTTCTTGTTGACTATATAAATTAGTATTTTCTAGAAAGTCTGTAAAATACCCAAATTCATGGTCTGTTCCTTTTAGAAATTTATTCAACGCATCCCGATATAAAATTAATTCTTCCATAGATGATCCAATCACATTTTTAGTTAAATTATTTTGCCTTGGTGATCTAGAAACAAAGAACGCCGGATCCTTGCCATCACGCAGAAAAATATCTTGTTCAAGTTTGACCAATTTTTGTTTGAAATAATATTTTAAAATTTCGTATTTACCTCCATAAATATCATCATACAAATTTGAATGACCAATTCAGTAATAAATTTTTTCACCATCAACATTCAATAAAATGAAATTTTTCAATGCAATCGGCAAAACTCATGCATCGCCTGCTCCATAGGCAGGGTAGTAATATGGTTGAAATCAAAAAACTGGCTTTTTTGAGTCAAATTGAGAAATTATTTCATCAAAAAGCCCGTATTCTTGACCGTCAAAGTAAAAAATTTCAAAATTTTCAAGTTTTAATTTTGCTCAGCTTGGCAGAATATAAAAATCAGGTATATCGGGATAAAAATCTAGTTCTTCAATTCAATATTTTGGACCAAATAAAATTTGCAACAAATAGATTAATTCGATTTTATTTGTCCAATTATTCGCATGATCATAATAAGTTTGGCCGTCTTTACCAAAAAGTTCGCTACAATACTTTCGATATTCTGGACCAAATTTATCAAATCAACTAAGAATAAATTTATCACGATTTTCAATGTTTAAATTAAGCTTTTTAATCCCATATTTTTCAAATTTTTTAAGCAAATTTTCATAAGTTTCAAAAGTAAATACATTTTGAATTGGTTCGATTTGGGTTTTTTCGTCAAGATTATAATTCTCTTTTAATAACAAATTGTAGATATTTTCTACATTTTGTCCTAAATATGCTTTATTTATATCTACAAACTCTGAATTATATTCATATCTATTTGATAAAAAATCAAAGATTTTTTCGTGGTAATTTGCTAAATTTTTTGGCTCTGCATAAGGAACACTTTCCTGAATTTCCTTAATAATTAAAGCTTCAATTTCTCTTAATTCAGTTTTTGATTTAAATATTTTTGAAAATACAGCCGGATAAGAAATTGAAAATTCGCATTTTCCAATATTATCAAAGTTTTCAAAGACAACAACAACCTCTTCAAAACCTTTACCATCGTGCAAGCCATATGAAGAATAAAGTTCAGAGATAAGATCAAGATTTTCTTTTCCATTTTTATCACAATATTCATTGTTTGCTCAACCACCAATTAAACACCTAATATCATTATAAAAACCAAATTTATTGAGTTTTTTGGAAAAAAATGCACTTTTTGGGATATCTTCTAGTTTTAAATTATAAACATAATCTTCTTGTTTATAATTTAAACTAATAATTCTTTCAATTGGATTAGGATTGAAGCGCTCGGAAAGGTAATTGTACAAAAAAATTGGAAATGGAAAACCATCATTATCATATTTACAATCAAGCGATAATTTAACATCATTCACAATCATGTTTCGAATTGAACAACGACTTTTAATATTAATTTCTATATATTTTAATTTAATTAATTGTTTTTTTGCCTTGGTTACTAAATCTAATTGCTTCTCCATATAAAAAATGCACCTTTTCAACATTTAACATTTTTTTTCTTGGTATAAATTCATTCTCTTCGAATTTTCCTTCTATCATTCTTGCTCTCCTTACATGATAACTGGGAAAATATATTTTTATGTATGATGGTATATTTTTATTTTTATTTTTATTTTTATTTTTATTTTTATTTGGATCATCAATATCAAACTCATTTTTAGGGTTAGCTCAATCAATAGCATCGCTAGCTAGACCTTCTCCAACAACAAAGCGATCCTTAGTGAAACCAATATCTTTATTTAAATTATTAGTTGGATCTCATGACCATCTATTTGCCACTATCAAATTTGCTGTATATTTTGTTTTTTCAGCCAAACTTTTCATAACTGGTTCATTATATGAATAAAAATCAATAGGTGAATTTAGTTTGTTTTCCATATTTTTACGGTCTCCTTTATTTTTATTCATTTTATCTCTTACTGAACTAGGTAGCAAGCTATTAATAATAATTTTGGTTAATTCTGATTGGGCTAGCAAACTTCCAACCGCTCAAAGTCACGCGGCAGGTTCTGGAATTGCTTGTTTACTAATAACAAAATAAGGTTCTAACTCTTCACCGTGAAAATTAAAAAATCAGGCGGGGTGTATTCCAGTGTATTGTCTTAATTTTTCCTTTTCTTTTGCTTTTACAATAGAAAGTTCTAAAGCCGCTATATTTGCTATTGATTTAATGCTAGGCTCACCTTTTGCTTTTGGCAATTTATCTAAGTCAACCACAATTGAGCTTTCAGTTCTTCAAGTAACAGGGTTATTATTAGTTGGCTCATGAACAGGGGTATAATCATCTGACGAATAGTAACTTTCACGGTTCCCAAATCATCTACCTACATCATCAACAACCTTTGGAAAAGTTTCCACAACTACCGCAGCAGCTGTGGAAACTGCTACTGCGGCAATGGCAGCTGCGACAGCATTTGAAATAAATGGAATAAAAGGCAAAAGGAAAAAGAAGGTTTTTTCAACCCGAGTTTGATTTTTAAGCTCTCTAAAGTCAAAAACATAACCTTCTAATTTTAGTTTTGGTATACCTTCTTCAAAATAGAGTTCAGCTTTTTTGTTAACAAATTCAAGTGAAGCACTATTTAAAATTACCTCACCTTCTTGATTAATTTGAATCTGAATATCATCTAGATTAGGTGAGTCTGAATTAGTGCTTGTTTTGTTTAGATGTGTTTTGGCTTTTTTAATATTTGCATTAATAACAAGCGAATTTTGTTGGTTTTTAGTTGAAACAATTTGGACAAAATCATCAAAATTTACCGGTTTTTTTGAATTTAATAGATTTATATCACGTGTTTCAAGTTTAAAGTCTGAATAGGTTTTTGTATTTTGAAAATGTCAAAGCGGACCAAAAACGCTTAGTGTCAGTGAAGTGAAAGCGAAAATATTAGTGATAAACTTAAAAAACTTTAATTTTTTCTTCATGTTTTTGACTTTTTTCAATTAAATTTATTAGTATTAAAATTTTAACATATACTAAAAACTTTTTAGGAAAAATACCTAAAAAGATTGTATTTTAAAAGAATAAGTTATTATGTTAATCAATTGCTAAAAATAAATTACACTAAAATTCAGACACATTTCCTGAGTTTGCCAATTTAATGGCAAAAATTCACTTTTTATTGAATATAAATTTGCAAAAATACCGGTAAATCCTTGTCTTTTGACCTAAAATCTTAATTTTTATTGTTTTAAAATTGATCTTTTGCAAAAAAAAAAAATGCTTGGTCAAAAATAAAGTTATGTTATAATCAACCTTACTAAGAATAATTAATAAATTTTGATATTGAATTAAGGGGGAATGAGTTATGTTTTTGCCATAAAAAATCAGAAAATGCGAATTATCCATTATATTTTTAATATGATGGAATGCCTTAAATTTAACCGTTTAGAAATCTTCAAATTTATGGCTTTTAGTTATTGTTCTTTCAAAACTTCATATGTTTTTTTAGGCTCAATGTAAGTAAAAACGAGTTTTCTATTAACATTGAGTTTAAATAGTAGTTGTATTTTTTTATGGTTTTTGTCAGTGTTTTAAACTAAAAAGCAGTGTTTAAAAATTTCATAATTTTGCTTTTTTAGTTAAAACACTAGCAAGAATTAAGACAGAGGGTTGAATTTAACACTTCAAAGCAGCATTTTTGCAAATAAACATAAATTCAACTGATAAAATTGCTATTTTTAAATAGATAAAAATGAAAAACAGGTTATGAATTTTAAAAATAAACTTAAATCTTTTGTCTTTAAATTCATTAATTAACAAAAAGATTTACGATTCACCTTCTATCTCAAGATATTTTTTACTTTTATAACCGCGAAAATCTACTCTTGCAATTTCATCATAATATTCTGTTCTATCATCATTATCTCAAGAAAAGAGAACGTGTTGTTGTAAAATTAATTCTTTTTCTTGTTGGCTATATAAATTAGTATTTTCTAGAAAGCGTCTAAAATACTCAAATTCATGGTCCCTTTCTTTTAGATATTTATTCAACGCATCCCGATATAAAATTAATTCTTCCATAGATGATTCAATCACATTTTTATCTAAATCAATTTGCCTTGGTGATCTAGAAACGAAGAAGGCCGGATCATTGCCGTCACGCAAAAAAATATCTTGTTCAAGTTTGACCAATTTTTGTTTGAAATAATATTTTAAAATTTCGTATTTACCTTGATAAATATCATCATACAAATTTGAATGGCCAATTCAGTAATAAATTTTTTGACCATCAACATACAATAAAATGAAATTTTTCAATGCAATTGGCAAAATTCATGCATCGCCATCCCCATAGGCGGACTTGTAATATGGTTGAAATCAAAAAACTGGCTTTTTTGAGTCAAATTGGGAAATTATTTCATCAAAAAGGCCATATTCTTGTCCACCAAGGTAAAAAATTTCGAAATTTTCAGGTTTTAATTTTGCTCAGCTTGGCAGAATAAGAAAATCAGGTTCATCAGGATAATAAAAATCTAGATCTTCAATTCAATATTTTGGACCAAATAAAATTTGCAACAAGAAGATTAATTCGATTTTATTTGTCCAATTATTCGCATGATCATAATAAGTTTGGCCGACTTTAGCAAAAAGTTCGATGCAATACTTTCGATATTCTGGACCAAATTTATCAAATCAACTAAGAATAAATTTATCGCGACTTTCAATGTTTAAATTAAGCTTTTTAACCCCGTATTTTTCAAACTTTTTAAGCAAATTTTCATAAGTTTCAAAAGTAAATACATTTTGAATTGGTTCGATTTGGGTTTCTTCGTCAAAATTATAATTCTCTTTTAATAACAAATTGTAGATATTTTCTACATTTTGTCCTAAATATGCTTTATTTATATCTACAAACTTTGCGCCATATTCATATCTATTTGATAAAAAATCAAAGATTTTTTCATGGTAATTTGTTAAATTTTTTGGCTTTGCATAAGGAACACTTTCCTGAATTTCCTTAATAATTAAAGCTTCAATTTCTCTTAATTCGGTTTTTGATTTAAATATTTTTCAAAAAATAGCCGGATAAGAGATTGAAAATTCGCATTTTCCAATATCATCAAAGTTTTCAAAGACAACAACAACCTCTTCAAAACCTTTACCATCGTATGAATCACATGAAGAATAAAGTTCAGAGATAAGACGAAGATTTTCTTTTCCATTTTTTTCACAATATTCAATGTTTGCTCAACCGCCAATTAAACACCTAATATCATTATAAAAATGAAAATTATTGAGTTTTTTGGAAAAAAACGCACTTTTTGGGATATCTTCTAGTTTTAAATTATAAACATAATCTTCTTGTTTATAATTTAAACTAATAATTCTTTCAATTGGATTAGGATTGAAGCCGTTGTTAAGGTAATTGTATAAAAAAATTGGAAATGGAAAATTATCATATTTACAATCAAACGATAAATCAACATCGTACTTAATCATGTTTGGAATTGAACAGCGACTTTTAATATTAATTTCTATATATTTTAGTTTAATTAATTGTTTTTTTGCCTTGGTTACTAAATCTAATTGCTTCTCCATATAAAAAATGCACCTTTTCAACATTTAACATTTTTTCTCTTGGTATAAATTCCTTCTTATCGAATTTTCCCTTTATCATTCTTGCTCCCTTACATGATAACTGGGAAAATATATTTTTACGTATGATGGTATATTTTTGTTTTTATTTGTATTTGTATTTGTATTTGTATCTTTACTTGTATTTTTATTTGGATCATCAATATCAAACTCATTTTTAGGGTCAGCTCAATCAATAGCATCACTAGCTAGACCTTCTCCAACAACAAAGCGATCTTTAGTAAAACCGATATCTTTATTTAAATTATTATTTGGATCAATTCACCATCTATTTCCTACCATCAAATTTGCTGTATATTTTGTTTTTATAGCCAAATTTTCCATAACTGATCTATTATATGAATAAAAATCAATAGGTGAATTTAGTTTCTTATCCATATTTTCGTGGTCTTTTTCATTCATTTTATCTTTTATTGAACTAGGTAGTAAGTTTTTAATAATAATTTTGGTTAATTCTGATTGGGCTAGCAAACTTCCAACCGCTAAAAGTCAGGCTGCAGGTTCTGGAATTGGTTGTTCACTAATAACAAAATGAGGTTCTAAGTCTTTACTGTGAAAATTAAAAAATCAGGCAGGATGGATTCCAGTGTATTGTTTTAATTTTTCCTTATCTTTTGCTTTTACAATAGAAAGTTCTAAAGCCGCTACATTTGCTATTTCTTTAATACTAGGCTCACCTTTTGCTTTTGGTAATTTATCTAAGTCAACCACAATTGAGCTTTCAGTTCTTCGAGTAATAGGGTTATTATCAACTGGTACAGAAACAGGGGCATAATTATCTGACGAATAGTAACTTTCACGGTTCCCAAATCATCTACCTACATCATCAACAACCTTTGGAAAAGTTTCCACAGCTACCGCAGCAGCTGTCGAAACTGCTACTGCGGCAATGGCAGCTGCAACAGCATTTGAAATAAATGGAATAAAAGGCAAAAGGAAAAAGAAGGTTTTTTCAACCCGAGTTTGATTTTGAAGCTCTCTAAAGTCAAAAACATAACCTTCAAATTTTAGTTTTGGTACGCCTTCTTCAAAATAGAGTTCAGCTTTTTCGTTAACAAATTCAAGCGAAGCACTATTTAGAATTACCTCACCTTCTTGATTAATTTGAATCTGAATATCATCTAGATTAGGAGAGTCTGAATTAGTACTTGTTTTGTTTAGATGTGTTTTGGCATTTTTAATATTTGCATTAATAACAAGCGAATTTTGTTGGTTTTTGGCTGAAACAATTTGGACTAAATCATCAAAATTTACCGGTTTTTTTGAATTTGATAAATCTATATCACGAGTTTCAAGTTTAAAATCTGAATAGGTTTTTGTATTTTGAAAATGTCAAAGCGGCCCAAAAACACTTAGTGTAAGTGAAGTGACAGCAAGAATATTGGTGATAAACTTAAAAAACTTTAACTTTTTTTTCATGTTTTTCCTTTTTTTAATTAAATTTTTAGTATTAAAATTTTAACATATGCTAAAAACTTTTTAGGAAAAATACCTAAAAAAACTGTAGTTTAAAAGAATAAGTTATTATGTTAATCAATCGCTAAAAGAAATTACACTAGAATTCAGGCACATTTTTGCAAGCAAACATAAATTCAACTGACAAAATGCTATTTTTAAATAGATAAAAATGAAAAACAAGTTATGAATTTTAAAAATAAATTTAAATCTTTTGTCTTTAAATTTATTAATTAACAAAAAGATCTACGATTTTCCTTCCATCTCAAGATATTTTTTACTTTTACGACCGCGAAAATCTACTCTTGCAAGCTCTTCATAATATTCAGTTCTATCATCATTATCTCAAGTAAAGGGGCCGTGAACTTCTAAAATTAATTCTTTTTCTTGTCGGGTGTATAAATTAGTATTTTCTAGAAAGGGTTCAAAAAACCCAAATTCATGGTCTATTTCTTTTAGATATTTATTCAACGCATCCCGATATAAAATTAATTCTTCCATAGATGATTCGATCACATTTTTGTCTAAATCAATTTGCCTTGGCAATCTAGAAACAAAGAAGGCCGGATCCATGCCATCACGCAAAAAAATATCTTGTTCAAGTTTGACTAATTTTTCCTTAAAATAATATTTTAAAATTTCGTATTTAGGTAATGTTAAATATTTTGTGTTTTTAAAGTAAATTTATTTTGATAAAATTTATTATGAAGGACCAAAATATGAAAAAACAGCAAAAAACATTATCCCCATTTGAGTTAGAAGCTAAAAAACTTGTTGACAAATACGCTGATTATAAAAAAATAAAAAAAGAAGATTTTCACAACGAAATTTCGCATATGTTTAAAACTTTTACTGAGGCGCTCTTAAGGGCGGAATTAAGCCAACATTTAGGCTATGAAAAAAGTAACCGAAGCAAAAAAGGCGTGCATAGGCCAAATAAGCGAAACGGATTTTCGGACAAAACTGTGAATTATAATCATAATAGTTTTCGTCTAAAAATACCAAGAGATCGAAATGGCACTTTTGAGAACAAATTACTCGGTAAATACGAAACAAATTTAGGCGATATCGAAGAGCAAGTGTTTTCACTTTTTGCATCAGGAATGTCATATGAAAATATTGTTAACACAATAAAAAGTATCTATAAAAAAGAAATAAGTAATGCCTGAATTTCTTCAGTTACTGACAAATTATTGCCTGAAATTGAAAAGTGAAAATCGCGAAAAATTGAGAATTCCTATCCAATTTTGTACATTGATGGGATGTTTTTTAATGTTAAAGAAAACGGTGTTTTTGTCAAAAAATCACTTTATCTTATTCTTGCAATTGATTGGGACGGAAATAAAAAAGCACTGGGATTTTGGATTAAAAATACCGAATCAGCAAGTAATTGACTTGATGTTTTTAACGAACTAAAAACTCGCGGGCTGGAAGATGTTCTAATAATTTCTTGCGATAATCTAAGCGGAATTAGTCAAGCAATTGAAGCGGTTTTCCCGCAAACAGATGTTCAAAAATGTGTTGTTCACCAAATTAGAAACTCGCTTTTAAAAGTTTCTAACAAAGACAAAAAAGAGTTTGTCCTTGATATGAAAAAGATTTATCAAGCGGCTAATCAAGAATTTGCAATGCAAAATCTTGATAAATTTGCGGAAAAATGAGGCCAAAAATATCCTTCAATTATCAAGTCTTGGTATACAAATTTCGTTGAACTAACGACATTTTTTAAATATCCATATGAATTGAGGCAAGCAATTTATACGACAAATTTAATTGAGTCAATGAATAGAATAATTAGGAAAAATACAAAAACAAAAGGCGGAATTCAAAGTGTAAATTACCTTTCAAAAATAACTTATTTAACTCTCCAAAACGCATCTACAAAATGACAAAAGGTAAGAAATTGATTCATGATTAAAAAACAATTAGAAATTATTTTCCCTAATCGGTTAAATAATGTAAAATTAAATTAGATTACATTTCTATTTGAAAAATCCATAAAAATTTAAAACACAAGATTATGAACACACCCCGTATTCATAAATATCATCATACAAATTTGAATGGCCAAATCAGTAATAAATTTTTTGATCATCAACATACAATAAAATGAAATTTTTTAATGCTATTGGCAAAATTCATGATTCTCCCGCACAAAAGGCGGACTTGTAATATGGTTTGAATCAAAAAACTGGCTTTTTTGAGTCAAATTGGGAAATTATTTCATCAAAAAGGCCATATTCCTGCCCGTCAAAGTAAAAAATTTCAAAATTTTCAAGTTTTAGTTTTGCCCAACTTGGCAGAATAAAATAATCAGGTACATCGAGGTAAAAATATAGATCTTCAAATTCATATTTAGGACCAAATAAAATTTGCAACAAATAAATTAATTCGATTTTATTTGTCCAATTATTCACATTATCATAATAAGTTTGGCCTCTTTTACCAAAAAGTTCGATACAATATTTTCGATATTCTGGGCCAAATTTGTCAAATCAACTAAGAATAAATTTATCGCGATTTTCAATATTTAAATCAAGCTTTTTAATCCCGTATTTTTCAAATTTTTTAAGCAAATTTTCATAAGTTTCAAATGTAAATACGTTCTGAATTGGTTGAATTTGGGTTTCTTCGCCAAAATTATAATTCTCTTTTAATAAGAAATTGTAGATATTTTCTACATTTTGACCTAAATATGCTTTATTTATGTCTGCAAACTCTGAATTATATTCATATCTATTTGATAAAAAATCAAAGATTTTTTCGCCATAATTTGTTAAATTTTTTGGCTTTGCATAAGGAACACTTTCCTGAATTTCCTTAATAATTAAATCTTCAATTTCTCTCAACCTGCTTTTTGATTTAAATATTTTTCAAAAATAAGCCGGATAAGAAATTGAAAATTCGCATTTTTCAATATCATCAAAGTTTTCAAATACAACTACAACTTTTCTAAGAGCTTTACCATCCCGTAAAGCAGGTGCAGAATAAAGATCAGATTTATAAACAACATTTTCTTCTTCTTCTTCTTTTATTTCACAATATTCAAGGTGGCGACAGTCGCCAATTAAACACTTAATATCATTATGAAAATGGAAATCTTTGAGTTTTTTGGAAAAAAACACACTTTTTGGGATATTTTCTAGTTTTAAATTATAAACATAATCTTCTTGTTTATAATTTAAGCTAATAATTCTTTCAATTGGATTAGGATTGTAAGTGTGTGTAAAGTAATTGTATAAAAAATCTGGAATTTGATAATACTTATAAAGACAATCGGACGTTAAATCAATATCATACTTAGTCATGTTAGCAATTGAACAATGATTTTTAATATTAATTTCTAAATATTTTAATTTTTTTAACTGTTTTTTTGCCTTAGATACTAAATTTGCTTGGTTTTCCATAAGAAACACTCACATTTTGGATATTTAACATTTTTTATTATTAATATTGTAATTTATAAAAAAGAAGATTTTTCAACACAAATTTGGTTTTGCAGTTCTTAAATTCAACAACATCCCTTTCAAATTTTAGTTTTAGCACACTTTTCAGAATGTAGTTCACTTTCTTTGTTAAGAAATTCAAGTAAAGAGCTATTTAAAATTAGAAGGCATCTTGATTAATTTGTGTTTTAATATCATCTAAATTAGGGGTTAAATTAGTGCTTGTTCTGTTTAGATGTGTTTGGTTTTTTAATATTTGGATTGACAACAAGCGAATTTTGTTGGTTTTGGCTAAAAAAATTTGACTAAATTATCAAAATTAGTGGTTTTTTGACTTTAATAAATCTAAATCACGGACTTTTACTTTAAAATCTAAATAGCTTTTTCTATTTTAAAAATGCCGAAGCAACCCTAAAACACTTAGGTTTAATCAAGAAAAAGCGACAAAATTAGCATAAACTTAAAAAACTTTAACTTATTCTTCATGTTTTTCCTTTTTATATACAATATTAATTCTTTATTACTATAATTATACCATATATTAAAAATTTTTTAGGAAAAAATACCTAAAAAATTGTTTTTTAAAAGAATAAGTTATTATGTTAATCAATCGCTAAAAATAAACCGCGCTAAATTCAGGCATATTTTCCTGAATTTCCCAGTTTGATGGCAAAAATTCACTTTTTATTGAATGCAAATATGCAAAAATACCGGTAAATCCATGTTTTTTACAACAAAGCTTTAATTTTTATTATTTAGAAATTAACCCTTAGCAAAAAAAAAAAAATGCTTGGTCTAAAAAAAATTTCTGTTATAATTACACACACTAAGAATAATTAATAAATTTGGATTTTAGAATTAAGGGGGATTTAGTTATGTTTTTGTCGTAAAAAAATCAGACAGCGTGACTTTTCTGTCATATTTTTAAATATGATGCAATGCCTTAAATTTGACCGTTTAGAAATCTACAAATTTATGGCTTTTAATTATGGCTCTTTCAAAACTTCATATATTGTTCTTTCAAAACTTCATATATTTTTTTAGGCTCAATGTAAGGTAATGTTAAATATTTTGTGTTTTTAAAGTAAATTTATTTTGATAAAATTTATTATGAAGGACCAAAATATGAAAAAACAGCAAAAAACATTATCCCCATTTGAGTTAGAAGCTAAAAAACTTGTTGACAAATACGCTGATTATAAAAAAATAAAAAAAGAAGATTTTCACAACGAAATTTCGCATATGTTTAAAACTTTTACTGAGGCGCTCTTAAGGGCGGAATTAAGCCAACATTTAGGCTATGAAAAAAGTAACCGAAGCAAAAAAGGCGTGCATAGGCCAAATAAGCGAAACGGATTTTCGGACAAAACTGTGAATTATAATCATAATAGTTTTCGTCTAAAAATACCAAGAGATCGAAATGGCACTTTTGAGAACAAATTACTCGGTAAATACGAAACAAATTTAGGCGATATCGAAGAGCAAGTGTTTTCACTTTTTGCATCAGGAATGTCATATGAAAATATTGTTAACACAATAAAAAGTATCTATAAAAAAGAAATAAGTAATGCCTGAATTTCTTCAGTTACTGACAAATTATTGCCTGAAATTGAAAAGTGAAAATCGCGAAAAATTGAGAATTCCTATCCAATTTTGTACATTGATGGGATGTTTTTTAATGTTAAAGAAAACGGTGTTTTTGTCAAAAAATCACTTTATCTTATTCTTGCAATTGATTGGGACGGAAATAAAAAAGCACTGGGATTTTGGATTAAAAATACCGAATCAGCAAGTAATTGACTTGATGTTTTTAACGAACTAAAAACTCGCGGGCTGGAAGATGTTCTAATAATTTCTTGCGATAATCTAAGCGGAATTA
This sequence comes from Mesomycoplasma ovipneumoniae, assembly GCF_038095995.1. Taxonomy (NCBI): domain Bacteria; kingdom Bacillati; phylum Mycoplasmatota; order Mycoplasmoidales; family Metamycoplasmataceae; genus Mesomycoplasma; species Mesomycoplasma ovipneumoniae. The sequence goes on from NZ_CP146005.1 coordinate 714,980, forward strand.
GTCAAGCAATTGAAGCGGTTTTCCCGCAAACAGATGTTCAAAAATGTGTTGTTCACCAAATTAGAAACTCGCTTTTAAAAGTTTCTAACAAAGACAAAAAAGAGTTTGTCCTTGATATGAAAAAGATTTATCAAGCGGCTAATCAAGAATTTGCAATGCAAAATCTTGATAAATTTGCGGAAAAATGAGGCCAAAAATATCCTTCAATTATCAAGTCTTGGTATACAAATTTCGTTGAACTAACGACATTTTTTAAATATCCATATGAATTGAGGCAAGCAATTTATACGACAAATTTAATTGAGTCAATGAATAGAATAATTAGGAAAAATACAAAAACAAAAGGCGGAATTCAAAGTGTAAATTACCTTTCAAAAATAACTTATTTAACTCTCCAAAACGCATCTACAAAATGACAAAAGGTAAGAAATTGATTCATGATTAAAAAACAATTAGAAATTATTTTCCCTAATCGGTTAAATAATGTAAAATTAAATTAGATTACATTTCTATTTGAAAAATCCATAAAAATTTAAAACACAAGATTATGAACACACCCCAATGTAAATAAAAATGAGTTTTCTATTTTCATTGAGTTTAAATAGCAGTTGTATTTTTTTATGATTTTTATCAGTGTATTAAACTAAAAAAGCAGTTTAAATATTTTATAACTTTGCTTTTTTAGTTTGCCTTATTTTATTAATAATTAGATTTTGCATTCATGAGTCTTAGATTTAAAATTCAGTGTTTTTGTTTTGATAGTTATTTTTTCTGAGCTGGCCAAAAAAGTTAAAAAAGTGTCCAAACTAATAAACCAGGACACTTTTTTAAGATTATGTCATCAAACTGGGAAACTTGGGAGGCACATTTTTGCAAGCAAACATAAATTTAACTAACAAAATTACTATTTTTAAATAAATAAAATGAAAAAAGGTTAAATAAATTTCTCAATAGATTTGATTTTTATTCAGCTTTTTCAATTTTAGCTGAGTCAAAATTATCAAACAAATCAAATTTATCAACTTTAGAAATTAAGAAGTAATTAATATAAGGGAAAGAAACAAATATTAATATTTGTGTAATAAAAATTAGAAAACTACCGATATTTGTAAGCATTAAACCATTATCAGCAAAAACTCCGGCACCAGAAGAAGAATGAGCTTGTGTTGCAACGGCATAAATTTGTGAATAAATAAAGGCGGCAACGGCAATTAGAATTAAACTTGAAGAAATTATTGCTGAAATTCAATATAATTTTGGGTTAATTTTACGCTCAATTGAATTAGGATACTTTATTTTTTTGCGTGAATAGGCGACAATAATTGCCATATATACACCAAAGAAAATTAGTGAAGGGAAATTGGACATCGAATCAACAATAACATCACTACCAAATCCAATTCCTGTTCCATCTTTTTTTGGAAGTTTAATGGCTAGCGAAGGAATATAAATAACAAGCGCCCAAAACACTAATGTAATAAAAAGATAAAAAATTGTAACTTTTTCGTTAGAATATTTCTTTTTTAAACTATGAGCGCCAACAATTGCATTTAATTTTACAAGGTCTCTAACTTGATTTACAAATGCAGCATTTAAAGAATTAGCTACACCGTATGTTGAAATCAAAAGGAAAACAGCCACAAAAATAGTAATGCCACGGGCTGCATTAGCCGGGAAAACGTCACTAATTAGACCTGAAATTGTTCCCTTATTATGCAGCGCTGATGATAAACCAATAAGAGTGTAAACGCTAGCAATTAAAATCATCCCCGCTGTAATAATCAAAGGGACTCTTTTACTTGCTTTTTGAACTTTATTATGAATTGAACCAACTGAAAGAAATGAATCATAAGCAAACAAAACCGCTGGAAGTGCAAGCACTAATTTTGAAAAATCAAAACTATTTTTTTCAGTTACTACAAAAGCACTAGAACCACCAGCATTATGAGTTGTTGGAAAAAAAATCCCAGCAAAGACAGCAATAATTAATGGAACAAATTTTAAAACTGTTGAAACAAGTGCAACATATCCAGAAAATTTAACAGAAACATAATTTGTTGTTACAAATAAAATAGTAAAAAAAGCACCTAATAATATGTGAGCCCAAAACGGAAATGAAAAACTAGAGCCACTAGCTGTCTGAAAAAACCAAATTGTAATTTCAGACGAAAATATTCCTAAAATTAGGCTTAGCATCCCTAAATAATAAAATCCGTAACTAAATAAGACAAAATAACCACTTTTTTTGCCACCAATTTGGTAAGACCAGTTTGCTAGCCCATTTAGTTTGGTTTGTTTTAAAAAGCTAATTTCAGAAAAACTAATTGCAGCAAAAAGCGAAATTATTCCTCCAATAATTCAAGCAAAAAGTCATGCATAACCATTATTATTAGTGGTTGCGGCGATGCTGTTATTTTTGAAAAAAATTCCGATTCCGACAACTGAGCCAACGAGCATCGATAAGGCTGCAAAAAAACCAAGTTTTCGGGCGCTTTGAATTTTCATGAGATTCCTTTTTGATTAATTGTAAGTTGATAAAATTTTAAATATTTAAAAATTATATTGTATAATTTACAAAATCAAAGCAATTTTTTCAATTTAACATCTAAAAAATTGCTGTTTTATAATTAATAGAGAGATATATTATGAAAAACTTATCAAAATATCTGTTTTATTTAGGTTTTCTAAGTCCTTTTGTAGTTATAAGTTGCACTTCGCAAATTCAGTTCGTAAAAAATAATCCGCCAAAAGTTGGAAATAATTCGCCAGAAATTGAAACTAATCCACCCAAAGTTGGAAATAATTCGCCAGAAATTGAAACTAATCCGCCCGAAATTCAAACTAATCCGCCCAAAGTTGAAGATAATTTACCCAAAGTTGAAACTAAACCACCCGAAATTCAAACTAATCCGCCCAAAGTTGAAGATAATTTACCCAAAGTTGAAACTAAACCACCCGAAATTCAAACTAATCCGCCCAAAGTTGAAACTAATGAAGATAAGAAAAAACAGCCAGAAAAAATTGATTCATTAAAGCCGGATTCTAAAATAACAACTGACACGGAAGTTAAAACTGAAACCGGAAATGATATTGAATCAGATGAACAAAATCAACCAATTTTTGATTTTGTTCAAGTAAACAATAAATCAATTCGCAATTTCCGCACAGATTTATTATCAAATCTTACAGAAAATGATTTTAAAGCCTCAAACAATCAAGTTTCAAATTATAGCCGCTATTTTCTTAGAAATTGGGAAAATGTTGTTAAAAAAGAAAACCAGAACACCTTTCTTGGGCAGAAAAATGATAATTTAAAAGTTTATTTGCTTAATAAAATGAATCCAAATTTAGTTGCTAGTATTGCGGCTAAACAAAATCATTTTGCTTATTTTAACCGCCCCGCTTTAGGAAATTATTATAATTTACCTTGATTTGGATTTAATTCTGATAGTCTTGAGCAAAAAAGATTTTCCAATATTTTTACAAGAAACATGCGTTTTGCGTCTGGGACAGGCATTTTTTTAAATGCAAATGCCGAAAAAGCAGCTTTTTTGACTAATGCTCACGTTATTCATGTAGGAAATAGCAAAATACCTTTTTGAAAATTAATGAATAAAAAGGTTGGCCAAAATCAACTAAATGCAAAACTAATTAAATTTTTACAATATTATGATGATTTTAAGATAAAAGAACTGGATAATCGCATTTTATTTCGCCTTTTTGAACAAGAAGAAAAAATAAAAAAAGGAGTACCTAACTTACCATTTAGTTTCCAAAATAATGCAGAAATTAATCAATATATGGAGGATTTGTATCAAAATTATTTCGAACTGGCTGAATGAGACAATTACGACTTTGACATTGCAGTTTTTTATTTTAATTATTCAAAATTTATAAACGATGTTGATAAACTTATAAAATTTTTTAGTGACCACCAACAAAATTTTATAAATTCAACTCACTCGCTTAATAATGGGAAATTCCAAAATTTTATCAAGGATTTTGCTGAATTTAAAAAATATTGACAAAAAATTTCAAAATTTCCACCGTTGAAAATTTCAGACCGGATTTGAGAGGATGGTGATTTTGACTATACAACAAAAATAGGGATGTTTTGGGCAAATAATTTATTTTCAAAAAATGTTTTTAAAGGTATAAATTTCCGCCGAGATGCTAATGACCCTCGTTTAGTTGCCGCTAATTTTTTTGCAACAAACGGACCTGGAGCTTCAGGAAGTGGAATTTTTAATGCAGATGGCAGCCTTGCTTTTATTAATCGTTCAATTTTAACTGTAAATGGCAATGTTCATTCGCTTTTTTATGATCAATTCGGGCTGACATCCCACTTAACTTCCGGAATTGCCTTAAGAGCAAGAAATTATAATTTAGTTGAAAGAATTTTGAAACTTTACGTAAAATAAAATTCAGCTTTTTTTTGAGGTTCAATTCCAACCTGAATTTGACAGTTAGATGGCAAAAATTCACTTTTTAGTGAATATAAGTAGGCAAAAATACCCGTAAATCCGGGTTTTTTACCTATTAAAATCAACCTTTTGTAAAAAAAAAAAAAAAATGTTTGGTCTAAAATAAAATTATGTTATAATTAACGACACTAAGAATAAATTAATAAATTTTGATATTAGAATTAAGGGGGAATTAGTTATGTTTTTGCCATAAAAAAATCAAAAAATGCGAATTATCCATTATATTTTTAAATATGATGGAATGCCTTAAATTTAACCGTTTAGAAATCTATAAATTTAAGGCTTTTAATTATGGCTCTTTCAAAACTTCACATATTTTTTAGGCTCAATGCAAATAAAAATGAGTTTTCTTTTTGCATTGAGTTTAAATAGTAGTTGTATTTTTTTTATGATTTTTGTTGTTTAGTCCATAAATTGATTTTTCCAGTGTTTTAAAATAGGTAATTAACTTTTGCCAAAAAAGTTAAAAAAGTGACCAAAAAAATCGGACACTTTTTTAAGATTATCTCATCAAACTGGGAAACTCGGGAAGAGCAAAAAATTATAATTTAGTTGAAAGAATTTTGAAAGTTTATGTAAAATAAAACTCCCCTTTTTGAGATATAACTCAAAAAAGGGGAATTAGTTATTACTATTCTTCTTTTTTATAAAACGGAATAATGTGAATGTGTGTGTGAAAAATTGTTTGTTTTGCATCTTTTTCGTTATTAACTTGAAGTCTAAAACCAGTTGCGCCAAGCTGCTTAACTTGTTCTAATGCTAATTTTCTTGCAATTTTTATTAAATAAGTAAGATCTTCATCAGAAATGTGAAACAAATTTCGTGAATATTTTTTAGGCACAACTAAAAAATGACCAGGTGAAACCGGAAACTTGTCGAAAAAAGCGATAACTTGATCATCTTCAAAAATAATTTTTGCTGGTGATTTTTTTGCAATAATATCTAAAAATAATGTTGTATTTTCCATTTTTTCCCTAAAATTTTCTAACAATTAACTAATTTTTACAATTGGATCCTTAGATTCGATTTTATATCCAATTGATTCAAAAAAGTTTTTAGCATCACGGAAAATTCCGCCTTGATCAGCAAGATATAATGAATAAGCTAGTTTTGTTTTTTGTTCTTGGGTATTTCAAGGTGTATTTTCAAGCGAAAAGTAGACTTGTTTTGTGTTATTTTCTTCAACTATTTTATCATATAGAGGAGCTAATTTGTTATAATATTTGACCGATATTTTGGACAAATCAGAACTAACCGCCGCAATTCCATTATCAATTTTTGGTAAATTTTGACCTTCAGCATTTATTTGAGGATTATAAAAGACTTTATTTTCATCCCAACTAACATCAACATTGTAATAAAATTTTGATGAATTTATGCTAATTTCGACAAGAACACCAACAGCAAATTTATTAGCATCATTATCTTTTGTCGGAATTACGTTCTTAATTTTATATGATATTCCTGGAATCTGAGCAGGAATTTTGATCTCAAAGTCAGAAATTTGGACTTGATCTTTAGTTTTTTTACGGTCAAAATTTGGACTTAGCTCAACAGGATACATTTTTGCTTGATTAATTAAGTTAAAATTCTGGAAATCCTTAGCTGACCAAAGAAGATTTGAAGCTGGATCTAAAAAACCAGATTTAGTTTGACCTTGAATTCTCAGATCGTTAAATTGGAAGGATAAATCACCTAAAGAAGCATTTTGACGGTATAAAATTCCGGCATATCCAAGCAATAATGTTGTATCAATCTCGTCATTTTTTCCAAGTTTTTCAAATTGTTGCTCTTTGCGAGTTAATCTAGAATTAATATTTTCACTACGTAAAAGTGTGTTAAAAGTATTAGTATCTTTAATTTTTAGTTGTGAAAAAGTACTTATACTATTTGGGTCGCTTGATTCAAATTGCCAAACTTGAACCGGATTTTTTGTTAACATTAAGTGAATTAGAAAGAAATCTGGTGAATTTGGATCAATATTTTGAAAAATTTGCCGTGATGTAAAGGATGTTCTTGTTGAAATACCATCTTTGTAAATTTGAGAATCTTTAATTAAATTTGGCTGATCAAGTTGAGTTAAATAAGCCTTAACTAGCAACATTTTATTTATTTCACGGGCAATTCCGGTTGAAAAATTATTGTATAAAACAATAAAAGCTTGATCATTAAAAGTCTTATTATAACCAGCCTGAGGTGATAAAAGTGCAAAATCACTTGCTGAAATTGCATTAGTACTTTGTAATTGGGCAATTAATTTTAAACTATAAGTTGGATCCAAACTAATTTGGTAGTTTTGGTAAAAATCAAAAGCTGCTTTTGCTTGGGTAAAAAATTGCGAATTTGTATTTGTAAATTCGCTAGCAAGTGAATTTGAGCCTGTTTTGAAAATATTTTGGGCTAAAATATTTTCAACAAAGGCATTTTCAACAAAATTCTTAACATCATTTGAACTTAGTTTTCGATCTTCATCAAACCTTTCGGAGGAATTAACACTAACGGCGCAAGAAACTAAAGTGCTAAAAGATGTACCTAAAACTAAGAAAAACGGTAATTTTTTTAAAAATTTGTTTTTTTTGGGGTGATTTTTCACAAATTTTCCTTTCAACTAGTGATTAAATCGAAAAAGACTTTCAAGTTTGTCAATTATCGCCTGGCGCAACTCTTTTGATGGATCGGCTTTCAATTCTCAACGTTCTTTTTGATTATTATATCAAAAATCTGCGCTTAAATCGTTTAAAGTTGCATTGGAAATATAATCTTGTAACTTTTGGTTAATATTTAAAACTTGAGAAAGAACGTAAAAATTCAAAAAATTTTCTGACGATTGTAAAACTGAATTTAAAAAGTTGGTTTTTTCTTGCTCAACTGTTGTTTTTTTTGACTCTAAAAGTTGTTTTTGATAATTTGCATCACGAACTAACAGCGACTGAATAAAATTATTATTCGAAATATCGGCAAAAAGTTGGCTCATGTTTATTGTTGAATTTTGTTTTGAGTCAACTTGATTATTAGCACTTAATTGCAATTGGTGCGAAATTATTTTGTTAAATTCTTCAAGACTGCTAATTTTATTTAAACTCAAAACTTTCATCCCTTTTGAATCAAGCACTAATTTCAAATTATCACCTAAATTATAAACTAAATGAGTACGATTATCATTTTCATCTGCACCAAAAGTTTCTAAAAATGCCTTTCCTGCCTGAGCCAGTTCATTATCAGAAAGCCCTTGAATGTATGAATGAAGACGTTGATTTAAACTTCTAATTTCACTAATTGGCTTAGAATTTAGCTCAGATGGATCAACAAGCAAACTTTGGGCATTTTTAAAGAGCAAATCTTTAAGTTTTTCCATTAAAGTTTTGCTAAAAAGTTTTTGTTTTGGTCCGCCTGAGGTTGAATTTTCTAAAAAAGCAAAAATATAACCAGCTTCATTATTTGTTAGAGTTTGGCTAAGTGAAGCAATCGGAAGTTGTCCTAAAATTTCAGCACTTTTTTTGTTATTTTCATAATCCAGAGTAGAAAGTAGAATTTTATCTTGATTATTTTGAGTTGGATCAGTAGAATTTCCACCTTTAAAATTTTCAATTAATTCCAAATTATTGCTAACTTGCTCAGCAAGTGATGATTCAGAACTTGTTTTTAAAACTTTATAAGTTAAAAGTTCTTGGAGAGTTTTTTTATCAACAGTTCACGGAGATTTTGCATCTTTTGTATTTGGTTTTGCATTAATTGAAATTTGTGAAATTTCAAAAAAGTTGAAATTTCCGGCCAAAGGTGCTTTTGGATCAAAATAAATTTCGTTAATTATTTTAGTCGGATTTACATATTCTTTAATAAAAGAGTTAGTAATAAAAGCAGAAATTTTAGGATCATTTGATGCTGAGGTCGGATTTGGACTAACAATATTTGGCCCAAAGCCGTTTTTGCCAATCTCAATTAAGTTAGCAAATAATTTTTCGCCTTTTTTATAAACTACTTGTCCTTTTTCGTCCTTAATATCATCTTTTAAAATTCGATCTTCGATATCACTTTTAGTAAAATTTTTATTAATTCCCAATTTAAAACGGGCAAAAGCGACATTTTGTGCTGCATTAATTGAAAGGGCTTCAACTGCTTGATTAATATTAACGGCATTATTAAAACGTGGATCTGAATTTAAATACTTATTGAATTCAGTTTCTCAATTATTAAAGCCAAAAGTGGTTTGGTATCTACTACGCTCATCATTAAGAAAATTTCGTTGGGATTGACGTATTTCTTCAAAGGATTGCAATGTAAAGCGGCGGGAATTTCCTTGAGTTTTGTCAGTGTTTGTGTTTTCCCAGGCTGCTTGAAAAACTTTGGATGCTTCATATTCTTGATTATATAAAAATTCAATTAAATATTTTTGAGCTTCACGGAGATCATCGCGCTGTTTTGAATTGTCAGATTTAAAAACACTCAATAATTCTTCAACTTTGATATTTTTGTCTGCAATAGGGGACTTAAGAATTACTATATCGGATTTAGGATCGCGGATTTCTAGATTAGTTTTAGAACCACTTGAATAAGACAAAGGAATTCCAACCCCAAGGCCAATTACAGTTAAAAAACCGGCAGTCAAAGTAATTGGAATTCAAACTTTTTTAGCCTTAGCTGGCGCTTTTTCTTGTGGTTTTTTTCTTGAATCTGAATTCAAATTGGCAATCTTTTGAAATATATTTTGCTTTTTCATAAATAAATCCTTAATTTGTACTAAAACTCAAAATTATATTATAATTTAGTAATATTAAAAAACATTTTTTCAATTAGAAAAAACACTTATTAAAATATTATATAATTTTAGCATTTTTTATATAATTTTGCTGAAAATATTGCAAATTTGGTTTAAATATGTTCTATAAAATTGCTTTTATCGATCTTGATGGTACCCTTTTAGACATTGGAAAGGGCAAAAATGCCCAAATTTCAGATACAAATTTGCATTCAGTAAGAAAATTATCTAAGGAATGTAAAATTGTAATTTCAACAGGAAGAAAATTTTCAATTGATATTATTAATATTGGCAAAAAAATTTCTGCAAATTTTTATGTCTGTCAAAATGGCGCTGAAATTTATGACCAAAATTTAAATTTAATCTTTGAATCCTCCATTAATCAAAAAATTGTAGAACAAATTCTCGCTTTTGCAAAAAAATGAAATGTTTCAATTTCATTTGATTCAAAAGTTATTTTTTCGCCTTCAAAAAGTTTTTTGCATTTTCTTTCAAAATTTTTTTCAAATTTTGAAGTAAAAAACATTAATAAAGTTGACTTACCAAAAAGTGTCAAAAAAATTTTGATTATTTCACCTAATATTTTTAAAATAAGTAAATTTAGAACATTACTTGAAGAATTTTTTTCTGAAAAAATCCAAGTTTATACTATTGAAAAGGGATTTGTTATTGAAATTACCGATTTTAATGCCTCAAAAGGTCAAGCCGCCGTTTTTATCTCAAAAGTTACTAATATCTCGCTAAATTATTCATTTCATATTGGTGATTCTGAAAACGACATTTCAGCAAAAAATGTTGTCAACACCTTAATTTTGATGAAAAATTCACCCAGAAAACTAAAAAAACACGCTCATATTATCGGCTATAAAAGGAAATTCGGGGTAGCAAAAGCGCTTGAAAATTTCATTTTCAAGCCAAAATCTATTGCCATAGTTGGGTTTTATGCAAGTGGAAAAACAACTTTTTTGAAGGAAGTTGAAAAATTTGGATATTCTGTTTTGTATACAGATGAATTTTATTTTAAGTGTTTTTTAGAAAATAACCCTTGTTTTGAAATAATTAAAAAGTTTAAACCTGATTTTATTCATGACAACATCCTAGATAAAAATAAACTTCGTGATTTTATGGTTGAAAGTCAGCAAAATCGTGACTTTATTGAACAGAAAATCTATCCAATTTTAGAAGAACATTTAAAAACCAATTATTACCATTTTGTCGAAATACCTAATTTATGGACAAAAAATGCCGATTTTCAGGCGTTTTTTTGAAAAACTGTCTGAATTAGCGCTTCGAGGAAACAACTACTTTTAAACATTAAATCCAAAAAGGTCAAAAAAGAAGTTTGAGAAAAAAACCAGGCATTAAATGGCAATAAAATAAAATTTTATAATGTCAAAATCTCAAATTCAAGGTGAAAAAGGCCATCATTTTTCCCAAAATTTTTCACAAAAATTTTTAAATAGGGCTACAATTTCACTTTGCTATGCATTCCTGTTATGTAATTTCAAATTCTGATATTGATCAAAATGATTTAAATAATTTGTTATATTTTTATTTTCCTGTTGTTAAATTTCAAGGTTATCTTTTGTTCCAATATTTTTTAACTATCAAAAACGCAAACGAGCCAATTAACTTTGATTTTTTGGACAAAATTTACAGCATTAGTCTTGATAATTTTAATAAAACTCGTGAAATTTTGGAATGTTTAAATTTAATTCAAACCTTTTATGATTCCCAAAAGGAAAAATATTTAATTGAAATAAAAAAACCTTTAAATTCAGAGCAAATTGACAAAAATCCTTATTTAAAACCACTAATCACTGAAAAAATTACTGATAAAAGATACTTAAGCCTGATATCAAAATTTAAAAATAATTTCGAAGAATTTGACACTAGGCAAATTAAGACTGACAATTTCCATAATCTTTCAAAAAAATTTTATGAAATTTTTGGACAGAATAACCAAAACATTTCAACTATTTTTAATTGTGTTAAAAATACTGACAACAATGAAGCAAAAAAAGAACTAAACTTTGAAAAATACCACTTGTTTTTAACTGGATATTCAATGAAACCTCGACTTCGAAATTCATTATTAAAATATGTCGAAGAAAAAAGTTTTTCTAATTGAGCGATTAATAATGTTATTGAATATTGTTTTAAAGTTGGTAATCAAGTAAAATTTAACTATATTAAAAAGATTCTTGATAGTTTGTGAGATGATCAAATTATTAGTGGCGCAGATGTTGAACTTGAACTTGAAGAGATTTTTAGAACAAAAATAAAAAATAAAAATAAATCTGAAAGTGCAAAAACTAAAAAAATAACTAACATTGAATCAAGTCCTAAAAAAATCTCTAAGCCAAAAAGTTCTAAAAAATCAAAAGTTGAAACATCTGAAATGATAAATGCAATTTCCTGATTTATTGATGAAAATGAAATTAATTAAAAACTAAGTAAAATATGACAGAAATTCGCCCAAAAACTAAAAAAACAACTAGCAGTAATTCCAACAACAAAGAGATAGCAAAATCACTTATTAACGTTTTAGAAAAAATTTTAACTAATGATGATCATGATAGTCCTAAAAATAATGAAGTTATTAAAAATGATAAAAAAGACCTTAAAAATAGTCAAATATTAGCAAATTTAGATAATAAATTTTTAGACTTAACTTATGAATCAGCTCTTAAAAATCCAAAATTCGCCAGTTGAATTAAACAGCTCAAAATTGATAAAAATGAGTATTACGAAAATTTAGACCTTTTTTGGCGCGCAACTGAGTGAGAAAAGTTTCCTAATTACAAATTTGAAATAATAAGGGCACCTGAAACAAGAAAACTTGAAGAAAAATGTGTTTTTCTTTGATCAGAAGATAATAAAAAATGAGCTGAATTTTTACTTTTGCCAGAAATAAGTTTTCCTAAATTTAAAGATTTTGTCAAAATTATGAAACAACTTAATGTTGGGAAATTCGGCGCAATTTTACCTTTATTAGAAAAATTTAAAATTTATTTAAACAAAAACAAAAACAGCGAAACTTTGGTTTACTGAACTAATTGAGATAGTGTTTCACAAACCTTACTTTTGAAATGTTTTACTGTTTTTTTTGCACTTCGAAAAATTAATGTTGGCTACTTTAACTTGTCTGAAATTTGCCAATTTATTACCGAAAACAAGACAAAATTAACACAAAAATTAAAAAATGTTGATGTTCTAATTGTTGAATTAGATATAATTAGTAATTTTACAACTTGATTTTTAGCTGAATTAGAAAAAATTATTGCCGAAAGAATAATCACAAATAAACTTACAATTATAAGTTTTGATTCTGATTTTTATAATAAAAGTGGCAACCAAAAAATTGCTAGCCTTATTAAGTATCACGGAATAAATGGCTTTGACTGACTAAATGAAAACAATTAATTGTTTTTCCTGAGTTTGACAGTTTGAGGCAAAAATTCACTTTTTAGTGAATATAAACATGCAAAAATACCGGTAAATCCGGGTTTTTTGGCTAAAATCTTAATTTTTATATTTTAAGATTAACTTGTTGCAAAAAAAAAAAAAAAATGCTTGGTCTAAAAAAATTTCTGTTATAATGTGAGTTACTAAGAATAAATTAATAAATTTTAATATTGAATTAAGTGGGAATTAGTTATGTTTTTTGTCTAATAAAATTAGATAGTGTGAATTATCCATTATGTTTTTAAATATAATGGAATGCCTTAAATTTACTCGTTTAGAAATCTTAAAATTTAGGGCTTTTGGTTATTGTTCTTTCAAAACTTCATATGTTTTTTTAGGCTCGATGTAAGTAAAAACGAGTTTTCTTTTTACATTGAGTTTAAATAGTAGTTGTATTTTTTATGATTTTTGCCAGTGTTTTAAACTAAAAAAGCAGTTTAAAAATTCATAATTTTACTTTTTAAGTTAAAATTATAGCTTTTTTAGTTTGTTTCATTTGATTAATAAATAGATTTTTCTTTGTGAGTGTTAGATTTAAAATTTAGTGCTTTTTTTGCTGTGACAGTTATTTTTCCCGAGTTTGGCAGTTAAAAAACTTGAAAAGGCGGCTAAAACTGAACCATTTTTAAGGTATCTGATCAAACTGGTAAACTCAGATTAATTGTTTTTTTGTTTAAAAAACAAAAAAACATGTGGAAAATTCACATGCTTTTTTAATTTTGGATAAGATATTTAAAATTTGACTAAAAATCGATATTAAATATTTTTTTACCTAGACGAATATACTCATCAATTTGACTTTCAAGAACTGAAAAGGCTTGACGGTACATTCCTGGATCGCTAAGATCAACTCCAGCATTTTTGAGAATTTCGCTTGGTCAATCAGATCCGCCTTTTGAAAGGAAATTTTCGATGTAATTTTTTATTGCTGTTTTTCCTTCTTTTTTGTATTTCTGGAAGAAAACATTAGCAGCAAGATAACCAATTGCATATTTATAAACATAATACCCATAATAATAATGAGGAACAATTACGCTATAAATAAAGGATTTTTCGTCAATTTCATCATCATTTGGTTTGTATTTTTTAATTATTTGTTCGTAAATCTTAACAAAATCATCATATGAACCAGTTAGCTCACCACTGTCCATTTTTTTATATAAAGTAGCCTCATAATCAGCCCAAATAACTTGGCGTTGAACTGTTGAAATAAAGGTTGAAATTTTTTGGAAAACAATATCGAATTTGAGTTTATCATCATCTTGATTTTTCAAAAGATAATCATCAACCATTAATTCGTTAAAGATTGAAGCTATTTCGGCAAGAAAAATTGGGTATGAACTGTTGTGATAATCTTGGTGTAAATCAGAATAATAAGAATGAAGTGAATGTCCTAATTCATGAGCTAAAGTATGAACTGAATTAATTGTAAAATCAAAGTTCATAAGAATATATTTTTTTTCAAGACCGTAAGATCCACCAATTGAATATGCTCCAGAACGCTTAGAAGGCACGTAGTGATAGTCAATTCAACGATCTGAAAAGGATTTCTTAACAATTTCTACATATTCTTCGCCCATTGGTTCTATAGATTTAAGGACAATTTCTTGGGCATCTTCAACAGAATAATTATCTTTAATCTCAACAAGTGGAACTAAACGGTCTCAATGGTTCATTTTTGTTCCAAATTTTGCTTTATAAAATTGTTTTTGGGCATGAAAAAATTTATCAAATATTGGAAATGCAGCGGCGACATTACTAAATAAGTTTTGTAAATTATCTTCTAAAAACCGATCAGAAGACAAGCAAGCTTGAATTAATGAAGGATAATTTCTTGTCTTTGCATCAACTGAGGCAGATTTAATATGTTGATAAAATAAATTTGCAAAAGTATTTTTATGTTCCAAATAAGCTGAATAATAATTTTGATAGGCTAATTGACGAACATGAGGACTTCCGGTTTTTAAATAATTAAAATAATTTGTCGAATTAAGCGGTAATTTATCACCTTTTTCATCAATAATATCAGCAAATTTAGTTTCTGAATTTGAAAGAATTGAAAAAATTTTATAAACTGAAAATTCACCAAAAGATGTTTTTGTAAGATATTCCTCAACTTGATCATCAAGTTTGTGTTTTTTATTATCAAGTCGATAATTTAAATCTTTTAAATAAGGTTTTACGCGCTCATCATTTATTCAGCTGCGAATTTTTTCTTCATTTTTGTAAAAAATAACATCAAGTGAACCTAATTTAGACTCAAATTCTGACATTAAGAAAGAAAATTTTTCATTAAGTTGGCTAAAAACAGGGCTAACAACATTTGTGCTTATGTTGTTTGAAATGTAATTATAAATTTTGTTATATTTAATTCCAAAGTCTTCTTCAAGTTTTTTAAAATGAAGAAAATTTTCAACATTATCAAATTGTTGGTCCTTCATTTGAATTAATTTTTGCGAAATTTGGACTATTTCGGCAAAATTCTCCTCAATTGTTTTGCCTTCAAGTAAGACTTCTAGATCAAAACGGTGCTTTTCGGGAATTTCTGAGTATTTTTTAAATTGCATTTCTTCTCCTTTGCTTTTGTAAAATTTCGCCCTTAACTTCAAATATTACATATATATAATATAATTTAAGCAAAAATTAATTTTAGAATATAATTGTACCTTATTTTTTCAAAATTCCAATCCTAAAAAATAAAAAAATGTTATAATTAACTAAAAAAATGTTATAATTAACTAAAAGATACACTTGGAGGGTGACAATGATTTTTTTGACCAAAAGAGGCAAAATTGTTCTCTTGACTGCCACGCCTATAATCATTATTCCGGTCGCTAGCGCTCTTAATCAATATTTAACAGCGCTAAATTTTCCGGCTTTTGAAAACACATATTCAAACTCAAGTCCATCAACAATTGCCAAAAACGAAATCGATAAAGATCTAAAATTCAATTCTCCAGTTACAAATGCAATTTTTAAGCAAAAAGAAGAAAATAAACCTAATCAAACTCAGAAAATTGAAGATACAAAACAGCCAATTATAATAAAAAATCCCGAAAAAGTTGAACAAAAAAAGCCAGAAATTGCCGCTCCACAACAAGCTCCAACTTTAAAGCCAAAATTTGCACCTCAAAGCGCAACTTCAGGTTCAAATTTAATAGTTGGTACTGAATTAAGCCGGCTCACCCAACTTGCCTTACAACGAAAAGCATCTGGATTTAGTGCAGAAATTAAAAAACTCGAATCACGTATTGCTAATATCGATGCCCAAGTAAAAGAAATAAATCGCTATTATGACGAAGAATACAATAAAAATAATGGTGATGATGCCCCTGGTTCACGAAGAAGTTGAGAAGAAGGTCGCCGACTTAGTTTGTATTCCTGTGAACCATCAATTGATTGTCCAGCAATTCGGCTTGATCAAAATAAAGCTGAATTAGAGCGTTTAAGACGCGAAGCAGCTAACCCAAAACCCTTAACTGCTGAGGAAATTAATCTTATAAAACAAGGTTTATTACCTGATCCTAACAATCCTTATGCTTGAGGTTATGATGATGAGGCTAAAAATCCAACACTAAATCGGCTAAAAGCTGAAAATCTTAGCCGAGTTTTTAACACTCCAAGTTATTATTCTCGAGTTTCAAGTTCAATTTCGAGCCTTGAATACACTGGTTGGACAAAAACTGATGTTTCAAATGATTTTGCAAACATTTTTACAGAACACGGTGTCTCAGGTAATTCAATCCAAATTTACGAATACACTCCAAATGAACAAAACGAAGACCGTGCTAATCGAAGTCCGATAAAAGCAATTGTTCTAAATGCCGATGATTCTAATGCTTTTGACAAATTTCAAAAAATTATGAACCAAGCAATCAAGCAAGATAATAAAATTCAAGCTGTTGTTCTTAAAAATGTCGGTTCGCTTAATTCATTACAAAATATTGATCCAATTCTAAAAGCAATTCCTTCTTCAGTTATTAAGTTGACTTTATTTTTAAATAATCCAGCGGCAACTCGCGGACTAAGAGGACTTGAAAATGTCAAATTAAAAGAATTAGAACTCTATTCAGATTCAAATGCGGTTTCACAACATTGATCAATTAATCCAAATGCACTGAAAAACGTTGATTTTATTAGTTTTGACTATCAAAATCAGTTTAACGTTACAAAAAATTCGGGCGAAAAACTACCTTCTTCAATAATTTTTAACACACTTCGGTTTGACAAAGGCGATGATGTTGCTAAAATTAACGAAGGTCTTGAAATTGTTTTTAATTCTAAAATTAACCAACGTGTTTTTCAAGGTAATTTTGGCGGCAAAGGTGGTTGACCGACTTTTTTAGATTTTTCTGATACTAATATCAAAACTCTAAAAGGAATTTGGTTTGACGAACTTAACCGTGTTTATAATATAAATGTTGAAAATTGACCCGAACCTTTTGCAAAAGAAAATTTTAAAGGCAATCGAACTCTAAAATTCAAGCGAATGATATTTCAGCCCGACACTGTTGGCGGGTCAGATGCTTATGTTGTTAATATTTCTGATTTTGATGGCGCCCAATTTAGCCAGCGGTTAGCCTTTGGCGATCCACCGCCACCACCAACTGAAATTCAATTTAAGCGAAATGGTCAGGATATTTACGGAATTCCCCTTTATTTAAAAGGTCAAAATTTAACCGGTGATGCAAAAAGCCAACTTGAGTCTTTTATTAGAGCGGCAAATGCTAATGGCCAAAGACGAATTACCCAAATTTATGTCGAAAGTGATGGACTAAAATCCCAACTTGGCGGTCAAATTGGAAATGTTTTAATTCAAACTAAAATTGCTAACCAAAACAGTCAACAAGGAGGAGATAGCGATGAAATTGAGGTCTAAAATTCTATTTTTATTACCCAGCATTTTACCAATTATTGCTATTTCGTGCGCTAATACTGATTCTAATTTAAAAAGCATTAGTGATGTTGAAAAATCTTTAACTGATCTAAAAAATAAATTCGACTCTTCGCAAAATAGTAGTTCAGAAAACCTAAATAATTTACTTACAAAAATTAACGATGAAATTCAGAATTTAAAAAAAATTTTAAATTCTGACAAACTAGGTAAATTCAACCAAGAATCAGAAAAAATCCTATCAAAACTAAGCACTTTTTCTGATAATGACTTGCAAAATCAAGAAAAAAATGCGGAATTTCAAAAGACTTTTTCCGAGCTTGTTAGTTTAGTTCAAAATCAAAAAGACACTCCAAAACCGCAAAATCCAAGTCCAATTCCTAATCCAAATCCAGGTGCAAATCCAAACCCAGGTCAAAATCCAAATCATCCTCGGCCTGAGCCAGTTTCGCCTGAAAAAATTTCAACTCTAACGCCACAAGGTCAAACTTTTTCGATCTGAAGAGATAACAAACGTATTGTTGAAGACCAATATAAATACGATGACCCTAAAAAAGAGCTAGAATACCATCGAAGTTTAAACAATATTTCTAGTCAAGGTGGATTTACTACCGCAAGTGTTTTACAACCTCGTCCTGAAAGTTTCAATCTTCCAAGTTCATCTGTCCTTGAAAAATTAAACCAACAGGCAAAGAATGCTAATCAGCCTTACTATCAAAATGCTCAATTACGTGGATTTTCTTTGCCTGAAATTGGGACTGATGGTCAAATCAAAGGTATTTTAATCAATAATTTTGTGCAACCTCCAGCAGTTCCGGCTTATTGAGGAAATGAAAAGTGAACCGGCGGATCAAATCGCAACGGTTTACCGCGAGTTTTACCAAATGATACTTATCGAAAAATAGCAAAAAATTCGTTCTCTTTTGGAATAAGAAACGGTAAACAACGCGATCCTAATGACAATATTGAAAATCCTGATGCAACAAAACGGGTAGTTCGTTCAGATATGTCTTTTGGAACAGCAGCAATTCTTGACTTTGAAAAAACAGAAAATGGATCTTATCCTCTAAAGTGATTTTTCATAACAAATGCTCACGTTGCCGGAAGTTTGCGACTTGCAAACGACGTGCCGACTGATAAAACCCAAGTTTGAGGCCGGGATGAGTCAAATTATAGTGAACAGTTTCGACAATATAACACTTGAACAATTACTCTGAGAAAACTAAAAAATACAACGCCAGTTCATTCAAAATTGCCAACATCAATTGGCGAAGGATTCGAGACTTATTATGACAGCGAAGAAGTTCGCGTTAAAGAATTAGAGGGAAATTTATATAATAACGGTCGCGATGGCCAATATGAACGCGACTCACTGCTTGTGCATGAAACGCCAAAAAAACCTTTAAATGTCCGTACAATTGTAATTGGAACAAACGCGCTAAAGTCTTCACCAAAAGACTTTTCTTCACAAAAGGTGTACCAAAATATTGAAGAAGTTCTTGATTTTGCCGTTGTTGAAGTTAATTTTGACAATGAAACTCAAGCAAAAAAAATGACTCAAGACTATTATGAAGCTGCCCAGCAACAAAATCATTATCAAGGCCGTGAAGAAAACTTTCTTGATCCTAAAGTTTATGAAAAAATTCCGCCAACTGATTTCTACGGCTTTGGTTGGCCTTCAACACAAAATGAAAGTCAAAGAACGCTTGATCGTTATGAAAATGCAGCTGATTTTGCCACCAGACGCTTTCAAGTTTCACCTTGATTTAATAAATCTGAAGATCTTTATTTTAATAATAACCCTCAAGACAAACGTTGAGAAAAAGGTGGCGAATTTGCCTGAACTCGCTCATACCGTTCTTTTGTAAATTTACCCGGAATTACCGACTATTTTATTACAAATCCAACACTAACAAGTTCATATTTTGAAATTCAGCACGCACCTAATGAAAAAGGCGATGTTTCAAGTCCTTATTTGATTTCAGGACAAGGCTTTTTAATTGATAATTTTGCCTCTGGTGGTGGAGTTAGTGGAACTTCAATTCGCGACAGCAATGAAAAAGTCTACGGACTCCAATTTGCTTCTGATAATACTGCCTCAGCGGCTTTTGTTCTGGCTTTACGTTCTTATGGATATGACTATAAAGGTTATTATGGAAAATATAATTTACCTTCTTATGATATAATTTATGGTTCAAAAAACCAATTTAAGTCCTATTTTGATGCAATGTTACAACTTTATGGCAATAAATCTGACAAAAAATTAAAAACTAACTTATTTCCAGATGGCTTTAGCGAATCAACACGAAAAGACGTTTTTGCCTCAAAGGCTGATGTCGTTAATTTGCCAGAAGATATCCAAAAACGCACATATTCACGGGTTGTTTCAAAAATTGAAGAGGGCAACTAGGCTTTAAACTAAAAAATTTTCATTATAAATTAGATATGATATTATTAATTTTTTATAAAGTTGGATTTTCATGAAAATAGCAAGACATTCTGTCATTTTGAACAATTACATTAAGTTTTCAAATTCTTATTTTATTAGAAAGGGAGAAAAAGGACTGCAAATTCTTATACTTTTAATAATTTCAGTGGTTTTTCTTATCATTTTTGCAATAGGGGCTGGCCTACTTTGAGACAAAAATATATGATGAGTAGGTCCTGCAGCATTTTGACCCTTACCTTTTGTCTGAATTTATTTTGTTTTAGGTCTTTTTCTTAAGAAAAAATTTGTTGACTATTTTGATAATAATTCCATTGCTAAATCTATAAAATTTTTAAAATTATTTTTAATAAGCCGCTTGAGTTTTGGACTTTTGCGCAAATTAAAAGATGAAAATTTTGACAAATATTATAAAAAAGCCAATGAATTAGCAAAAATTAACCCTTTAATTGTTTTTTGCGGGCCTTTTGCCGAAAGTATGACTTTTTTAAAATCTGTTGAAATTAACGATGTAGATTTTTGTACAACTTCTAATTTGCGTTTTGATTTAGGGGCTAAAAAAACAAAAGTTCTTGATAATAAACAAATCACTGACCCTTATGATATATCAATTAAAAGTGAAGAATTTAGTTTTATTTTTGTACCAAAAAAATATCAAACAACTGTTGAAAATTTAACAATAACCTCACCAGTTTACCAAATTGCAAATAAAATTAACAAATTTGTATTACTTTCAAATATAAAGAATTTAAGTCAAAATTATGAAATTGAATTCAAAAATACTATAAATGATTTAAAAGAAATTTCCAAATTTAATTTACCTTTTACAAAAGCTAAACTTTCCCAGTGCTATTTTGATTCCATTTTGCAAAAAAGCCAATATATTTTTGTTTTAGATCAAGACAAAATATTGAATAATATTCAAAAAATTGATTTAAATTTACTCATTGAAAATTTAACTGAAAACATCGAGTTAACCTTGGAAAATCCGTTTTCAAACTATGGAAAACCTTTCAAAATTTCAGTTTTGGAACTAATAAAAGAGCTTGAGAATGACGCTAAAGTTAAAAATTTACGGCTTGCGTTTGATAATGATTTTTATAAATTTTTTAACGACATAATTTTACCCGATCCTCACTATAAATCTGACTCGCCATTGCTCGAATTTAGCTCAAAAGACGAGTTTAATATTTTCAAAGAAAAACTCGGAATAAGCAATTTATCATTAAATTACTTAAGTCCAAATTTAGTATTTTCATACAAAAATGGTCACAGCATTGATATTAGACATATTTTTGCAATTTTTATTGCTAAGAAATTTAAGGAATTAGAAGAAAATGAAAAATAATTATAAAAAAATTTCCTTATATTATAAATCGACAAGTACCTTTACGTACATCATTTTTCGTTGATTTATTTTAGCAATAGTTGTCGGACTAATAGCTGCTGGAATTTTATTTTGGAATCTTTATAACCTTCCGGTTCCTCCATATATTTATATTTTTATTCCCCTTTGCATTTTGGTAGTTCCTTTGTTTTTACAAACATTAATAAATTCTGTTTATTTTTTTGTTAGTCCAAAAATTCTTGGCAAGCTATTAGAAAAAAATTGGTTTTTGTGACTAAGTAGAAAATTAATGAGAAAATCTTGGGAAAATATGGCAGAAATTTTACACTACGCTGACTAAAAAATTTTTAAATAGCTTAGTTTAACAGTTTATGGCAAAAATTCACTTTTTATTGAATATAAATAAGCAAAAACACCGGTAAATCGGTCTTTTTTGATGCTAAAATCTTAATTTTTATTATTTTAAATTTAGCCTTTTGCAAAAAAAAAAAAAAATGTTTGGTCTAAAATAAAGTTATGTTATAATTAGCATCACTTAAGAATAATTAATAAATTTTGGTATTGAATTAAGGGGGGATTAATTATGTTTTTTGTCTAAAAAATCGGAAAATGCGACTTTTCCGTCATATTTTTAAATATGATGCAATGCCTTAAATTTGACCGTTTAGAAATCTACAAATTTATGGCTTTTAATTATTGTTCTTTCAAAACTTCATATGTTTTTTTAGGCTCAATGTAAGTAAAAACGAGTTTTCTTTTTACATTGAGTTTAAATAGTAGTTGTATTTTTTTATGATTTTTGTCACTGTTTTAACTAAAAGAGGTAGTTTAAATATTTCATATTTTGCTCTTTAAGTTAAAAATGCCGTAAAACTGGAAACTTTTTTAAGATTATCTCATCAAACTGGGAAACTCGGAAAAAATTGGTTTTTGTGACTAAGTACAAAATTAATGTCAAAACATTGGGTAAATAAGGCGGAAATTTTACGCTACGTTGACTAAAAAAATTTTCGATAAAAATACTTATTTATTATAAAAAAAGTTATATAATTATTTATGCAAATAATTATATACGAGGTCATTATATAAAAATGAAAGCATTAGTTTATCGTGGCGATCACAGTATTGCCCTCGAAGATGTTGACAAACCAGTTATACAAAAACCAACAGATGCAATTGTTAGAGTTACCAAAACAACTATTTGCGGTACAGATTTAGGAATTTTTAAAGGTAAAAATCCCGAAGTTGCCTCAGGTAGAATTTTAGGTCACGAAGGTATTGGTATTGTTGAAGAAATAGGTTCAAGTGTTTCTAATGTTAAAGTAGGTGACAAAGTTTTAATTGGCTGCATAACTCCATGTGGTAAGTGTGACAACTGCCGTGTACAGTTATATTCTCACTGCCGTGAAGCAGAAGGTGGTTGAAAATTCGGTTACATGATCAACGGAACCCAAGCCGAATATGTAAGAGTTCCTTTTGCCGATAATAGTTTATATAAATATCCTGATACAATTTCTGACGAAGTAGCTGTTATGTTATCAGACGCACTTCCAACTGGACACGAAATTGGTGTTCAATATGGTCAAGTTTCACCTGGTAAATCAGTAGCAATTATTGGTGCTGGACCAGTGGGAATGGGAGCGCTTTTAACTGCCCAACTATACTCACCAGCTAAATTAATCGTGATTGATTTTGACAAAAACCGTTTAGAAAAAGCTAAAGAATTAGGAGCAACTCACACACTAGTTCCTGATGAGACATTATTAGACAAATTACACGAAATTGTTGGTCCTGATGGTGTTGATGTGGTAATTGAAGCTGTTGGACTTCCACAGTCATGAGACACTTGCCAAAAAATTGTTAAACCAGGTGGAAATATTTCTGTAGTTGGTGTTCATGGTAAAAAAGTCGACTTTAATCTCCAAAATCTCTGAATTAAAAACATCACCGTTACAACCGGACTAGTAAATACAAACACACTACCAATGCTAATTAACGCAGTTTCAACCGGAAAACTCCCAGTTGATGGACTAATTACCCACCGCTTTAACCTTTCTGATATCATGAAAGCTTATGATACCTTCTTAAATGCATCTGACAATAAAGCAATGAAAATTTTCATTGACGCGACAAAATAAAGTTATTATTTTCGTTTTATTATTTGTAAATTGTTTTGTAAGACTCGCTGCTTTAAAAGTGCGAGTCTTATTTTTTTATTTTAAATTTTTAAAATAAAAAAAATTCATTATACTTAGACTTGCTAAGAATGAATTAATAAATTTTTAGATATTAGAATTAAGGGGGAATTAGTTATGTTTTTTGCTAAAAAACTCAGAAAATGCGAATTTTGGATTGTGTTTTAAAGATAGTGCAATGGCTTAAAATTAACCGTTTGCAAAAAAAAAAAAAAAATGCTTGGTCTAAAAAAATTTTCTGTTATAATAGAGTCACTAAGAATGAATTAATAAATTTTGATATTGAATTAAGGGGGAATTAATTATGTTTTTGCCATAAAAAAATTAGATAGTGCGAATTATCCATTATATTTTTAAATATGATGGAATGCCTTAAATTTAACCGTTTAGAAATCTATAAATTTAAGGCTTTTGGTTATTGTTCTTTCAAAACTTCATATATTTTTTTAGGCTCAATGCAAATAAAAACGAGTTTTCTATTTGCATTGAGTTTAAATAGTAGTTGTATTTTTTCTTTCATTATGGTCAGATTTAAAATTCAATGTTTTTGCTTTGATTGTTATTTTTCCTGGATTTGTCAGTTTGATGACAAAAATTAAGACAAAGGGTTGAATTTAACACTTCAGATCAACAAATCATGTTTAAAAATCGCTATGGCGTTCCCTGTGAACCAAACCCGAGTTTCCCAGTTTGAAGGCAAAAATTCACTTTTTAGTAAATATAAATATGAAAAAAGACCTGTAAATCGGTGTTTTTTGAATGTAAAACCTTAATTTTTATTGGTAGCATTTGGTAGCATTTTAAGTAATTTTATGGTATAATTATACATTATGAAAAAACAAAATTTGTTTTTATTTAGTGTTTGAGGATCTTCAAAAGATAAACCATATAAATATGTTGGCTGAACACAAGGTTATTCCAAAGGTCCAAAACGTTGATTTAGTTTAGGAAATGAGCGGAATTTGGAAAAAATTAATCCAAATGCTGTTCAAATTATCAAAGAAAAATTGAAATTGTTTTCAAATTTAGATGACAAAGATAAAGTCAAGGCTATTTTACTTGATTCTATTAAAAATTCCGCAATAATCGAAGGTTCGGTTTTTGTTGGTGGGGAATTAATTGAAAAACTTATTGAAAAGCACAATATTTTTGAGTCACTTCCTAAAAGTAGACATAAAAATATGAAAGAAATTTTTAACTACTTAATTTCAAAACGGATCACTGATCCTGGCAGCATTATTAATGCTTTTGATAAAAAGGATGACTACTCAAATCAAATAAATGCTTCCAAAAATAGCTTTTATAGACTCCTAGATCTTGTCTTTGAGTCACAAAATCAACTTTTAAATAGTGTCAACAAAATGGTAACAAGCGAACTTGGAAAAAGGGACAGTGAATTTTATTTTGACTCATCAACAATCTATTTTGAG